>JAADFK010000237.1 GCA_013152925.1 Acidobacteriota bacterium | reverse complement strand
TGCCTGCAGGGCCGAGCCGGGCCGGAGGCCGCTCGGCCACCGCCAGGGCGGCCGCCTCCGCCGCCACCCGCTCGGCGCTGGGAAGCCCGATCGCCATGCGTTCGGCCAGCCGGCGGAGGATCGTTCCATCTTGGAGCGCCGAGCCCGGCGGATCGACGATCCGTGTGTACCGGCGCACGCCGCCGTCCCCTCCGATCCCCGTGCCCTCACGCTCGATCAGGATCGCCGCGGGCAGCACCACGTCGGCCGCCCGCGCGGTCTCTGTCAGGAACGCATCCTGGACCACCACGAACCCGGCGCCCTCGAGCGCCTCGCGGGCGGGAAGATGACGCGGCCAGGCACCGGCTGGGTCCTGGCCCACCAGGTAGAGCCAGCCCACCTTGCCGGCCCGCGCCGCCTCCAGGATCTCGTGCGGCGGCCTGCGGCCAAGGCCTGCGGCCAGACATCCCTGGAGGTTGGCCTTCTCTCCCAGGACCAGCAACTTCGCTCGCTCGCCCAGCGACGCCACCAGCGAGGCGGCCTCCCGCGCGGTTTCTGCCTCGTCACCCGGAAGGCCATGACCCGTCACCACCACCACGGCGACCCGCCCCGCCGCGGCCACGGCGCCGGCGAGCCGCTGGAGCACGGTCTCCGGCACACCGGTCACACCGGCGGCCCAGGCCGCCGTACACTCCTCCAGGGAGGAGGACCACTCCGCAAACCCCTCGACGGCGCCGTCCAGCACGCCCCTCGACGCCAACTCGCGGCCGAGGAAGCGGAGCAGCGCCGGCTCTGCGCCCGGCGCCAGCCGGAGGAAGGGACGGGCGTGACGCTCCAGGCCCCCGGTGAAGGTGGCGGCCAGGGCGAAGGACAGCTCCCGCTGGCGGAAACGGCGGACCAGGATGTTCTTCACCAGCGGGTGGGTCCGTCCGGGGTCGCCCCGCAACACAAGGACCAGGTCCGCCCTCTCCAGGTCCTGCAAGGTCGCCGTGGAGAAGGGACCACCGAACACCGGCGTCACGCCCTCCTGGAGGGCCCGGACGCCCCCTTCCGGTCCGAGGCTGATCCAGTCGCTCCCGAGCCCATCCTCCATCAGGTGCCGGAGCAACAGGGCGTCCTCGCTGGTCAACCTGGGGGTGGCGAAGGCTGCGAGCCCGCGGCCCTCCCTCCCGGCTCTCCGGGCCGCCTCCGTCGCGGCGGCCAGCGCCTCCTCCCACGTGGACGCCTCCAGGCGGCCGCCGCGCCGCACCATGGGCCGCGTCAGCCTTTCGGGGCTCGACAGCACGTCCCAGCCAAGCCACCCCTTGACGCAGAGGGTGCCGTCGTTGACCCCGCTCCCCGGCCGGGAGGTCACGCGGGCGACCCGGCCGCGGTAGAGCTCCACCTCAATCTCGCAGCCACAGGCGCACCACGAGCAGACCGTGGTCCGGTGTTCGCGCAGCCAGGCGGGAACGTCGCTGACGTACGGCGTGGCAATCAGGGCGCCCACCGGGCAGGCATTGACGCACTGCCCGCAGAACTCGCAGTCCAGCGGCCTGCCGAGCATCGTGGTGACGGCCGCCTCGAGCCCCCGGTCAACCAGGCCGATCTCGGCGACCCCCTGGACCTCGTCGCACAGGCGGACGCACTTGCCGCACAGGATGCACTTCTCCGGGTCGCGGACTATCACCGGCGACGACTCGTCCCGCGGCCGGCGAACCCGTTCGAAGGGGAGCTGCTCCTGCCCGGTGCCGTGGAGGTAGATCAGCTCCTGGAACCGGCAATCCCCGTTCCGCTCGCACACCGGACACTCCATCCGATGGTTGAGCGCCAGGAGCTGAAGGTTGCGGCGGCGGGATTCGATGACCTCCGGCGTGTCGGTCTCGATCACCATGCCTCGCTGCACGGGCGTGGAACAGGAGGGAACGAGGCCTCCCCGGCCATCCTTCCGCTCCACCACGCACAGCCGGCAGCCGCCGTACGGAGTGAGGCGGTCGTCGTGGCAAAGGGTCGGGATGTCCAGCCCCAACCCGCGGAGAGCGTCGAGCAGACGGGTCCCGGCCCGTGCCTGCCCGTTGACCGTGATGGTCACCATGCGTGGGTCCATGGCTCCTCCCTTACCGTTCCTCGAGCGGCCGCAGGCGCTTGAAGGCCCACTTGGTCCTCAGGCGGTTGAGATACCGGGCCAGGCCTCCCGTCGGCTTCCTCCGGGCCGCCGCTGTCCAATCGGGATCCAGCAGGAAGTCCAGGATGTGGATGGATTCCTTGCCCACGCCGGCCAGCGCCATCCGGCAACCAGCGCAGTAGGTGACCATGGGCACCGGGGTCTCCCCGGCGCGCCGCTGTGTGATCTTCCGGCTGAGCTGCGGATCCACGGGGTAGATCATCCCTCCGAAACCGCAGCAGCGGGCCTTCTCACCGTCGTACTCGATCTCTTCCACCTCCGCGCCGCCCGCCTCCAGGAGCCGCCGCACCGAGGCGCACACCTTGAGCTGGTGGCGGGCCTTGCACGAGTCGTGGACCGCCACGGTGGCTCCCTCCCGCAGACGGGGTGGCTCCCAGACGCCGGCGAGCAGCTCCCACACGGTTCGTACCTTGAGCTCGGGCAGGCTCTCCCTGAGGGTATGGGCGCAGTCCGGACAGGCCGGAATCAGCTCCTCCGCGCCGACCGCCTCCGCCTGTCGCAGGATCTCCTGCCGCGCCCTCTCGAACGCCTCGTCCATGCCCAGGAGCTCCACCGGCGCGCCGCAGCAGTACATCATGACGCCGGTCCCCGGGTAGTGACGCCGGAGCTCCTCGTAGATCATTCGTGTGTGGGCCGGAGCCACGGCCGGCAGCGCGCACCCGGTGAAGAACAGGCGCCGGGAACGCCGGCGGCCCGGCTCGCTCTTGAGCAGGGTGAAGGTCCTGGAGACGCCGGCGTTGAAGTAGCTCACGATCCCCTTGTGGACCGGCAGCGGGCCGAGTCCCCTGCGAACCGCCTCCCTGCGGGCCTCGAGCAGCATCTCTCCGGTGTCCAGATCCTCGGGGCAGACGGTCCCGCACAGGGAGCAGATGTTGCAGGAGTAGATCATCTTCAAGGTCTCGGGATCTTCGAAGCGGTCCAGCACGCGCCGGGCCAGCTCCTTCGGCGAATCGCAGGAGGCGGCCAGGAACTCGCAGTCCTTCACGCACAGGCCGCACTCGCAGTCGAGGCAGCGGCCGGCCTCCTCCCGGACATCATCGGCCGTCATGGGCTCCACGGCCGGGACCAACATGACCGGCGGCCGGACCCTGAGCCGGCGCTCGCTCTCCTTCACCTCCAGTGTCCACAGCAGGCGCGGCGGCAGGATATCCTCGCGTCCGCTGCGAAGGTCTTCCCCGCTCAGGTACCGGTGGGCCGATTCGGCCGCACGGCGGCCCAGCGCCAGGGCCGTGATCACGCTGGAGGGCCCACTGACGGCGTCGCCGCCGGCGAAGACACCGGGCCGGCCGGTCTCGCAGGTAAGCGGGTCGATTCGCAGGGTCCTCAGATGCGTCCCGGAAAGACCGGTGCTCCCGGTCATCAGCCGCCTCGCGCCCGCATACCCCACCAGGAGGACCACGGCGTCGAAGGAGGAGCCAAGCTCATCGAGAGCCACATCGCGACCGACCTCGACGCCGGTTTGGACCTCGATCCCCAGCGCCGCGATGATGGACAGATCCCGCTCCACCACGCGGCGGGGCAACCGCCACTCCGGTATCTTGTCGACCAGGCAGCCGCCGATGGCCCCCCCGCGCTCGAAGAGGATCACCCGGTGGCCGCGGCGGCACAGGTCGTGAGCGGCCAGGAGGCCCGCGGGTCCGGCGCCCACCACGGCCACGATGCGTCCCGTGTCCGGCTCGCGGTCGAGGATGTGCTCCGGTCCCCCCGGCTCCCATTCCGCCAGGAACCGTTTGATGTCACGGATGCGGACCGGTTCGTCCTCGTCCACCCGCTTGCAGTGCAGCTCACAGGGATGGGCGCAGACGTATCCCAGAACACCCGGGAACGGGAGCTTCTCCCGCACCTTCTGGAGGGCCTCCCGGAACCGGCCTTCCCCGGCCAGCTGAACGTACGCCCTGGCATCCACGTGGAGCGGACAGCGGGCCACGCAGTTCGGCGGGCCCTCCCCCCGGCACCGTTCGAGGATCTCCCCGGCGGCCTCCGCGTAGCGTGACCGCCCGGTTTGAGACTCCGCCGGCCCCAAATCCCAGGACCGTTCCGCAGGTTGCGCCATCGATTACCTCCCCGCCTCACCCGGAAGGCATGTTACGCTCTCGTAACATTCCATGACCTACCGGACACCGTTGCGAAACACCGGGAAGCTCCCGCCGCGCCGGTCCCCGCCACGGTCCGTCCATGTCCCACCGGCCGGACACACTCGATCCCGGGGCGGAGTTGGATGCAAGCCCCGGACCGGTCCTCCCACCGGCGACCATTCCCCGCCCCCGGGGCCCGGAACCCTCGTGCCGCCACCGTCGCCACAGCCGAATGGTGTCTCCTCGCATCTTCAAACACCCCTTCTCCCCTCCTGCAAGCGACATGCCTAGCCCGGATTCTTCATCATCCATCTGCTGCAGGGCGGAATGCACCGCACCTGGCGGCGCTTTCTCGATTCGCTCGCTCGACGTGCCGTGAGCACGCCTGCGCTCGCGAATCGTGCGAGAGCACCGCCAGCCACAGCGCCTTCCGCCCTTCGCGACGATGTCTGATGAATAATCCGGGCAAGATGAACGGAAGAGCCCGCGCTGAAACGGTGCCGCTGCGACCCACGAAGAGCTATGATGCCCCCATGGGGAAGCTGATCGACCGGCAGCGCCGGGAGCGGGCCAGGACGGACCGTCTCAACCGTCAGTCGGCGATTCTCGAGGGGGCACGGAAGGCGGTCCTTTCCCAACCCCCGGGGGAGCTGACCCTCGAGGCGCTCGACCGCGCCGCAGGGTTGCGCCAGGGTGCCGCATCCATGTACTTCGGCTCCCTGGAAGGCCTGATCTTCCGCCTGCTCCGTGAGGAGACCTCCGCCTGGCTGGACGAGCTCGAATCCCGACTCCAGGCGGGCCCGGCGAGGCTCTCACCCACCGATCTCGCCGGGTTGCTGACGGAGACCCTGAAGGAGCGGCGTCTCCTCTGCCGCCTGGTGGCTGTCCTGGCGTCCATGGCCGACCGCCGGACCACCGAGATGGACCGGATCCTCGATCTCGAGACTTGGCGGCTTGCACGGTTCCAGGAAGCCGGATCCCTGGCGGAATCCCGATGCCCCGGTCTCCATCCAGGAGATGGTCTCGTGATCCTGCGCCGGACGATGCTCCTCGCCGGTGCCCTCGAGCCGTTGTTCAACCCGCCGTCCGGCCTTCTCCTCGCCATGAACGACCGGACGCTCTCCCCCCTCTATCCGGACCCCGAGGAGGAGCTCCGCACACTGCTGTCGTCGATTCTCGGCGCCATGTGCCGGGGCTCCTGAGCGCCCGCCGCGAAGAACACCTCCCAGACCGGCATCCCCTGCCGGCCTCCACCGCACGCCGGGACCGCGCTCAGCGCCAGGGCGGGGGGTTCTCGGGCTCGAGACCGACCGATTCCACCCAGGCCTCGGCCTCTGCCCGAAGGTGGTCGCGGTAGACGGCCTTCCACCGTTCCAGGATCTCGGGTTCCGCGGCCAGCCTCTCCTTGAGCCGTCGGAGCGGTCTCTTCTCCAGGGCGACCTCCTCGAGATCAGGCCGGCCGACATCCTCGGCGAACATCTCGATCCACTCCGCGATGGTCCCGCCTGGAACCGCCGTGACCATCAGGAAGCGTTCCATGTCCAGGAGCTCGAGGGGATCGTCCGACTCCAGGTCGTGAACATCGAAGAAGCGCACGACCCCCGAGCCGGGATCGACGGCGAACTGACCGTCCCCCCTGTGCTCAAGGGCCCGAACCAGCTCGTTCCATCTCAGGCGCATGCGGGCATCACTCCCATGGGACCTCGAAGCGAGGATACCAGAACATCCGGCAAATGCCGAAACCCGCTGCCCGGACAGCGCGCTGGGTTGTGAATCGTCCCGCAAGCGAACGGCTTCACGCCTCCCCGCCGGATCCGAACCCTTTCAGCGCTTCCAGGGCGGCGTCCAGCTCGCTGGCAAGGGAGGTTGCCAGAGCAGCCATCTCGCCGGGCTTTTCGTCGGAGGAGCGCTCCGGCCCCTTCCCCGCCAGAGTCTCCAGGCGCCGCGCCACGCCGCCGAGCCGCGCCAGGCCGAGGTTGAGCGCGCTCCCCTTGAGGGCATGGGCAGCCTCCCGCACCGTCCGCCAATCGGCGGCCTCCATGGCGGCGTCCAGGAGCTTCATGTTCCGGCGCGCGTGGTCGACGAAAAGGCGGGCCATGTTCTCCACGAGCTCCTGGCCACCCACCTTCTCCAGCACTCCCAGCCGCTCCTCGTCGATCACCGGGTCCTCGCCGGCCATGCCGGCGGCAGCCGAGCCGGGTTCCCCGAAGCCGAGGACCGCATCACCGGAGACGAGCGAGCGAAGCTCCCTCATCTCCAGCGGCTTGGAGACGTAGCCGTCCATCCCCGCCTCCTTGCACCGCTCGATATCCCGGCGCAGCGTCAGGGCCGTCATGGCGATGATCCGCGGGGCGCCGTACCGGTTGCTCTCCCGGATCCTCCGGCACGCCTCGAGCCCGTCCATCCGCGGCATGTGCACGTCCATCAACACGAGATCGAAGGGCTCCGCGGCGAGCTTCTCGAGCGCCTGCTCACCGTCCACCGCCTCCACCACCCGGCAACCCATCTGCCGCAGCATCATGCCGGCGACTTTCCGGTTGACGGGGTTGTCGTCCGCCACCAGGGCGCGGCAGGCGCGGTCCGCCCGGCCATCCCTCTCCTGCGGTGCCACCGGGCCGGCAGCCGCCGCCGCCTCGTCCGCCAGGAGATCGACCAGGCGATCGTGCAGGCGATACGGTCCAACCGGCGGCGCCAGGATCGCTGCGGCGCCCCCCGGGGGGACCTTCGCCGGCGTGTTCCCGGGAGGACCTCCCGCCACCAGCAGGGAGGGGATGCCGGCCTCTTGCAGGCGCTCCAGGAGCCCGGCCTCCCCGGCCTCGGACGGCCTGGCATCGACGACCGCGAGGTCGGGGGGAGCGCCGATCGAAATCAGCTCCACGGCTTCGGCGGGGCACGACACGGAGACGGTCCCGGCGCCCCAGCTCCCCAACCACGATCCCAACCTCCCGACGAGACCCTCGTCGCCCGAGACCAGGAGGACATGCCGTCCCTCGAGCCCCTCGAAGCTCCGCTCGCTCCACCAGGGGAGGTCGTCCGCGGCATCCCCGGTCACCCAGAACGAAAAGGTGCTCCCCTCGCCCGGAGTGCTCTCCACGTTGATTCCGCCGCCCATCAGCTCGCAAAGCTGCTTGCTGATGGACAGTCCCAGCCCGGTCCCCCCGAAGCGCCGCGCCACCGAGGCATCAGCCTGGACGTAGGGATCAAAGAGGGTCTCCAGGCGATCCCCCTCGATGCCGATGCCCGTATCCGTGACCAGCACCCTGAGCTCCGCGCGGCCATCGGAATGCTCCCCCTTGGTCAGCTCGATCCCGATCCCGCCCGATTCCGTGAACTTGACGGCGTTGCTCAGGAGGTTGATCAGCACCTGGCGGAAGCGGATGGGGTCGTTCGTAAAACGTGCCGGAACCTCCGGGTCGATGGTCAGCTCCAGCGCCAGTCCCTTGTCGCCGGCCAGCGGCGCCACCACAGCGGCCGCTTCCTCGACGAGGCGCACGGGCTCGAAGGGCGCATGCTCCACCTCCACCATGCCGGACTCGATCCGGGAAAAGTCCAGCACCTCGTTGATCACGGTCAGCAGGGACTCGGCACTGGAGCGGATCGTCTGCACCAGGTCCCGTTGTTCCCCGTCCAGGGACGTGTGCTCCAGCAGGTTGGCCATCCCGAGCACGCCGTTCATGGGGGTGCGAACCTCATGGCTCATCATCGCCAGGAAGCGCTCCCGGGCCCGGCTGGCCCGCTCGGCGGTTCTGCGGGCCTCTTCCACCTCCGTCACATCGTGGCAGCTCATGACGATGCCCGTCATGCCCAGGCCCGCCAGGGCCTGGTGCACGATGCAATCGAGCTCCCGTATCCGGCCGTCGGCGTGGCAGGCGCGGAGCCTGAGATGCTCACCCTCCTCACCGCCCGACACGCTTCGCCGAAACACCTCGAGAATCGCCTTGACGTCCTCGGCGGGAACCAGCTCCAGGACGCTCCGGCCGTCCAGCTGCTCCGGCTTGTATCCCAGGTAGCGCTCGGTGGCGGCGTTGACGAAGCGGATGTTGGTGTCGTAGTCCACCACCAGGACGATGTCCACGAGCCGATCGATCAGGTACCGGAACCCCTCCTCCTGCCGTTCGATCCGGGAGGCCTGCCGCTTCCGGAGAGTCTCGGCGCGCCGCAGCTCCAACTGGAGAAAGTGGGCGCGCAAGGCGCCCCGGAAGATGGAGAGCACCTCGAGAAAATCGTCCAGGCGCAGGGAAGCCAACGGATGCCGCAGGGAGTCCGACCGGAGCACCAGGTATCCCAGGTCCTCGAGGCCCATGAGGAGAAGGCGGCCCCGCTCGCCGGCGGCCTCACCGACAAGACCGGAGGCCTCGGCATCTGGCAGGGAGACCAGGGCGCCCTCCTCCCGAAGCACCCTCTGGAAAAGCGGATGTGATGCCGGTATGGCGTCCGGCAGCTCCTCCCCCGAGGGGGCGGAACACAGCCGGACCAGCGTTCCTTCCTCCTCGAGCTCGATGGCCGGGCGATCGACCGTCAGCAGCTCGCGGCGGACCCAAACAGCGGCGCCCACCACGTGGCGAACCCCAAGGAGAGCCGTGACGAAAGCCTCGCAAGCGTGCTCGCCGTGGCCCATCCCCGCGGCGGCCCTCGCCAGGCGGTAGAGCTCGTCGCCCCGGGCCATCTCAGATCCCGCCGCCTCTCCTGGAACGACCCCGGACCGGCGGCAGACCAGCCGTGCCGCTTCGTCCGGCGGCCGGTACGACCCTCCGAGGGCGTCCTCCGGCGACGGTCGATCTCTTCATCTCGTCCTCCCACCGGCCGGAACGTTCCGCCGGCCCACCCGCGGCGGCGCCGGCGCCCCGCCCTCGATCTCCACGGGTACCTTCCAGGTCATCGACCGCCGCCCCCGGCGGTCCTTCGCCCAGAGCTCCAACACATGGGGTCCCACTCCTGCCGGGACACGCAGCGTGTCGCCCTTCATGTGCCGCCACGCCTCGCCGCCCCAACGGTAGACAATCGATTCTACCCCAGAAAGACCCTCATGAGCCTCCAGCCGAAGGAGGCCGCGGGATCCGGCCACGGCGTGGCCTTCGCCGAAGCGATGTCCGGCGAATGATCCGTGGCGGGTCCTCAGGCCATCCTTCCGCTTCAGCAGGTCTCCCTGCCGCGCGGCGGTCCAGGGGCTGGGGCGGGGTTTCTCATCGACCCTTCGTGCGAGGCTCTCGATCTCCGCCATCCTCTCGGGGAGCTGCCGGTCGCCACACACTCCGGCACCGCCGGCCACCCGTCTGGTATCCTCGGCCGGTGACCACGTCGACACGGATCGCTGTCACGGCGGCTTCCACCGATCTCCGCAACCTGGTCAACGCCATGGTCGTCGCCTTCCTCGTCACCGCCGGCGTGACGGGTCTTCAATCAACGCTTCCCTGGCCCGGCACCCCGACCGAGTTCACGGTGCTCGCCGCGGTGATCGCCGCCCTCGCCCTGGTGGCCGCGGTGTTCTTCAGGACCCGCGGGCACATCCTGCACGGGGGAGCGGACTCCTGGATCGGCCTCATTTTCCTCCTGACCGGGATCCACTTTGCCCTGCGCCTCGCCCTGGCGGCCATCCATCTCCCGGCCGAACAGCTCGTCCCCATCGTCACCACCTCCTGGGTGGCGACCCAGCTCGGATCGGCGCTGATTCTACTGGTTTTCGTGGGCGGACGGATGGGCGCGACGTCGGCCAGGGCGGTGCTGATCATCGGTATCGCACTGGCCGTCGCCGCCGGGATCTTCGGCCTGGCCCTGATGATGAAGCGGACCGCCCTGGCCAGCGGGATCAACACGACCAACGCCGCGCTGGCGGCCACATTCCTGGTGGCGACCACCCTGACCCTCATCCAGGCGTTTCGCGAACGCCATGTGCGGACCATCTGGCTCGGCGCCGCCTTCATCATCATCACCGCCGCCAACACCGACCTGACGTGGTCCCACGCGGCCTTCGACTCGGCGTTCATGTGGGGCCACGTGCTTCTCCTGACCGGCCTGACCGTGCCGCTGGTGGCGGCCGTCGCCGAGAGCCTGTCCCTCCTGTCCTCCCAGGCACGGCTCAACCGCCGTGTTCGCCGGCTGGGCCAGCGGGTTGAGGCGCTGCTGGACAGCCTGCCCGTGGCGGTCCTGACCCTCGACGGCGAGGCCAACCTCAAGTATGCGAACCGCCGGGCCAACGCTCTGATGGGTGTGCCGCCGGGAGTCAGCTCCGGCCCGTCGGGCCCCATCTGGGCCCGCGGCATGGAGCCGGAAGACGGCCTCCGGCTGGCTGAGGTCGTGAGCCGGCTGGCGCGTCACGAGCTCGACCACCACAGCACGGAGCTCCCGCTGACGGCCCCGGACGGAACCGCCCACTGGCTGTCGGTGGAGCTGAGGCCGATCCACGACCCCGTGGAGGACCAGCCCCGGGTGCTCCTGGCAGGTTCCGAGATCACAGCCCTCGTGGTCGCCCAGCGGACCGCGGAGCGCCGCCACGAGCGGCTGAGCGTCCTGACCAACCTCGCTCAGGGACTCGGGGCCGAGACCTCGGAAGAGGGGATCCTCGCCCATCTCTTCACGCTTGCCAGGGAACAGTTCGGCGTTGCCGCAGCTGCCATTCTCCGTCCCGAGCCCGACCAGACCCGTCTCCACGTGGGCCGGTCCATCGGCGTTTCCGAGGAGGTCCGCCGGGCGCTGGCAGGTGCGTGGTTGACACAGACCGCGCTCCGCGTCTTCCATGACGGTTTCCCCAATGTGGCCGAGGTCGAGCCCACCGGAATCGTGTCGCTCGGCCCCGGCAGGATTGCCCTGGCGCCGCTCCTGGCCGCAGGCCGTTCCATCGGCGTCCTCGGCATGGCCGGCGGACAGTGGAACGTCACATCCCCGGAGGACCTCGATGTTCTGCTGCAGATCGGCGCCCTGGTGGGAGGCGCCCTGCATCTTGGAGACGTCCTGGAGGAGCTCGAGGAACAACGGAGTATCGCCCTGGAGGCCTCGCGGCTCAAGTCCGAGTTTCTGGCCAACACCTCCCACGAGCTGAGGACCCCGCTCTCCTCCATCCTGGGCTTCCTCAAGCTGATCCTCGACGGACATGTCGAGGATCCCGAAAAGCAACTCTCCTACCTGAGGATCGCTCACGACTCCGCCACGCGTCTTCTGGGAATCATCAACGATGTCCTGGACCTGGCCAAGATCGAGGCCGGCCGGCTGGAGACCCGCCCCCAGCCAACCCCGGTGGCGCCCATCCTCGAGGACCTGGACGCCCTCTTCCGGCACCAGGCCCGGGACAAGGGCGTCGAGCTCGGTATCCCAACCGTCGAGAAGAGCCTGGAGATCTTCGCCGATCCCGACAGGACCCGCCAGATCCTGACCAACCTGCTGTCCAACGCCGTGAAATTCACGCCGTCCAGCGGCTCCATCGACATCGAGGTCGGCGCCGCGGAGGACACCGTCACCTTTACGGTCCGCGACACCGGCGCCGGCATCCCCTCCGACGAGCTGGAACGGGTCTTCGATTCCTTCCACCAGGTGGATGGCTCCACCACGCGAACCACCGGCGGCACCGGTCTCGGCCTGACCATCTCGCGCCGTCTGGCGGAGAGGATGGGCGGCAGCGTCACACTGTCGAGCGCCGGTGTGGGGCATGGAACGACCGCCCGCCTGGTGCTCCCCAGGCGGCCCCAGGATCGCCGTTGACGAGCCGTCCCCGGCCGCGTCGAAAGCACATGGCCCCTCCCATCGCCCGTCGGCGCAGAGCTTCCCATCGCGATGGCAAGAGCGTCTCAGCGCGCTCCGGGGGAGCTGCTCCCGGCGCGCTCTTCTCCCGAGAAAACGGCGTCCCTTTTCTCCGGCGGGGGTTGACACCCGCCGGGATTTATGTATATTCCTAAATGGTTATATGTGATGGATGGGAGGATGGCGATGCGACTGAAAACGGCCACAGTTCTTTTCCTCGGGATGGCTCTCTTGCCGATGGGAAGCGCCCTCGCCGCCAGCGGCATCCTGAACATGGACCGGGCCGTGACTACGGCGCTCCAGAACAACCCGCAGGTTCACGCCGCCGAGGCCTCGGCCCAGGCCGCCGACCAGCGGCGCGTCCAGGCGCGGGCCCACCGGTATCCGTCCCTCGATCTCAGCGAAGCCTACAACTGGACCGACAACCCGGCGCAGGCCTTTGCCCTCAAGCTCAACCAGAAGCGCTTCGATTTCAATGATTTCGTCCAAACAGATCCCAACAACCCGCCGAAGCTGACCACGTGGATCACGAGCCTGCAGCTGACACTTCCGGTGTTCACCGGGGGCAAGCTGTCCGCACGAATCAACCAGGCGGGTCTGATGGCCAACGCGGAGCGGCTGAGCTACAACCACGCGGCCGAAAAGGTCGCCTTCGAGACCATGACGGCCTACACGAACCTGGCCAAGGCCCGCGAGCTCCTGGGCCTGATGCACGCCGCCCGAACGACCACGGCGCAGCACGTGGAGCTGGCCGAAAAGTACGCGGCGCAGGGTATGATCGTGGAGGCCGAGGTGCTCAAGGCCCGCGTCGAGCTCGCCAGGATGGACGAGCTCGTTGAGAAGGCCGAGAACGGGGCGCAACTGGCCGAGGCGGCCCTGGACTTCCAGATGGGAGTCGATCAGAACACCCATCAGGAGCTGGCGCCCATCCCGCCTCCGCCCCCCGTGCAGGGCGAGCTCAAAGCCTGGATCCAGGCGGCCCTGGAGAACCGTCACGACCTTCTGGCGGCCCGCAAGAAGCTCGAGGCCGGGCGGCTCGAGATCAAGGCGGCCACCTCGGGATACTACCCGGAGGTCGCCATCGTCGGCCGCTACGATCTTTACGACAAGGCGGCCTTCGGCGGGAACGGAGACGCCACCACCGTGATGGCGGTGGCCCGGATCAACCTGCTGCGGGGGGGCTCGGACAAGGCGGCGCGCGCGGCCGCCCGCTACGAAACGGCCTCCCACGAGGCGGACATTCGCCGTTTCGAAGAGGGGATCTCCCTTTCGGTCCGGCAGGCGTGACCTGGACACGGCGCGGTCCCGCCACGCCACGGCCCGTGCCGCCCTGGCGGCCGCCAGGGAGTCCCAACGCGTCCGCGAAGAGCGTTTCAAGCAGGGACTGGACAAGATGATCGACCTGCTGGACGCCGACACCCAGCTCCGCGAGGCCGAGGTCCGGGAGCTGACCGCCCGCTACGACGTGGTCCTCGCCACCTACCGCCTGTACTTCAGCTCTGGAAAATCCCTGATCGCCACGGTCAACCCCACGGAGGAGAACGGATGAGATCGCACACCATTACCATGGTTTCCCTGCTCGTCCTCGCGACGGCTCTCGCCACCTCGTGCAGCCGGGGCCGTTCCGAACGGGCCGACGCACAGCTTCAACCGATCACGGGCCACGTGGCCGCCGTGGAGCGCCTCAGCGAAAGCCGTCCTATCAAGGTGTACGGCATCGTCCAGCCCGCACGGCAGTCCTTCGTCTCCAGCCGGGTCATCGGTCCCGTCATCGCCGTCAGGGTGGCGGCCGGCGACAAGGTCGCCAAGGGACAGCCCATGGTCCTGATCCAGCCCCAGACCATCGAGGGCCAGGTGGCCCAGGCCAAGGGCGCCCTGGCCCAGGCCGAGGCGGCGTTCGCGCTCGCCGAGAAGAACTTCCACCGCTTCGAGGAGCTGCACAAGACCAAGGCAGCCTCCGACCTCGAGCTGGACATGGCCCGCATGCAGTACGAGCGCGCCAAGGGCGCCGTGGCCCAGGCCAAGGGCGCCGTTCAGTCGGCCAGCTCCGTGGCCGGCGAGGCCGTCGTCCGCGCTCCCTTCCCCGCCCGCATCGTCGAGAAGCTGGTGGAGGTGGGCGACCTGGCGGCCCCGGGCCGTCCCCTGGTTCGCCTGGAATCGCTGACGGGACGCAAGATTTGGCTGACGGTGCGCGAGGCGGACATCCGCCGCCTGAGCCCGGGCCAGGTTCTCGATGTGCGCTTCGACAACCGTCCCGACCTGGGCGCGATCAGGGGGACCGTGGACGAGATCGTCCCCGCCGCCGACCCGGCGACCCACACCTTCACCGTCAAGGTCGGGCTGGGACGAACCGAGGTCCCCTCGGGTATCTCCGGCAGCGCCGAGCTCCCCGGAGACACGGTGGAGCGCCTGGTGATCCCGGCCTCGGCCGTCCACCGGCGGGGCGGCCTGGAGCTGGTGGTCGTCCGTGACGCCGATGGCACAGCGAGGACCCGTGCCGTCACCACGGGGCAAACCCTCGAGGGCGGCCGCATCGAGGTGCTTTCGGGCCTCCACGAGGGCGACCAGGTGGTCCTCGATGCACCGGGTCCCGTCGCCGACGGTACCCCCGTGGAGGTTGCGTCATGAGCGAGCGCGACGATCTCTCCCCGGACACCAATCCGGCCTGCGAGACGCCGGAAGAGGACCGGCGGCGGCGCGTCGAGGAAGCGCGCCGGGAGGCCCTTCGCCTCAAGATGACCCGCCGTCCTCTGGGCCTCTCGGGTTCCATCGCCAAGGCCTTCCTGGAGAACAAGCTGACGCCGCTGATCGTCGTCTTTTCCCTCTTCCTCGGGATCTTCGCCACCGTGATCACGCCGCGGGAGGAGGAGCCACAGATCAAGGTCCCCATGATCGACGTCATGGTCGGCTACCCCGGCGCCACGGCAAAGGAGGTGGAGAGCCGCGTCGTCACGCCGATGGAGAAGCTCCTCTACGAGATCCCCAACGTCAAGTACATCTACTCCACCTCCCAGCCCTCGGGCGGGCTGATCATCGTGCGTTTCAAGGTGGGGACGCCCCCGGATGAGGCGGCCGTACGCGTCCACACCAAGATCCAGTCGGCCATGGACCGGATGCCCGACGGCATGATGCCGCCCATTGTCAAACCCAGGACCATCGACGACGTTCCCGCCGTCGCCTACACCCTCTGGAGCGAAACGGCCCCGCCCGCCGAGCTGAGGCGCGTTGCCGACGAGCTCAAGGTCGAGCTGACCCATCATCCCAGGGTCGCCCAGGTCTGGGTCATCGGCGGGTTGCGGCACGTGGTTCGTGTCGACTTCGACCGCAACAAGCTGGGGAGCTTCAACGTCTCCCTGCTCCAGGCCTACCAGGCGCTCCGTGGTTTCAACTGGCGCCTTCCCGCGGGTAACTTCGATGCCAACGACACCGAGTACCAGGTGGACGTGGGCTCCTTCCTCCGTGATGCTCGCGATATCGGCGACGTGGTCATCGGCGTGTACGGCAGACGGCCCGTCTACCTCAAGGATGTGGCCTCAATCCGGAGCGGCCCCGAGGAGCCCTCGAGCTACGTCTGGATGGGCTCCGGCCCGGCCGCCCCGAAGAAGGGGATCGAACGGGCCGGGGTCGATACTCCGGCGGTCACCCTCGCCATCGCCAAGAAACCGGGTACGAACGCTGTCATCCTCGTTCATGATCTGGACCGCCTGGTCGAGAATCTCAAGGGCCGCCTGATCCCGTCGAACATCCGCGTGACCAAGACCCGCGACTACGGCTTCACGGCCGACGAGAAGTCCAACGAGCTGATCGAGCACATGTTGATCGCCACGTTCGCCGTGGTCCTGCTGATGGCCTTCGCCCTGGGCCGGCGGGAGGGGCTCGTTGTCGCCGTGGCCGTCCCCGTGACCCTGGCGCTCACCCTGGCCGCCTCGTACTTCTTCGGCTACACCCTCAACCGGGTTACCCTCTTCGCATTGATCTTCGCCATCGGCATCCTGGTGGACGACGCCATCGTCGTTGTGGAGAACATCCACCGGCACTACGAGCTCAGGTGGGCCCACCCCCGCCTGGCCACCGTCTACGCCGTGGACGAGGTGGGCAACCCGACGATCCTGGCGACCTTCACCGTCATCGCCGCCCTGATGCCGCTGGCCTTCGTCTCCGGCCTCATGGGACCGTACATGCGGCCCATCCCCATCAACGCCTCCGCGGCCATGCTCTTCTCCCTCTTCGTCGCCTTCGTCATTTCGCCCTGGCTGACCTTCAAGCTCTTCCACAAGAAGGCGGAGGCCGACCTCAACGACTTCGATTCCTTTCCAGATCAGGAGACGGAAGAGGAAACCCGTCTCCACAGGATCTACGCACGGATCATGCGGCCACTGCTGGAGTCACGCATCCACCGTTACGCCTTTCTGCTGGCTGTCGTCGTCCTCCTTCTCCTCTCCATGCTGACGGTCCCAACCCGCTTCGTCACGGTCAAGATGCTGCCCTACGACAACAAGTCTGAGCTCCAGATCGTCATCGACGCCCCCGAGGGCTTCAGCCTGGAGGAAACCAACGCGGCGGCCCGAGAGATCGCATCGGTCTTCCGGAGCGTTCCCGAGGTGACGGACTACGAGGTCTACGTGGGCACCTCGGCGCCCTTCAACTTCAACGGTCTCGTCCGCCACTACTTCCTGCGCCGGGGCGCCAACGTCGCCGACATCCAGGTCAATCTTGTGGACAAGCACTCCCGCGACATCAAGTCCCACCCCCTGGCCAAGAAGATCCGCAAGCTGGTCGACCCCATCGGCAAGCGCCTCGGGGTCAACGTCAAGGTCACCGAGGTGCCGCCCGGACCGCCCGTTCTCTCGACTCTGGTCGCCGAGGTCTATGGGCCCACCTTGAAGGGCCGCTTGAAGATCGCCCGCCAGGTGAAGAAGATCTTCGCCAACACCGAGGGTGTCGTCGACGTGGACTGGTTCGTCGAGGCTCTGGCACCCCGCTGGGAGGTCCACGTGGACCGCGAAAAGGCCATCCGTTCGGGAATCAACCCCGAACAGGTGGTCCGGACCCTCCGCGTGGCCCTGGCCGGCGCCGACGCCGGGCTGGCGCACGACCCGAGCTCCCGGGAGCCCGTGCCCATTGTCCTGCGCCTGGACCGCGCCCAGCGCTCCCATCTCAAGGATCTCCTCCAGCTCTCGGTCCACGACAGTGACGGCCGGATGGTGCCGCTGGCCGAGCTGGTGACGGTTCACAGGACGACGCGGGAGCGCTTCCGCTACCACAAGAACCTCCAACCGGTCACCTACGTCGTCGGCGAGGTGGCCGGTGCTGCCGAGAGCCCCGTCTACGCCATCCTCAACATGGAGGACCGCCTCAAAGAGATCACCACGCCCCTCGGAGAGAAGTTGCCGATCATCTCGACTCACCTTCCCAGGGATCCCACCCGCTACATGATGAAGTGGGACGGCGAGTGGCAGATAACCTACGAGGTATTCCGGGACATGGGGATCGCCTTCGGCGTCGTCATGGTCTTCATCTACGTGCTCGTCGTCGGCTGGTTCCGCTCCTTCGTCACGCCCCTTGTCATCATGGCGCCGATCCCGCTGACCCTTATCGGTATCCTGCCCGCCCACGGACTGCTCCACGTTTTCTTCACCGCCACCTCCATGATCGGGTTCATCGCCCTGGCGGGCATCATCGTCCGGAACTCGATCCTGCTGGTGGACTTCGTCAACCTGGAGTTGAAGGCCGGCGAGAACCTTGAGAACGCCGTGCTCCGGGCCGGCGCCGTCCGTTTCCGGCCCATCGTCCTGACAGCTGCCGCCCTTGTGGTCGGTGGGGCCGTCATCTACCTCGACCCCATCTTCCAGGGACTCGCCGTCTCCCTGATCGCCGGCGTCGTCGTTTCCACCGTCCTGACGCTCGTCATCATTCCGTTGATCTACTTCATGTACCTGAGCACCGTCGGCCCCGAGAAGGTCGTTCTGACGGGGGAGGAGGAATAGTGCCGCGAAAACCACTCCCCGGCGGGCTCGTGGCCCACTCCCACTCCCAGCGCCTCGGGGCCGTGCTGAGAACATTGCCACCAAGGAGGTGTTTCACATGACCGTCAACGAAGCAGTCCGTGCCACAGCCGGCATCGTCATCCTGATCTCCCTGGCCCTCGGCCACTGGGTCAACCAGAGCTGGTACCTGTTCACGGCCTTCGTCGGCCTCAACCTGCTCCAGTCGGCCTTCACCCGCTGGTGTCCCGCCATGTGGCTGTTCCGGAAGATGGGACTCAAGGAAACGGATTCTTGTTCCTGAGCGCTCCCGAAACGGCGCTCGCCACCGGAGGTTCGCCATGAAGCTCGCCATGATCATCACCGAGAGCCGGTACAAGGAGCAGCTCGAGGTTCTCCTGGCTCAGCACGGCATCGAAGGGTTCACCGAGATCCCCGAGGTCCACGGAAAGGGAGTGTCCGGTCTTCGCATGGGCTCCAGCGCCTACCCGAAAACCTCCACCGTGATCTTCACCGTCGTCCCCAGGGAAAAGATGGAGGAGCTCAGGCACGACCTCGAGTGCATGTGCGACGAGGCCTGCATGTCGAGGACCCGCATGATCGCCTGGGACGCCGAGGTCGTGCTGTAGGAGCGGCCCACCGATCATCCGGAGAACACCGAGGGGCTGGCGGTTCTCAGCGAGAGCCATCGTGAGCCGGCGGCGATCAGGTGGTCGAGCACATCGACGCCGACCACCCGGCCGGCCTCGACCAGGCGCCGGGTCAGCTCCAGATCATCGGCGCTGGGATCGAGGACCCCGGAGGGGTGGTTGTGGAAGAGCAGGAGGCCGGCCGCTCCGTCCAGCAACGCCAGCCGAAACAGCTCTCCGGCATCCACCGGCGCGGACCGCCGCGTCCCCCACGCCAGCTCGTGCACGCGGATCAGGCCGTGACGGCCATCCAGCGTCATGAAACCGAAAACCTCCCGGCGCCGGTCGCGCAGGTGGGCCGTGACGAAGGGGCCGGCGGTCTCCGGCCGGTCCAGGCGCTCGCCCCGCTGCATCTCCGCCGCGGCGAGCCGGCGTGCCAGCTCGACGGCAGCCGACACCGTCGCCGCCTTGGCAGGGCCCCATCCGGGACGGCGGGCCAATGCCGGAGGCTCGAGGCGTGCCAGGCCGGCCAAACCGCCACTGGCCTCCAGGACCTCGTGGGCCATACCGATGGCCCCCTCCCCCCGTCTGCCGGTCCGCAGCAGGACCGCCAGCAACTCCGCATCCGTCAGGACGCGTGGGCCGTTCTCGATCAGCCGTTCACGGGGCCGCTGCGAAGGCTCCATATCGCGGATGTACATCTCCATCGGAGTGCTCCCCGCAGCGTGGATGGATCTTCATTGTACCACCGGCGGAAAACCGGGCGAGCCTGTGTGTGAAACCGACGCCGGGAGCAGCGCGGGCTCCGACGTGGAAACGATCTGTCCTTCTGCAGGACCACGAAAGGCGGGAGCTTCCCCGGGGCGTGCTCTGGAATGCGGCGCGGTGGAATCCGCAGTCTGATACGGAGATTCCTCGAATGTGCCGTTTCTGCTTGGAACCGGGCTAAGAACTCTTCTCGACAACCCATCAAGATTGTGGAATAATTCAAGCCACGGCGGAGCAGCCGCCAAAGGAGGACGCCATGGAGCGTACCGTTCGCACACGTGAAACCCGACAGCGCCGGCTGGTGCTCGAAACCCTCCGGAGCACCAAGAGCCACCCCACTGCCGAGTGGATCTTCGAGCGCGTTCGGGAGAGGATGCCCCATATATCCCTCGGCACCGTCTATCGCAACCTCAACGTCCTTCGGGACGAGGGCAAGGTCCGCGAGCTTCGGGTCAACGGCCGCACCGCCCACTGGGATGGCGACCTCTCGCCCCACGGCCATTTCGTCTGCACGGAATGCGGCGCGATCCGCGATGTATGGGGACTCCCCAACCATGACTGGAAGGGTCTCAAGGACCTGGTCGGCTGCGAGGTCATTCGGCAGCACTGCGAGTTCTACGGTACCTGTCCCGCCTGCCTCCAGAGGGAGCGCGCCAACAGCTGATCCACTTCCGGAAGGCCGCCGGGCCGGGCATCGTTCAACCCAGAAACCGAGACCGGCTTACCCGGGTGGTGAGCTGCCGCCGGCCACCGTCGGCCGTTGTGCTAGTCGACCTTGAGGACGCGCTCGATCTCGGGAGCGTACAGCTTGATCCTCTCGGCGACGAAATCAATCAGCGTGGAGGGCGCCATGGGACAGTGCCGGCAAGCCCCCGTCAGTCGGAGCACCACCTCGGCTCCCCGGATCTCCACCAGCTCCACGTCGCCTCCATCGGCCACGAGAACCGGGCGGACCTCGGCCAGCGCCACGGCCACCCGCTCGGTCACGCTCCCCTGGGGCCAGGCACTCACCGTCCGGTCCTTCCGCCGTCCTGAGCTCTCGGTTGATCCAACGGTCCTCCCCGCGTCTTCCTCCGCTACTATTGCCGTGTCCCCATGGGCAACCGGCCGGGGACTCAGACTATTCCTCGGGCATGGCGTGCCGGGAACTTTTCCCGCCGGCGTGCGTTGTCCCTTGCGAGGAAGATGATGGACGACCTGGAATCGACCGTTGAACGCTGCCGCGCCGGAGATGAGGAGGCGTGGTCCTTGCTGGTCAACACGACCATCGGGCCCATCTACCGTCTCTGTGCCAGCTTCGCACCGACGGCCGCCGAGGCCGAGGAGCTGACCCAGGAGGTCTATCTCAAGCTCTGGGAGAACCTGGAACGCTACCGTTCGGGCTCCAACTTCATGGCGTGGGCCTGGCGCGTGGCCAAGAACCTCTTGATCGACGCCCATCGCCGTGGCCGGAGGGAGCGCGAGGCGGCGTGGCTCGATGCCGAGGTGCTGGACCGCCTGCCGGGCCACGACAATCCCGCCAGCCGTGCGGAGCACCGCCAGCGCCTCCGCCTCGTCGCCCAGGGTCTCTCCCAAATCGACGAGGAGCTGGCCCGGTTGATCCTCCTCCGCGACTTCGCTGGGCTGTCCTACCAGGAGATCGCCCAGGCCCTGGATCTCCCTCTCGGAACCGTCAAGTCCCGCCTCAACCGGGGCCGGCTCGAGCTGGCCACGGCCGTTCAGCGGCGGCTCAACATCCATCCGGTGCCCCGGGCGGCCGGCGTGGCGCCGGGAGGTGGCTCATGAGCGTCTGTGACACCTTCCGACCGTTGATCCCCGCGTGGATCGAGGGGGAGCTGGACACGGACCAGGTTCTCCGCCTCGAGGAACACCTCGAGGTCTGCGCGGACTGCCGCCGTACGGCGGAGGCCCTCCGCGCCGTCCGGGAAGCCGGCCGGACCCTCAGTCGCCTCGAGCCTCCTGACGACCTGGCAGCCCGTCTGACCGCCTCGCCGTGCGCCAGGTGGCTGGACCTCCTCCACCGGGCCGCCGAACACGAGTTGGAATCGGACACCCTTTCCCGTCTCCTGCAGCACATGGAAACCTGTCCCGGCTGCCGGCGGGCCTGGGATGACCTGACCCTGATCCACCAGATCCAGGACACCCTGACCCCGCCGCCGGGCCTGGCCCTCCGGTGCATCGCCCGCCGAGGAGGACGCGGTTCCGAACGGCGCATCTTCGGCGTCCGGACGGCCACTGCGGCCGCCTATGTCCTGGCCGTGCTGACCACGCTGTTGCTGGGTAACCCGGTTTCCCTGGCGCGGCGCGACGCTGGCGTGGTCCACCAGGCACGCCGGGCCGTCGAGCGGCGCGTCGCCGACGCAGCGAGCAACGGCCGCGGCGAGCTTCGCGTCATCCTCTGGCGAACCTGGAAATGGGGCCAGCATCAGGCGGAGTCCATCCGCGACCTGATCGCCGGCCCACAAGACGACAACACCGCGGCCCCGAAGAAGGGCCAGGAGCAAGGAGAAGAACGATGAACGATCCTAAGAATCCAACCGATGATCGCCAGGCCGTCGAGCAGCCGCCCGTCCCGCCGGCGCCACCCGAAGAGGAGGTCAGCCCACGGCGCGAGCTGCCGCCGGCACCGCCGGAGAACCCCTCGAGCCAACCAGTCCAGGCCCCCCACCGTCCTTCGCCGCCCGCCCCGGCAGTCACCGAGCCGTACGCCGCCGCGCCTCCGGCGCCCCCCACGCCACCGGCCGCCTCGCCGGGCCAGCTGCAGAGGTCTCCCGGCGCCGCCCTGGTCCTCTCGTTCCTCCCGGGGCTGGGACACGTATATCTGGGGCTGTACCAGCGGGGGATCGTGATCTTCACCCTCTTCGCCTCGGCCATCCTGCTGGCCGACTCCCTGGACGCCGCAGGAATACTCATCCCCTTCATCTGGTTCTTCGGCGTCATCGACGCATACCGGCAGGCCAAGATCATCAACCTCGGCGGCATCGAGGCCCCTCGGACCGCCGGCCAGACGGGACTGGGATTCGGTGTCTTCCTGACGGTTCTGGGTGGAGTCCTGCTGCTCAACAACTTCTACCACATCGACCTGTCCTGGCTGCGGGACTGGTGGCCGGCCGGACTCATCGGCATCGGTCTCTGGCTGATCGCCAGCGCCTGGAACGAACGAAAGAAGCGGGAGGCCGAGCGGGCCGCCGCGGACGAGGTGGAGATCTGACCGCTGCCATCGTTCAAGAAGAAAGGACGGACACACCGGCAACGCAGGCCACGGATCCACACGGATTCGCACAATGGGTCATGGATTGAAAAGGGGAAAGCGAACCCGGGGTACGCCACGCCACCACCGGATCCTCCTCTCCTCCCGGCGGCCTGCCTCTCTTCAACCCGTGTCAATCCGTAGCTTGCTTCTCTTCTTCTCCTGCCGCGGCGTGCCGTTCCCCCGTCCCGGCGACCCGCTTCAACCCTTGACAACAGCGAGCGGACGGAGCCTGGCCACGGGGCGGGCCAGACCGGCCAGCTCGACGGCCCGGACGACCTCGGAGACATCCTTGTAGGCCTCCGGCATCTCCTCGGCCAGTGTTCTCCGCGAACGGGCCCTCACGACGACCCCCCGCTGTGCCATCTCACCGAAGATGTCCCGGCCCCGGGCGGCCTTGGCCGCTGCGTGGCGGGAGAGCTCGCGTCCGGCGCCGTGGGCGCACGACCCCCAGGAACGCTCCATGGCCCGGGCCGTTCCCACGCAGACGAAGCTGGCCCGGCCCATGTCACCGGGGATCAGCACGGGCTGGCCGGCCTCCCGGTAGACCGGGGGCAACTCGGGATGACCCGCCGGAAACGCGCGGGTGGCGCCCTTCCGGTGCACGATCAGCCGCCGCAGCGTCCCGTCGACCAGGTGTTCCTCAAGCTTGGCGATGTTGTGGGCCACATCCCACACCTGGGCGAAGCCGAGCTGTTCCCGCCCCTGCCGGAGCACCCGTGTGAACGCCCGCTCCACCAGGCCGGCCATGGTCTGCCGGTTGGCCCACGCGTAATTGGCAGCCGCGGTCATGGCGGCCAGGTACCGTTTCCCCGCCGGCGACCGCACCGGCACCGAGACCAGCTGCGGGTCGGGAAGATCGACGCCATGCCGCTCGCTGGCCCGGATCATGCCGCGGAGGGCGTCGTCACAGACCTGGTAGCCCAGTCCGCGGGAGCCGCTGTGGAGCATGACGGCCAGCTGGCCGGGAAAGAGGCCGAAGGCGTCGGCGATCTCCGGCGCCAGGATCTCCTCCACCACCTGAAGCTCGATGAAGTGATTGCCCGAACCCACGGTACCGACCTGGCCAAGGCCCCGTTGCCGCGCCCGCTCGCTGAGGGCGCCGGCATCGGCTCCGGGCAGGCGGCCGCCGGACTCGGTCCGTTCCAGATCCTCTTCCCGTCCGAACCCGGCCTCCACCGCCCAACGGCCTCCCTCGCTCAGCAACCGGTCCAGCTCCCGCGGTCCCAGCTTCCGGATGGCGTCCGAAGAGCCCAATCCCGCGGGCACGGTGCGGGCGATCTCCTCGGCCAGCCGGCTGAGGCGATCCCCCAGCC
>JAADFK010000236.1 GCA_013152925.1 Acidobacteriota bacterium | reverse complement strand
CGATCTGGATCACCGAGATGGGGACCTACTCCGGGGACCCATCGGGATCGTACTACGGGTACCAGAGCGAGAGGGACCAGGCCCGCGACCTCTTCAAGCGCTTCCTGTTCTCCTTCTCCCGCGGCATCCAAAAGGTCTTCCCCGCCTTCGGCCTGATCGAGGGCTTCAAGCACGACGACGGCTACTTCGACCACACCGGCCTGATCTACGACGGGCTGGGCCCGGACGATCCCGGCCTCGGCGTCAAGAAGCTCGGATACTTCACGTACAAGAAAATGACCGAGCTGCTGGAAGGGGCCGATTGGAATACCCTGGAGAGCCTGGCGACCGGCAACGACGCCCTCATCGCCCTGCGCGTGCAGAAGGACGGCCGGCCCCTCGTGGTGGCCTGGTGGGATGCGTTTGGGGATGCCGGGCAGGGTGAGCCTCCACTCCTGCACCTCGACGGGCTTCGCACGGGCCTCCTGCGTGTCACTGCCGTCGTTCCATCGGTTTCCAGCGGCGCCGATGTCAACGGGTACGAGGATGCGTTCGCTGTCCGCACCGTACTGGTGGTCGACGGCCGCGCTTCCATTTCCGTGGGGGGTGATCCACTCGTCATCGAGGAGGTCGACGGCCCCCCGCGGCGGCGCTCACGTGGCCGGGTGATCCCATCCGGACGGTGATGGATTCCCCATAGAGAGGTGCGTGCACAGCCGGGATCTCCGTGGGATCGAGGGGCTCTCCGGGAAGAGGTCCGCCCCGAGCCAGAGGTGATCTGCTCCCGGGAATACGTATCTCGAGTTGATGTGCTCTTCACGCCGTCCGTCTCTCCGGGAGGCCCTCGATCGCCGGGGGTGAGCCGGTCCAGGCGGCCACGGCCGCCCTGCCGGCAACCGGCCGTAGAGAGAGACGGGAAAGCGCCTCGTAAGCCTTTCGCGAAAGGAGCCAGACGCCGCGCTCTTCGGGTGATGCCCACGGCGCCCGGTCGATGTGATGGACCGGAACGGCCAACCTGTCGGCGAGCGCGTATTCCGGCCTCAGATGGCCGTAGCCCATCGTGACCGATGCAACCACGGGAGAGGGGGGATCATGCGCGTTCCTTGCCACGGCCGAGCAACCGCTGACCCCCGAACGCGCCGCGGGCTGAACCCCGTGCCGGGGCCGGGGTCTGCCGGCGTTCCTATGGCTTCTACCCGGGCAACGGGTGCGAGTAGACCGGGTACGGCGGACGCACGAACGTTCGCAGCGGGTGTTCTTCGAGCAGGCGCAGAACCACCTGAACGGCCCGTTCGAGCTGGGGATCGTGACCCTGGCGCACGAGCTTCGGATCCTGCCACACCTCGATATCCGGCGCGACGCCGTGGTTTTCGACCTCCCAGTGTCCGTTCAACCCGTAGATCGCCCACCGGGGCGCGGTGATACGGCCGCCATCCATCAGCTGCGGGTACCCGCCGATGCCCACCAGACCGCCCCATGTCCGCTCGCCCACCAGCGGACCGAGGTGGGCCTTGCGGAAGTACCAGGGCATGGCGTCGCCGCCCGAGCCGGCGAACTGGTTGATGATCATGACCTTCGGTCCGTAGATCGCCTCCACCGGCTCCGTCACGTCCTCACCCTGCCGGCTGGCGATTCGGCTCATCGGCTGACGCTTGAGGTAATCGATGATGTAGTCGGCCAGCTGACCGCCGTGGTTGTACCGCTCGTCGAGGATCACGGCCTGCTACCTGGGCGAAGAAGTACCGGTTGAAGCTTGCAAAGCCGCCGTTGCCCGTGTCGGGCAGGTAGACGTAGGCCACCCGTCCCCCGCTCAGCCGGTCCACGAGCCGCCGGTTGCCCTCGACCCACGCGAGGTGGCGCAGGCGCCGCTCGCTGCGGAGCGGAACGACCGTCACGTCGCGGGCACCCTTGCCCTCCGGGTCGGTACCGATGACCGTCTGCTTCCCGGCGGTCCCGGTAAAGAAGCTGTAGAGGTTGTCCGTCGCATGGATCTGGCGGCCGTTGACCGCCAGCAGGTACTCGCCAACCGTGACGTTGATTCCCGGCTGGGTCAGGGGCGCCTGGAGGTCCGGGTTCCAGTTCTCGCCATTGAGAATCCGGGCGAACCTGTAGCGTCCGTGATCGATCGAGTAGTCGGCCCCGAGCAGACCAACGCGGACCCGCTTGACCTTCGGCATCGTGCCGCCGCGGACAAACATGTGGCCCACGGTCAGGTTGCCGGTCATCTCCCGGAACAGGGCGTTGAGATCTTGCCGGCTGGCGATCCGGTCGAGGTAGGGAGCATACGCCTTCTCGGCGGCGGCGAGATCGAGCCCGTGGAAGTGCGGGTCGTAGAAGAAATCACGTTCGATCCGCCACACCTCGTGATACATCTGCCGCCACTCGGCCCGCGGATTGACCCAGATTCGGAAACCGTGCATGTTGAGACGGCCCTTGCCGGACGTGGGCGCCGACTTCGAGGCCGCGATGAACCAGCCGCTTCCCTTCCGGTAGAGCATCGCCGACCCGTCGGCCGAGAGCGCAAAGTCGGAGATCCCCTTGAGCAGCCGCGTCACCTTTCGCTTCTTGAGCGTGAACCGGAATGCGGCGAGCTTCGAGGGACCGTCGAGTGGTGGCACGTCCGGCGCGGCAACCAGGAAGATCTCGCCCGCCTTGCCGGCCCACAGGCCGGCGTAGTTGCGCGCCGGAATCGGCAACGCGACGATCCGTTGATCGAGCCCGGCGAAATCGATCGTGACCACCGTCTCCTTCTTCGTTTTCGCGGCGGCCTTCGTGGAGCTCTTCGCCTTGTGAGCCTGTCCCGATGCCTCGGACGCTTCTCCACTCTTTTTCACCTTCTCCTCATCGCTCTCCGGGGGAATGGGCGAGGGCAGGTCCTTCGAAAGGACGGCCGCGTAAACGCTGCGGGTGACGGGGTGACCCATGCTGGTCATGTCGAGCCACCCCGCGCTCAGGCCGACGTTCGTGCTGGCCGTGAAGAACAGGTACTTTCCGCTCCGATCGAACACCGGGTAGAGCGCGTCACTCATGCCGTCGGTAATCTGCGTGACCCTGTGCGTCGCGAGCTCGTATACGTAGACGGCGTGCATCTGGCTGGGAAGCTGCTTGGTATACGTCAGCCACCGGCTGTCGG
>JAADFK010000235.1 GCA_013152925.1 Acidobacteriota bacterium | reverse complement strand
CTCCGTGACCTGTCAGCGGGCCCGTGCTTGACACCGAGGGGCGCAGAACGGACCATTGGGGCATGGTTCGAACAGGAAAGGGCAACGGGGGGGGGGCGGGGGGCTGCGGGCCGGGGATCGTCGTCGGGCTCAACGCGGTGATCATCGCCGTCACCGACGAGGAGCCGCGGGTGCTGACGGTCTCGGTGCCGGGGGATACTCCGATGGAGGGCGGGGCTCCGGCGGCCGTTGGCGAGGGGGCGGAGACCCAGGAAGCGCTGCCCACCGGGCCGCTCGATCCGAAGGGGGACCGGACCCTCGAGCTGGCGCTCAGGCGCTGGGTGCGGGCGCAGACCGGCCTCGAGCTGGGTTACGTGGAGCAGCTCTACACCTTCGGCGACCGGTTCCGCGACCCGCGGGAGCGCCGTGGTGGCCCGCGGGTGCTCTCGGTGGCCTACCTGGCGCTGGTCCGCGAGGGGCGCGTGGCGGGGGAGAGTCCGTCGAGGTGGCGCGGCGTCTACCGGTTCTTTCCGTGGGAGGACTGGAGGGGCGGTCCGCCGTCCATCGTGGAGCGCCGGTTGCTTCCGGCGGTGGAGGCCTGGGTCCGGGAGGCGCCTGGCCGGGCGGCGCGGGAGCTCCGGCGGGAGCGGGCGGCCGTCGCCTTCGGCCGCGGGCGGGACCGGTGGGATGGGGAGCGCGTTCTCGATCGTTACGAGCTCCTGTACGAGATGGGCCTGCTTCCCGAGACGATCCGGGACGCACGGGCCGCCGGTGAGAAGCCGCCCGAGGCCGTGGCCCGGCCGCTGCCTGGGTCGTCCCTGGCCTTCGACCACCGGAGGATCCTGGCGACGGCCCTGGGACGGATCCGCGGCAAGATCCGCTACCGGCCGGTGGTCTTCGAGCTGGTGCCCGAGGAGTTCACCCTTCTCAGGCTCCAGCGCACCGTGGAGGCGCTCTCGGGCATCCGGCTCCACAAACAGAACTTCCGGCGGCTGGTGGACAGCGGCGGCCTGGTGGAGGGTACCGGCAGGTTGGAGCAGGGGAGCCGCGGCCGGCCGGCCGAGCTGTTCCGCTTCCGCCGGGAGGTCATCCTGGAGCGTCCCGCGCCGGGTGTCGGGCTGCCGGCCCGTTCGAGGTAGTCCTGGGCATCGGGTTGATGTGGACCGGCGGGGTTGACAACGAGAGTGCTCAGGATTAGCATAAATAGTGCCGGAGGATTCCGGCCCTTGTTTGGCGGATATTTATACTCATAACGAGCATAAGGAGCCGAGATGCAACATGCCGCACACGCCACCGTTTCCGATTCCGGGATGGCCGAACCCTCCCGGCAGGAGCTGTACCACCGCCTGTCCAGGGTGCTTCCCGATGTGGAAATCGCCGCCCACATGCCCATGATCGAGGAGATCAACCGGCTCAAGGCCGAGCGGGGGGCGGTGATCCTGGCCCACAATTACCAGACGCCGGAGATCTTCCACGGGGTGGCGGATATCACCGGCGACTCGCTGGCCCTGGCGAGACGGGCGGGAGAGATGGATGCCGGGATCATCGTCGTCTGCGGCGTCCACTTCATGGCGGAGACCGCCAAGATCCTTAACCCCGATCGAACGGTGCTGATCCCGTCTCTCGAGGCGGGCTGCTCCCTGGCGGAGTCGATCACGGCGGCGGACGTGCGGGAGCTTCGCCGGCGGTACCCGGGCGTGCCGGTGGTCACCTACGTCAACACCTCGGCCGAGGTCAAGGCGGAGTCGGACGTCTGCTGCACCTCCGCCAACGCCATCGAGGTGGTGGAGTCCCTGGGTGTGGACCGGGTCCTCCTGCTCCCCGACCGGTTCCTCGCCGCCTGGGTGGACGCCAACACCGACGTGGAGGTCATCCCGTGGGAGCGCGGGGCCTGCGAGGTGCACGAGCAGTTCACGGCGGAGCTGGTGGCGGAGTACCGGGCCACCTGGCCGGGGGTTGTGGTGCTGGCCCATCCGGAGTGCCGTCCGGAGGTGCTCGAGGCCGCGGACATGGCCGGGTCCACATCGGCCATGCTGCGTTTCGTGGAGCAGCGGAAGGCACGGCGGGTGGCGCTGATCACGGAGTGCTCCATGGCCGACAATATCGCCGCTGCAGTGGAGGACGTGGAGATCGTCCGGCCCTGCACGATCTGTCCGCACATGAAGAAGATCACGCTGGAAGGTATCCGCCGGAGCCTGGTGGAGGGGGTGTTCGAGGTGGGGGTGGTCCCGGAGGTCGCGGCGCGGGCGCGGAGGGCGGTGGAGCGGATGCTGGAGGTCGGACGGGGGGTGCGGGGATGATGGCGCCGAGCTTGCCCGAGGTGGTTCCGGCCGACGTGGTGATCGTCGGCGGGGGTGTGGCCGGGATGATGGCGGCTCTTCATGCGGGCCGGCGCCGGGTGGTGCTGCTGTCCGACCGGCCGGTGGGCCGTTCGGGCTCGAGCTTCCTGGCCCAGGGGGGCATCGCGGTGGCCCTGGGCCCGGGCGACTCTCCTGAGCGTCACGCCCTGGACACCCTGGAGGCCGCCGACGGGCTGGCGGATCCTGCCGTCGTGCACATGGTCACCAGCGAGGGCCCCCGGAGGATCCGGGAGATCCTGGCCCTTGGGGCCCGCTTCGACCGCGACGATTCTGGACGGCTGGCCTTCGGGCGGGAGGGGGCCCATTCGCTGCGCAGGGTGCTCCACGCCAACGGCGATGCCACCGGGGCCGAGCTCTCCCGCACCCTGGCCGAGGCGGTGGCACGCTCGGAGAACATCAGGATCGTCCAGGGTCACCGGGCGGAGGCGCTCCTGGTGGCCGACGGCCGCGTCGCCGGGGTGGTCACGGTCACCACGGACGGGTCCCGCCGGATCTTCGCGGCCTCGTCGGTGGTCCTGGCCACCGGCGGGCTCGGGCACCTCTTCCAGCGAACGACCAACCCCCCGGAGGCACGGGGGAGCGGCCTGGCCGTGGCGGCGTGGGCCGGCGCGGAGCTGGCCGACCTGGAGATGGTTCAGTTTCACCCCACGGCACTGGCCGACGGCTCGGATCCGGCGCCGCTGCTGACCGAGGCGTTGCGGGGGGAGGGAGCGGTGCTGGTCGATGGGGAGGGGCGGCCGGTGATGGCCGGTGTCCATCCGGCCGGGGACCTGGCACCTCGTGACGTGGTCTCGAGGGTTCTCTGGCGTTGCCTCCAGGAGGGACGGCCGGTGTACCTGGACGCCCGGCCCATCGGCGAGAGGCTCCAGCGGCGTTTCCCGACGGTCCACGAGCTGTGCCGCCGGAGGGACCTGGACGCCGGCACCCAACCGATTCCCGTGGCGCCGGCGGCCCACTACCACATGGGCGGCATCATGGTGGACGAGCACGGAAAGAGCACGATCCCGGGCCTGTGGGCCTGTGGCGAGGTGGCGTGTACGGGCCTTCACGGCGCCAACCGGCTGGCCAGCAACTCGCTGCTGGAGGCGCTGGTCTACGGCGCCCGGGTGGGTGAGGACGTGGCGGCGCGCCTGGCCGCCGTGCCGCGGCCCGGGGAGGTCCGGGTGGCGTGGCGGGAGCTGGTGGAGGGAGGAATCGTTGTTCCCGGTGCGCCGCAGGGGGAGCGAGACAGGGTGGCTGAGGGCGTTCGCGGTATCCTGTGGCGTGGGGTCGGGGTGGAGCGCGATGCGGCGGGGCTGCGCCACGCCCTGGACTCCCTGGAGGGTCTCGCAGGCAAGGAGAGCAGGGTCGCCGAGGTGAGCGTCGCCGGGTGGATTCTTCGCTCGGCCCTGGAACGCCGCTCCAGCCGGGGTGCCCACCTTCGCACCGATGCCGATCCAGCCGACGACGGGCTGTACCGGGTCGTCGTCCGCCGCGGCCGGGTGTGGCGCCGGCGCCTTGCCTGGATGGCCGCGAGGACGGCGGAGCGGGCGCAGACCGGCCGGTGAGCCGGTGGGAGACAGCAGAAAGGAGGTAGGGTTGATGTCCAGTCTGGTCACAGTTGCGAAATTGCCCCCTTCGGCCTACGAGGAGATCGTTCGCCTGGCCCTCGCCGAGGATCTCGGCCGGGCCGGAGACCTGACGGGCGGTGCGGTCATCGCCCTGGGGACTCGCTGCACGGCGCATGTGGTGGCGCGCCAGGACGGCCGTCTCGCCGGGGTGCCGCTGGCCCAGTACGTGTTCCGCGCCCTGGATCCCGGGTTGGAAACCCTTCCCATCCTGGAGGACGGTCAGGACTTCCGGGCCGGTGACACCATTCTGGAGATCCGCGGATGCGGCCGTCCCATCCTGGCGGCGGAGCGGACGGCCCTCAACTTCCTCGGGCATCTCAGTGGAATCGCCACTCTCACCCGCGAGTTCGCCCGGCGCGTGGCCGGCACCGGGGTCCGGATCGTCGATACGCGGAAGACCCTGCCCGGGCTCCGCGCCCTGGAGAAGTACGCCGTGCGCTGCGGCGGCGGCTGGAACCACCGCTTTGCGCTCGATGACGGCATCCTGATCAAGGACAACCACATCACCCTGGCGGGTGGCGTGGCCGAGGCGATCCGGAGGGCGCGGCTGCGTGCGGGTCACATGGTGCGGCTCGAGGTCGAGGTGGACACGCTGGAGCAGCTTGAGGAGGCGCTGGAGGCCGGCGTGGATGCGGTGCTTCTCGACAACATGGACCTCGAGACGCTGCGAAAGGCCGTGGAGATCGTCGATGGGCGGGCGACGACCGAGGCCTCGGGGGGTGTCGTGCTGGAGCGGGTCCGGGAGATCGCCGGCACGGGCGTCGATCTGATCTCCGTGGGCACTCTGACCCACAGCGCCCCGGCCGTTGACCTCAGCCTGGAGATCGGCTGAGGGATGCGTTGGCGCCGGCGGCGAGGTCCAATTGGACGTGGCTCCCGTACAATGCCCGTATGAGTCGAACGCTCCGCTGGATCGTCGTCGTGGTTTTCGTTCTTGCAGCAGCCGCGGTCCTTCGCTGGACGGTGTTCGAGCCCAAGCCGCTCGAGGTCCAGGTGGCCCGGGTGGATCGTGGGCCGGTCGAGGAGGCCGTCACCAACACGCGGGCCGGCACGGTCAAGGTCCGGCGGCGGGCCAAGCTCTCCCCACAGGTGGGGGGACGGGTGGTGGAGCTTCCGCACCGCGAGGGCGATGTGGTCCGCAAGGGAGATCTTCTGCTACGCCTGGACGACAGGCCGCAACGGGCGCAGCTGGAGGTGGCGCGGCGGGACGTGACGGCTGCCCAACGGCGCGCGGAAGAGGCCTGCCTCGCGGCCGAGCTCGCGGCCAAGGAGCTCGTGCGAGCCCGGGGTTTGGCCAAGGCGGGGATCGCCAGCGATCAGCAGCTGGATTCGGCGACCACCGAGCAGGAGCGGACAGCGGCGGCGTGTGCCGCCGCACGGGCGGCGGTGGAGCAGGCCCGGGCCGGCGTTCACGCGGCGCAGGTCCAGGTGGATCTGACGGAGCTCCACGCGCCCTTCGACGGCGTGCTGGCCCAGGTCAGCACCCAGGTTGGGGAATGGATCACGCCCTCGCCGCCCGGGGTCCCGATTCCACCGGTTTTCGATCTCCTGGACCGGTCCTCCATCTACATCAGCGCTCCCATCGACGAGGTGGACTCGTTGCGCGTGCACCGGGGCCAGGAGGCGCGCATCACGGTGGACTCGCGGCCGGGCAAGGAGTTTCCAGGACACGTGGTCCGGGTGGCGCCCTACGTGGAGGACGTGCTGGAGCAGAACCGGACCGTGGAGGTGGAGTGCGAGCTCGAGGATCCCTCCCTGGCCGCTGACCTCCTGCCCGGCACCTCGGCCGATGTGGAGATCGTCCTTCGCCGGAAAGACAACGCCCTCCGTGTTCCCACGGCGGCCATCGGCGAGGGCAAAGCGGTCCTCGTCCTGGAGAACGGGAAGCTCGAGGAACGCACGATCACTACCGGGCTGGGCAACTGGGAGCTGACGGAGGTCGTCAAGGGGCTGAAGGAGGGAGAGCTCGTGGTGACCCTGCGGGATTCGACGGCCGTCAAGGCCGGTGTCCGGGCCGTGCCCAAGCCATGATCCAGCTGGAGCGGATCAGCCGTGTCTACCACGTGGGCGACAGCGAGGTGCACGCCCTCCGAGACGTCAGCCTCGAGATCGCCGGCGGCGAGCACCTGGCGATCATCGGCCCCTCCGGTTCGGGCAAGTCGACCCTGATGCACATTCTCGGGTGCCTGGACCGTCCGAGCTCCGGGAGCTATCGTTTCGGCGGCCGGGAGGTCGGCGCACTTTCAGAGGAGGAGCGCTCACACCTCCGGCAGCAGGAGATTGGCTTCGTCTTCCAGTTCTTCCACCTGTTGCCGCGGTTGACGGCCGTCGGCAACGTGGAGCTGCCCATGCTCTTCGCCGGTGTCGGCCGCCGCGAACGCCGGCGCCGCGCCACGGAGGCCCTGCGGGCCGTCGGCCTGGAGGACCGGATGGAGCATCGTCCAGACCAGCTCTCGGGCGGCCAGCGGCAGCGGGTCGCCATCGCCCGGGCGGTTGTCATGGAGCCCAGCCTGCTGCTGGCCGACGAGCCGACGGGCAACCTGGACCGGGCCTCCGCCGAGGAGGTCATGGAGTTGCTGGAGTCCATGAACCGCGAGGGGAGGACCCTGGTGGTGGTCACCCACGACCCCGAGGTGGCGGCCCGGGCGCGCCGCATCGTGCGCATGTCCGACGGCGAGCTGCAGGCGGAAGCCGCGGGAGACGGGACGTGAGGCGGAAGAAGAATAGGGAAGGCAGCGTCGCATTCCACGTTGCTCCCCGGCGGTCTTGCGTTTCTTCCCTTTTGGAGGAGCGGCCGTGAACCCGCTGGACGTGTTGCGGTTCGGGTGGGGGGCCCTTTCGGGGCACCGGTTGCGGACGGGGCTCTCCGTGGGGGGGGTCGCCGTCGGGATCGCCGCCGTGGTGGCGCTGACGGCCCTGGGCGAGGGGGCGCGGCGCTACGTGGTCCAGGAGTTTACCTCCCTGGGCTCCAACCTGCTGATCGTCATACCGGGCAAGGTGGAGACCACGGGTACGCTTCCCTTCGGGGGCGTGGTCCACGACCTGACGGTTGCCGATGCCCGGGCCATCGCCCAGCGGCTGCCGGAGATCGTTCGAACGGCGCCCGTGGCCGTGGCGACCGATCTTGTCCAGTACCGGGACCGGGGCCGCTCCGTACCCATCCTCGGGACGACGGGGGCCTATCAGTTTGTGCGCCAGGTGCGGGTGGCGGCGGGCCGGTTCCTGCCGCCGGGCTCGGCGCAACACGGGGGAAGCGGTATCGTCCTGGGCCCCAAGGTGGCCGCCGAGCTGTTTCGGGGGGACAACCCCCTGGGCAAGATCGTCCGCGTCGGTCCCTACCGCTTCCGGGTCATCGGCGTCATGGCGCCCAAGGGGCGTTCGCTGGGCTTCGACTTCGATGACCTGGTCTTCATCCCCGTGGGCACGGCCATGCGGATCTTCAACCGGAGCTCGCTCTTCAGGATCCTGTGTGAGGTCCGCACAGCCTCGGACCTGGGGCGCGCGAAGCGGCGGGTCCTCTCGCTGCTTCGCGAGCGGCACCGGGTCGACGACGTCACCGTCATCACGCAGGATGCGGTGCTCTCGGCCTTCTCGTCAATCCTCAGCGCCCTGACCCTGGCCCTGGTGGCGATCGCGTCGGTCTCCCTGACGGTGGCCGGGGTCGGGATCATGAATGTCATGCTGGTCTCGGTGACCGAGCGGCGGCGCGAGATCGGGTTGCTCAAGGCTGTGGGCGCCACGAACGGCCAGGTGTTGGTGGCGTTTCTGACGGAGGCCACGATCCTCTCGACCGCCGGCGGCCTGGCGGGACTGGGACTGGGTCTGGCGGCCGTCCGGATCTTCGTGCATCTGTACCCCGGCTTCCCGGCATCGCCGCCCGCCTGGTCCCTGGCGGCGGCACTGGGGACGGCAGTGCTTGTGGGAACGGTGTTCGGGGTCGTGCCGGCGCGGCGGGCGACGAGGCTCGATCCCGTGTCCGCGCTGACGGGGCGGTGAGATGAGCGTGGTCGACCTCGTCCGCTTCGTCGCCGGCGCCCTCAGGGGGCAGCGCCTGCGCTCTTTCCTCTCGGCGCTGGGCGTGGCCATCGGTGTCGCCGCGGTCATCCTGCTGACCTCCCTGGGCGAGGGCACCCGGGAGTACGTGGTCTCCCAGTTCACCCAGTTCGGTACGAACCTGATGGGGATCAACCCGGGCAAGGTCAAGACATTCGGCATGCCGGGCGTGTTTGGTGGAACGACCCACAAGCTGACCGTCGACGACGCCGTGGCCATCCGTCATCTTCCCGGTGTGGAGCGCGTGGTGCCCCTGGCCATGGGCCAGGCCAGGGTGGAGGGCAACGGCCGCGGGCGAAGCGTCTTCATCTACGGAGTCAACCACGAGGCCACCGCGGCGTGGCGCTTCACCGTGGCACAGGGCGGCTTTCTGCCGCCCATGGATCCCCACCGCCGCGGCTCCTTCGCCGTTCTTGGACCCAAGCTGGCGCATGAGCTGTTCGGGGATGTCTCACCGCTGGGACGGCGTGTGCGTATCGGTGGGTGGTCGCTTCGGGTCATCGGCGTCATGGCGCCCAAGGGTCAGCTCCTGGGCTTCGACCTGGACGATGCGGCCTACATCCCGGTGGGCACGGCCATGGCGCTCTTCAACCTGGACGAGCTCAACGAGATCGATGTGCTGGCGGCCAGCTCCGACGCCATCCAGCCGGTCAAGGAGCGGGTCCGCCAGCTGTTGATCCGGCGTCACCGGGGCGAGGAGGACTTCACCATCACCACCCAGGACGAGATGCTGGCCACCTTCGGGCGGGTGATCGGCGTCATTACCATCGCCGTATCGGGAATCGCCGGGATCTCGTTGCTCGTGGGCGCCATGGGCATCCTGACCATCATGTGGATCTCGGTGCACGAGCGTACGTCGGAGATCGGCGTCCTGCGCGCAGTGGGCGTCCCCCGCCGGGTCATCGAGCGGCTCTTCCTGGTGGAGGCCATGCTCTTGGCCGTGGGAGGAGGTGCCGGCGGCCTTGCCGTCGGCCTGGGCCTGTCCGCCGTGGCCCGCGTTCTCGTGCCCGGCCTGCCCGTGGCCACGCCCCTCTTCGCCATCCTGTCCGCCCTCGCCATGAGCCTGATCGTTGGCGTCCTCAGCGGCTGGGTCCCCGCCCGCCGCGCCGCCGCCCTCGACCCGATCGAGGCGCTCAGGGAGGAGTGATCGCCGGGTTCCTCGTCGCCCAGTTGGTGGGCTTTCAAGATGAGACACGCGCCTGGCGACGACTATCGGCCACCATGATCCGGAGCAGGGCGATGTCGGCTCTGAGGCGCGCACGCTGTTCCATTCGGCGGAAGGGGTTGTCACCGCGTCCCGTGATGATGTGGAACACGCGGCTTCCGATCTGTTCCAGGACGTCCAGGGGTTTCTGCCATTCAGGAACGTAAAGATCACGTTGGAGGTAATAGCTGACCAGGGTCCCGGCGCGGATGGTCTTGCGGACGTACTCGGGAGTAAACCGGGACCGGTCGGGATGATGCTCGATGGTGGCCCTGGGTTCAACGGCGATCTTGGCACCGATCCTCTGGGCGAGGGACGCCGCGACGATTTCCTCGCCACCGCCGTAGTTATCAGCTCTGCGGCCGTACCCGTAGCGGAATCCGCCGATCTCCAGCAAGGTTCTCTTCCTGGCGCTCCAGTTGCCGCCCCATGGGAAATCAGCCCAGCTGTCGACGGTGTACGTCTCCTGTGCACGGGGGTTGAGGTACCCCCAGAGGGGCCAGGCTTCGGGATCGAGCCAGCTGGGAGCGGGGTCCGGCGTGACCAGGAGGATGCGGCCGCCGACGACACCGAGCTCGGGGTCGGACCGGTATGCCGCAAGAAGATGCTCCAGCCAATCGGGGGCTGCCACTGCGTCGTCGTCGATGAAGGCGACGATCTCGCCCCGAGCGGCGCCGATACCGGCGTTGCGCGCGTGGGAGAGTCCCGGGAGCGGGCACACCATTGAACGAAGATGATCTGGATGGCTGGCGAAGAGCTCGTCCCGGAGCCGGGCGATCACCGGAGCGATGTCATCCGCGGGGTCGTTGTTGACCACCAGCACCTCGAACCGATCCATGGGCACCGTCTGGCGTGCCAGGGAGCGAAGGAGCTGTTCGAGGTCTTCTCTCCGGCGGTACGTGGAGATGACGACCGTCGCTTCCAGCGGCGCACCCTCGCCGACACGCCGGCTCTCCTCCTCCAAGGCTCGAAACTGCTGCATCCGCGTGCGAATATCGGCCGCTGCGAACACTGCTGCTGCGTCCCCGAGGCCGTACCAGCCCTGGTACGCCCGCGCTGTCCGCACGATGGTGGGCGATGGCGCCACCGTGACACAGAGATCCCACTCTTTCGGCATCTCGTGAGGCAACGCATCGGCAGAGTCCGTCACCAGGACGCAGAGCGCATGGCGGGGGAGGCGGTCCCTGGGCGGGCTCGCATTCTCCGGAGATGAAGCCCACTGCAGGTAGGCCGTGGGAAACCAGAGGGCCGGCAGCTCGTCGGGGTCGATCTCCTTCAGGATCAGCTCCAGGTGTCCGGCGTCCTTCAGGCGGCGGCGAAGGCCCTGCACAAGCTCTTGGCCGGGACCATCTTCTGGGAATCCATTGAGGATCCATACCATCGCGGAGAGCGCGAAATCACGCCGGAAGTCGTCGAAGACCATCACGCGGTCCCGGAGTGCGAGCATCTTGGCATCGTCCTCCCGGGTCGTCAGGGATCGCTCATGGAACCTGTACTCGTACACGGGCTCGTCGAAATCGACGTGATGGAGCTCCAGAAGCTCGTTGACCTGCATCCAGTAGTCGTAGTCCTCGACGGTGAAACGGTCGGCTCCGTAGTCCCCGAGAAGCGCCGCAACCCGGTCGCGGTACAGGAAAGCCGCCCCGACATAGTTGTTGGGCCAGGTGTTGAGCTCTCCCCGGATAGCCGGAAGGTGAATGTGCTGGCTACCCCTTGGCTCCTGGTACCCAAAGTACCATCCGGAACCTATCAGGGGAAGACCGTCATCGCCGACGATGTCCATGTTGGCGTACGCCATGTCCCAGTTGGGATGGCGATGGAGGCAATTCACCATCTTCTCGAGAAAGTCTGGCTTGAGACGATTGTCGTGGCTGGTCCAGGTGAGGAACTGGCCGCGGGCAAGGCGGAATCCGTTGGAGAGCGACCGTGGCAACTTCTGGTTCTCCTGGTGAACCACGCGGATTCGAGAGTCTCTCTCGGCGTACCTGTCGAGGATCTCGGCGCTCCCGTCGGTCGAGCCGTCATCGATGGCAATCAGCTCGAAGTTCTCGTAGGTCTGCGCCAGGATGCTGTTCAACGATTCCTGCAGGAGATCACCGCCGTTGAACACTGGCAGGACGATGGAGACAAGGCCCGGCTCCGAGGGGCAGATCATCTGGTCGCTCGGCGTTCCGCAGAGAGCCTTCCGGGCCTTCAGGTATCGCTCGAAGCGGGCGGCGTAC
>JAADFK010000234.1 GCA_013152925.1 Acidobacteriota bacterium | reverse complement strand
AACGGCGCCGGTCGGGGCACGGTGGGGAGCCAGCGGCACCCCTGCTGGCTGCCCGGGCGCTCGAGCCCCACCTCCGCGTGCTCGGCCAGGTGCTGGAGCGCCTGTTGGGCCATGGCTTCGCCGTCTGTATCGTCGGCATGGAACGGCGCGGCGGCTGGACCATGTGGTCCGTTGCGGGAGGCCAGGAGGAGCCGGTGGAGGCGGCCGATCTCGTCGAGACCTGGCTCGATGCCCTGGGGCTTCCGCCCCCCGCAGGCCTCCACGGGAAGGTGCGGCGAGACCTGTCCGGCGTGCCCGGCGGGGCGCTGGCTTCGCCCGTCCGCTACGGCCCGCCGCCGCCGCTGGCCCAGGCGGCTCCGGCCGGCGAGGGAGCGGCCCAGCTGGAGCTTCTGAAGAGCCTGGGATACCTGAACTGACGGGGCGACGGCCGCGGTCGGGCCGGATCAGGTGGCGATCAGGTCGTCCACCAGGTCCCGAACGAGCGCCTCGATCCGGCGCGCCACCGCCAGGTAGGTCGCCTCGTCCTCCCCCCAGGGGTCGGGGAGGCTCCAGACCACGGTCTCCACCGGCATGCCGTGGGGGATCCAGCGGACCCCGGGGCTGCCGATCAGGCTGACCACGAGGTCCACCTCGTCCAGGGGGACCTGGGACAATCCCTTGGACGCGAGCCCCTCTCCCGAATAGCCGAGCGCCTCAAGGGTGGCCAGGGTCTGGGGCGCCACGTGCCCGGTGGACGCAAGCCCGGCGGAGAGCGCCCGGATGGCGTCGCCGCCCATGGCGCGCGCCATGGCTTCCGCCATGGGCGAGCGGCAGGTGTTGCCGATGCAGATGAACACGACGGTGGTCCGCTCCATGGCGGCGATCCTACACGAGCCCGGACCGTTTGGCCGTCGCCCCCTCCGGCTCCGGGCCGGAATCTCCGCAGGGCCGTTTCGTGGCGAAGGCGCGGCGATCGTCGAGGAGTGAGGTTTCGGAGGCCGGTCGTCTGGGCCCGCAAACGACCCCCGGCGATGGGCCATCGCGGGGTGGCCTCGCGTGGGCGGCGCGTCTACAATCGGCCGGTGCGGCCGGGTCGTCCGGTCCGAAGGAGGATCCCATGCAGCATGTTCCGGAGCCCTGGCGCGTCAAGGTGGTCGAGCCCATCCATCTTCCCGACCGCGACACGCGCCGGCGCCGCCTGGAGGCGGCGGGGTACAACGTCTTCGCCCTGCCGGCGGCGGATGTCTACATCGATCTCCTGACGGATTCCGGCACCTCGGCCATGTCCGACAACCAATGGGCGGGGCTGATGCTGGGCGACGAGTCCTACGCCGGCGCGCGGAACTTCTTCAGCTTCCGTGACACGGTGCAGGAGATCACCGGTCTGCCCTTCATCATCCCGACCCATCAGGGCCGCGTGGCGGAGAACCTCCTCTTCTCCACCCTGATCAAGCCGGGGATGAAGGTTCCCTCCAACAACCACTTCGACACCACGCGGGCCAACATCGAGGTCAACGGCGGGGAGGCCGTGGACCTCGTCATCCCTGAGGGGCGCGACCCCGAATCGGAACACCCCTTCAAGGGCAACATCGACCTCGACGCTCTGGACGCCTTCCTGGCGGCCAGCGGGCGGCAGCAGGTTCCCGTGGCCATGCTGACAGTGACCAACAACTCCGGGGGCGGCCAACCGGTCAGCCTGGAGAACATCCGGGCCATGGGGGAGATTTGCCACCGCCACGGCGTTCCCTTCTTCCTCGACGCCTGCCGCTTCGCCGAGAACGCCTGGTTCATCAAGCAACGGGAGCCGGGGCAGGGGCACCGCAGCGTTCGAGACATCGCGGCGGACATGTTCGCGGCGGCCGACGGCTGCACCATGAGCGCCAAGAAGGACGGCTTGGCCAACATCGGCGGCTTCATCGCGCTGAGGGATCAGGGGCTCTTCGACGCGCTGCGCAACATGTTGATCGTCATCGAGGGCTTCCCCACCTACGGTGGCCTGGCCGGCAGGGACCTCGAGGCGGTGGCGCGCGGCCTGAAAGAGGTGCTCGACGAGCGCTACCTGGAGTTTCGCGTCGGGCAGGTGCAGGCTCTCTGGGAGCGCCTGGACGCCGCCGGCGTCCCCATGATCCGGCCGGCCGGTGGTCATGCGGTGTACCTGGACGCCAGGCGATTCCTGCCGCACCTCGACCAGGAGGTTTTCCCGGCCCAGGCGCTGACGGTGGCGCTCTACCTGGAAGGGGGGATCCGGGGCGTCGAGATTGGCGGCGTCATGTTCGGAACCACCGATCCAGAAACGGGACAAGCCGTCTGGCCGCAGATGGAGCTGGTGCGCCTGGCCATTCCCAGGAGGGTCTACACCAACTCGCACCTGCGGTACGTGGCCGAGGTGGTGGAGCAACTGCATCGCGATGCGAGCTCCATCCGTGGCCTGAACATGGTCTACCAGGCCCCGGTTCTTCGCCATTTCACGGCGCGTTTCGAGCTACTTTGAAGAAACCGTGACCTTGAAAGGCCCCAGGTCCGTTGACCGGCGGGCCTGGAGCGGGTAACCTTCTGTATCGACGGGAGGATGGAGAGACTGTGCAGTGCTGACCGGGTATAACACCGACATTGATCACGCCGGGACCACGTACCACGTCCAGACCGAGGACCGTGGCGAGGGCAATCCCGTGATCGAAAGCCTGGTCTACGCCAACGGTGAGATCCTCTACTCCCGGCGTACTCCGTACGCGGAGCTGCTGGCCCAGGGCATCGAGGAGAAGACCCTGGCCTCCATCATGGACCGCCAGCACAGGACGCTCGTGGAGGTCATCCGCCGGGGACGCCTGAAGGACCTGACGGCGCGAGCGGCTCCAGACGATGCGGACGATACGGCGGTTTCGGCGGAGGAGCCAGTATCGCCACTGGCGGACGGCGCCGGGGAAGCTCCCGAGGAAAAGAGCCTGGATGAGGTGATCCTGGAGTACCTGGAGGCTCAGAAAGCACGGGCGCACCTTGTCCTTCGAGCGCGCGGGGACGAGGACTTCGTTTACGGGAAGAGTGCCCGCGTCGGCGTGGTCGCCCTGAACTCCAACGACAACGAGCCCATACCCGAGGTCCGGATCATGGTGCTCTTCAAGTCCACGGCGGAGCCCCGGCGCCTGGTGCTCGCCGAAGGCCTGACCGGACCCGACGGCGAGTTCTCCGAGACGATCACCCTGCCCCAGTTCAACGGTGGCACCTCGGCCGTGGTCGTCACCGCCGAGGCCGACCTCGGCCAGTCCGAGATCAAGCACCTCGTTCACCGGTAGGGCGAGGTCGCGGTGGTCAATGCTGACGCGGTGGTGCGGCACTTGCTTCCCGGCGGGAAACTGAATATACTGTGCGGCGCGGGTGGGCCGTTAGCTCAATTGGCAGAGCAAGGGACTCTTAATCCCTAGGTTGGAGGTTCGATTCCTCCACGGCTCACCAATTTTTTCGTTCTCGCTGCGAAAGTGGCGGAACTGGCAGACGCGCGAGACTTAGGATCTCGTGGGGCAACCCGTGGGGGTTCGAGTCCCCCCTTTCGCACCATCCTGGAGCACCGATCCATGCCATACACACTGAATCGCCGTCCAGATCATACCGTGGAGATCGAAGCGACCCTCGACACGGAAACCGTCGAGGCCAGCCGGAAACGGATCCTGGAGACCTTCCGCCGCAAGGCGAGGATTCCCGGATTCCGGCCCGGCAAGGCCCCGCTGGCGGTGGTCCGTTCCCACTTCGGCGCCGAGGTCGAGGAGGAGCTGACCGAAAAGCTCAGCGAGGAGGTCTTCCACGAGGTGGTGGACACGGAGGAGAGCTTCGTCCCCCTGACACCGCTGGCCGTCCGCGAGGCCCGGGTGGCGGAGGACGGCACCTTCCACTTGGAGGGAGAGCTGGAGGTTCGGCCGGTGTTCGAGATCCCCCCGATCGAGAACCTGTCGCTGCCGGAGATCGAGGTGGCGGTCAGCGACGCCGACATCGACGAGGAGCTCACGAAGGTCCGCGCCGAGCAGGCCGCCTGGGAGCCGGTGGACGATGGCGAGGCCGAAAACGGCATGCTCGTGGAGCTGGACATCCACGGCGAGGTGATCGAGGGAGAGGGTGAGCCCTTCCACAACGAAGGCGTTCGCTTCGTCCTCGGCGAGGAGGGCGTTTTCCAGGAGATCCAGGAGGCCCTGATCGGGGTCCGTCCCGGTGAAGAGCGCACGGTGGAGAAGACCTTCGACGAGGACTTCCAGGACGAAAACGCCGCCGGCAAGACCTTCCGGTACCGGCTCGTGGTGCAGGGAATCAAGCGGCAGATCCTGCCGGATCTCGACGACGAGCTCGCCAAGGGAATGGGCTTCGACGATGTGGAGGCCCTCCGCCAGCGGGTCCGCGAGGTGCTGGAGCGGACGCGCCACAAGGAGCGCCGCAGCCAGTGGAGGCGGGCCCTGCTGGACCAGCTCGAGGAGGGCATTGATCGCAACCAGCTGCCCGGCAGCCTCGTGCGCGACGGTCTCCGGGAGGACCTGGAACGCTACGCCTACATGATGGCCATGCAGGGGAAGAGCCTGGAGAACGAGGAGGTCGACTGGCAGGAGATCTCCGCCCGCATGGAGCCCGAGGTCCGCACGCGGGTCCTCGACAGCCTGATCCTCGAGCAACTGGCGGAACAGTGGGGAATCGATGTTCCAGAGGACGACGTCAGGGCCTATATTGAAGGTGACGCCCGCCAGAAAGGCGTGCCGCCGGCCGAGCACATGGCCAACCTGGCCAAGGAGGGCCAGCTGGATGGGATCCGGCAGGCGGCGAGGCTCTCGGCGACGGTCGACGAGCTGATCCGCCGGGTGGGCGCGGAGGTGGAATGATGCTGGTACCGATGGTGGTCGAGCAAACGAGCCGGGGAGAGCGGGCCTACGACATCTTCTCCCGTCTCCTCAAGGACAACGTCATCTTCCTGGGCCTTCCGGTCGATGACCAGGTGGCCTCCCTGACGATCGCGCAGATGCTCTTTCTGGAGGCGGAGAATCCCGAAAAGGACATCCACCTGTATATCAACTCCCCCGGGGGCTCCATCACCGCCGGACTGGCCATCTACGACACCATGCAGTACGTCAAGCCCGACGTCAGCACCATCTGCCTGGGCCAGGCGGCCTCCATGGCGGCCGTGCTCCTCGCGGGCGGCGCCAAGGGGAAACGCTTCTCCCTGCCCCACGGAAGGGTGTTGCTGCACCAGCCCCTGATGTACGGCCTCGAGGGCCAGGCGACCGACATCGACATCCACGCCAAGGACCTGATGCGCCTGCGCGGCCGGCTCAACGAGATCCTCGCCCTCCACACCGGCCAGACGGTGGAGAAGATCAACGAAGACACCGAGCGGGATTTTATCCTCGAGGCCGAAGGGGCCCAGAGCTACGGCGTCATCGATAGGGTCATCAGCTCCAGGGAATAATATGGGACGCACCGTGGTGTACAATGTCATGAGGAGGACCTGATGTCCCCGCGAGATGGTGATGTTCTGCGATGTAGTTTCTGCGGCAAGAGCCAGCACGAGGTGCGCAAGCTGATTGCCGGCCCGACGGTCTACATCTGCAACGAGTGTGTCGAGGTCTGCCTGGACATCATCGCCGAGGACAGCACGGTCGAGGCCGGCACGCACCGCGAGGAGCTCCCCAAGCCCCACGAGATCAAGGCCCATCTCGACGAGTACGTCATCGATCAGGAATCGGCCAAGAAGAAGCTCGCCGTGGCGGTATACAACCACTACCGGCGGATCGAGTACCAGGGAGCCCGAAGCCAGGAGGATGTGGAGCTTTCCAAGTCGAACATCCTGCTGATCGGGCCCACCGGTACGGGCAAGACGCTGCTGGCGCAGACGCTGGCCCGGCAGCTGGAGGTTCCCTTCACCATCGTCGATGCGACCACCCTGACCGAAGCGGGCTACGTGGGCGAGGACGTGGAGAACATCCTGCTCAGGCTCTACCAGGCCGCGGGGGGCGATCGCGAGGCCGCTGAACGGGGCATTGTCTACATCGACGAGATCGACAAGGTGGCGCGCAAGTCGGAGAACCCCTCCATCACGCGGGACGTCTCCGGCGAGGGCGTTCAGCAGGCGCTCCTGAAGATCCTCGAGGGCACGGTGGCCAACGTGCCGCCCCAGGGCGGCCGGAAGCACCCGCACCAGGAGTTCCTGCAGATCGATACCACCAACGTGCTGTTCATCTGCGGCGGCGCCTTCGTCGGGCTCGAGGACGTTGTCGCCGACCGCCTCAACCAGAAACGCATGGGTTTCGGCGTCGATATCGGCCAGAACGAGGCCAGGGCGGCCGAGCTCCTGGAGCAGGTGCATCCCGAGGACCTGATCCACTACGGGATGATCCCAGAATTCGTCGGCCGGATTCCCGTCGTGGCGACCCTGCGCGAGCTCGATCACGAGGCGCTGGTCAGGATCCTGACCGAGCCCAAGAACTGCCTGGTGCGCCAGTACCAGACGATCCTGTCCTTCGAGGGCGTCGACCTGAAGTTCACCCGGGACGCCCTCAGCGCCGTGGCCGAGGAGGCCGTCAAGCGGAAGGTCGGCGCTCGCGGCCTCAGGATCATCCTCGAAGAGCTGATGTTGGACATCATGTACCAGGTTCCCTCGGTTCCCGACATCAACGAGCTCGTCATCTCCCGGGATGTGGTCGAGCGGCGCGTGCCGCCGCTGACGGCGTTCCGGAAAGTCGGCTGAGGTCCCGGCCGGGGCCTGCAAGGAAAATCATGGCACTAGAACGAGAAACTGCACTGCTGTCGGTCGTTCCCCTCCGGGACATGGTGGTGTTCCCCCACATGATGGCTCCATTCGTGGTGGGACGGGAGCCCTCGGTGGCCGCCCTGAAGCGGGCGCTGAGGCGTCCCGACAAGCGGATCTTCCTGACCACCCAACGGGATCCGAAGATCGATCATCCCGGCCAGGAGGACATCTACCGGATCGGCGTCGTCGCCCGGGTTGTCCAGAACCTCCAGCTGGCGTCGGGCAACATCAAGGTGATGGTGGAGGGGCTCATCCGCGGCCAGATTCTCGACCTGGTCGAGGAGGACGGCGTCCTGACGGCCCGTGTGGAGCTGTACCCCGAGATCGCCACCGCTGGCCCAGACGTGCACTCCTACATGGAGCGCCTGACAGAGCTGTTCACCGAGTACGCCAAGCTCTCGCACCACCTCTCGGCGGAAGGCGTCCTGGCCTCTCTTCAGACGGAGAGCCCCGCCCAGTTCACCGACCTCCTGGCCGCCCATCTCAACCTGCCCACGTCGCGGAAGCAGGAGCTCCTGGAGATCCTCAACCCGCTCGAACGCCTGCAGGTGCTCAACGATATCCTCGATGTGGAGATCGAGAAGCTCAACATCGACCGCCGGATCAACTCGCGGGTCAAGAAGCAGATGGAGAAGGCCCAGAGGGAGTACTACCTCTCGGAGAAGATCAAGGCCATCAACGAGGAGCTGGGGCGCAACGATGTGCAGGAGGAGCTGGCCGAGCTCAGAAAGCGCGTGGAGGAGTCGGGCATGTCCGACGAGGCCCGCGAGCGCGCCCTCTCGGAGCTCAAGAGGATGGAGGGCATGCCGCCCGTATCCGCCGAGGCCGGTGTGTCACGCAACTACGTGGAGTGGCTCCTGGCCGTTCCCTGGAAGAAGGCCTCACGGGAGATCCGGGACATCGCGCGGGCTGAGAAGGTCCTCAACGAGGATCATTACGGGCTGGAGAAGATCAAGGAACGTATCCTGGATTTCCTGGCGGTCCGCCAGCTGACCCGGAAGACCGCCGGGACGATCCTCTGTTTCACCGGCCCCCCCGGAGTCGGCAAGACCTCCCTGGCGCGGTCCATCGCCCGCGCCACGGGCCGCCGATTCGTCCGTCTCTCCCTGGGTGGCATCCGGGATGAGGCGGAGATCCGCGGCCACCGGCGAACCTACATCGGCGCCTTTCCCGGCCAGATCATCCAGATGATGCGCAAGGCGGGCACGGTCAACCCGGTGCTGCTGCTGGACGAGGTGGACAAGATCGCCGCCGACTTCCGGGGCGACCCCGCGGCGGCCCTCCTCGAGGTGCTCGATCCCGAGCAAAACAACTCGTTCCACGACCATTACCTCGACGTGGAGTACGACCTCTCCCGGGTGCTGTTCATCTGCACGGCCAACGTCACGCATACCATCCCGCCTGCCATGCAGGACCGGATGGAGATCATTCCCCTCTCCGGCTACACGCACCGGGAGAAGGTCGAAATCGCACGGAACTTCCTGATTCCACGCCAGCTCGAGCGTCACGGCCTCGACCGGTACGAGGTGGAGATCGGCGAGGACACGCTGCTCCTCCTGATCGAGCGGTACACGCGGGAGGCGGGCGTGCGCAACCTGGAGCGGGAGATCGCCTCCATCTGCCGGAAGCTCGCCAGGCGGGTGCTCAAAGAACACCTCAAACGGGGAAGCCGGCTGGTGGTGGACGCCGACGAGGTGGAACGGCTGCTCGGCAAGCCCCGCTACCGGCCCCAGAGAACCGAGGAGAACGCCGAGGTGGGCGCGGCCGTCGGCCTGGCCTGGACCCAGGTGGGCGGCGAGATCCTGACGACGGAGGCTTCCCTCATGCGCGGCAGCGGCAAGGTGACCCTTACCGGCCAGCTTGGCGACGTCATGCAGGAATCGGCTCGAGCGGCGCTGACCTTCGTCCGCTCCCGGGCGGAGCGGCTCGGCCTCGACCCCGAGATCTTCGAGAAGATCGACGTGCACGTCCACGTGCCCGAAGGCGCCATCCCCAAGGACGGCCCCTCCGCCGGCATCACCATGGCCTCGGCCCTGGTCTCGGCCTTCAGCGAGCGGCCGGTTCGGGCGGACCTGGCCATGACGGGGGAGATCACTCTCCGTGGGCGTGTGCTGCCGGTCGGCGGGATCAAGGAGAAGGTGCTGGCGGCCTTCCGCGCCGGAATCCGGGAGGTCGTATTGCCGGAGGAGAACGAAAAAGACCTCGAGGAGATCCCGCCGGAGGTGGCGGAGGTCATGCGGTTCACGCTGGTCAAGCACATGGACCAGGTCCTGGAAGTGGCCCTGCTTCCGGCTGATGGTCCGCCCCTGGGCTCGGCCACCGGAGAGGACGAAGGAGCGCGGCAGCGTCCCATGCCGCACTGAAGACGTGGAAATTCGAGATGTCACGTTTACGCGATCGGCGCTCAAGGCCTCGGACAGGCCCAAGGAGCACGCGCCCCATGTGGCCGTGGCCGGCAGATCGAATGTCGGCAAGTCGAGTCTTCTCAACTGGTTGACAAGGCGACAGATCGCCAGGGTCGCGAAGGCGCCGGGCAAGACACGGATGTTGAATTACTTCCTGGTCAACGGGAGCTTCTATCTCGTTGACCTCCCAGGGTATGGATATGCAAAGGTACGGCGGGAGACGAAACAGCAGTGGGGCGAGGAGCTGGCGCGCTACCTCCTCACGGACGAACGGGTCGCCGGCGTGATCGCGCTGATCGACATCCGGCACGGCCCGACGCGCCTCGATCTCGACTTCCAGCAGTTCCTGCTGGACGCGGGCCGGGAGCGCCTGGTGGTGCTGACCAAGGCCGACAAGGTCAACAGGTCCAAGCGAAAGAGCATGCAACGCGAGGTTCAGTTTCAGCTGGGGTTACCACGGCCTCCCGTCATCACCAGCGTGGAGTCCGGCGAGGGGCGCAAGGAGCTGCTGGAACGCATGGACGAGCTCCTGACGCTCTGGCGGCGGGCACATCGAGGAGAGTGAAATGGCACGAAAGAAGAAGAACGGCGAGAGCAGCGATCCGGTGGTCATCCCCCTCGATCTCGAGGAGGAGATCGAGGAGCACGAGGCCCAGATGAACGAGGCCGCCAAGAACGGACGGCTCGATCTCAAACAGCTCAAGGAGATGAGCGTCACCGAGCTCGGTGAGGTGGCCAAGGCCCTGGGCGTGGAGAACGCCGCGGGCCTCAGGAGGCAGGATCTGAGCTTCCGCATCCTCCAGCGCCAGACCGAGCGCGAGGGCCTGATCTTCGGCGAGGGCGTTCTCGAGGTCCTGCCCGAAGGTTTCGGCTTCCTCAGGGCGCCGGAGTACAACTACCTGCCGGGCCCGGATGATATCTATGTCTCGCCCTCCCAGATCCGGCGGTTCAACCTCCACACCGGGGACACCGTATCGGGCCAGATCCGGCCGCCCAAGGAAGGCGAGCGGTACTTCGCGCTGATCAAGGTGGAGGCCGTCAACTTCGAACCGCCCGAAATTGTGATGGAGAAGGTGCTCTTCGACAACCTGACGCCCCTCTACCCCGAGGAACGGATCCGCCTGGAGATCCCCGGCAACATGACGTGCCGCGTCATGGACCTGATGACGCCCATCGGCAAGGGCCAGCGCGGACTACTCGTGGCGCCGCCCCGCACCGGCAAGACCATGATGCTCCAGTCCATCGCCAACGCCATCACCGCGAACCACCCCGAGGTCACCCTGATCGTTCTCCTCATCGACGAGCGGCCCGAGGAGGTGACGGACATGGAACGCTCCGTCCAGGGCGAGGTGATCTCCTCGACCTTTGACGAGCCGGCCACCCGGCACGTCCAGGTGGCGGAGATGGTGATCGAGAAGGCCAAGCGGCTCGTGGAGCACCGGCACGACGTGGTCATCCTCCTGGATTCCATCACACGGCTGGCCCGCGCCTACAACACGGTCGTCCCGCCCTCGGGCAAGGTCCTCTCCGGCGGCGTCGATTCCAACGCCCTCCAGAAACCCAAGCGCTTCTTCGGTGCGGCCCGGAACATCGAGGAGGGCGGCAGCCTGACCATCATCGGCACCGCGCTCATCGACACGGGCTCGCGGATGGACGACGTCATCTTCGAGGAGTTCAAGGGCACCGGCAACATGGAGGTCCACCTGGACCGCAAGTTGGTGGAGAAACGCGTCTTCCCCTCCATCGACATCCACAAGTCAGGAACCCGGAAGGAGGAGCTCCTGATCGACGAGTGGGAGCTTCGCCGGATCTGGGTGCTCCGCAAGGTGCTCTCGCCCCTGTCGCCCGTGGAAGCCATGGAGCTGCTGCTGGACCGCCTCTCCAAGACCGAGACAAACCGCGAATTCCTCGAAGCCATGTCCCAGGGCTAGGCCGTGGCGGCGGTGCATTCGATCCTCAGGGCGGCCGTGGACGGGCGCCGCCTGGAGGCCGCAGAGCTCGAGGAGCTCTTCGAGGCCGGCGGCCTGCTGGAGCTGGGCCAGGCGGCCCGGCTGGTGCGGGACCGGCATGTGGCACCGGAGCGGGCCAGCTATATCATCGACCGCAACATCAACTACACCAACGTCTGCGTTTACCGCTGCCGATTCTGCGCCTTCTACCGCACACCGCAGGCCGCCGAGGCCTATGTGCTGCCCATGGAGGAGATCGTCGCCAAGGTTTCCGAGACCGTGGCCGCCGGTGGCACGGGCATTCTTCTGCAGGGGGGGGTACATCCCTCTCTCCGCCTCGACTACTACGAGGGGTTGCTGCGCCGGCTCAAGAACACCTTCCCC
>JAADFK010000233.1 GCA_013152925.1 Acidobacteriota bacterium | reverse complement strand
GGGAGTCCCGTCCGGGTAAGGGTGGCCGCCGCCCGGGAGCGAGTCTTGCGCCGTGGGGGTAACCGAAGCGGTGATGCGTGGACAGCGAGGTGGTAGGCTGCGCGGGGAGCTCCGAAATCACTTCTGCAAGGCAAGGTGCCAGGCACCGTGAAGTGGTGTTGTGCTGATATGATCTTGCTGGGGGTCATGAAATGCCGAGAGCAGCGCGGGTGTTCTTCGACGGGGCGGTATACCACGTATACAACAAGACGGCTCGTGGGGAACATGTGATCGGGGAGGAGCGGGCGGCTGGGCGGTTCGTGGAGTTGTTGCGGGACGTCATGCGGCGGGACGAGGTGCGGGTGCTGGCGTGGTGCGTGATGTCCAACCACTATCATTTGGCGGTGCAGACAGGGCCGATCCCTCTGGATCGGCCGATGCAGAGTGTCCAGCAGAGGTTTACGCGATGGTGGAACGGGCGCAATGGTGTGTTCGGGCCTCTGTGGCAGGGACGGTACCGGGCGAAACTGGTCACAGATCAGCGCTACCTCGACCGGCTGCTGGCGTACATCCATCTGAATCCCGTGGCGTCGGGGATCGTGGAGGATCCGCGGGAGTACCGGTGGAGTGGTCATCGAGAGCTGTTGGGGGAAGTGCGAGATCCTTTGATCGACGTTGACGAGGTGTTGAGGTTGTTCGGAGGGGTGCGGCGAACCGCTCGGAAGCGGTACGTCCGGTACTTGAGGGGGGCTCGAGAGGAAGCGTGGACCGGTGAGGAGCCTGGGAGGTTGCCCTGGTGGCGCCGGGACCGGACGTCGAGGGAGGAGAATGAGGATCCAGACGAGGCGGTGCGGGAGCGGCGGGAGGCGGAGGCCGGGCGGCGGGCGAGAGACCGCCGGACGGTGACGCTGGACGAGCTCGTCGAGCGGGGCGCGGCGTGGCTTGGGATTGAGGAAAGCAAGTTGTCCGGACGGGACCGAGGAGCGGAAGTGGTTCGGGCACGGGAGTTGCTGGCAAGCGTGGGAGTAGAGCGGTTTGGAGTGTCAGTGAAGGAGATGGCGGAGCGCCTCGGAAAGCATCCGTCCACGGCGACGGGCTGGGTCATGCGGGGGGTGAGGCGGCGCCGGGAGGAGGAGGGGTTCAGGGAACGGTTCGAAGAACTCGAGAAGTTTCTGTCGTCATGAGGTGGCACACAACACCACAATGCGGTGCCTGGCACCTAAGTCGGGAAGGAGACACATCGCGATGTTTTCTCCACGAATCGTAGACTGGAGTATGGCCCTGACGGCCGGGGTGTTGCTCACCGTGGTGTACCGCAGCCGCCGCGAGCCCATGAGAACCCGGATTCCTCCCGGCCTGGCGCATGTGTTGACGCGAACCGGAGCATTCCTGGGCCTGGTGGGGGCCGTGCTCGCCGGTTGGGCCGTCCTGAATCCAGGCCGTTACAACAGTGGGGACGGCAGTGTCACGGCCTTGGTCGCCACATCGCTGTTTTTTGTTGCTACATTTGCCCTGATGGACCGGCGGATCTCCCGGGGCGCCCGTCAGGGAAAGGGCAGTTCGTCCGAAAGCCCGTGACCTCTCGCCATGGTCGGGGGCGTGGTTCGCCCGGATCATTCGTGGGCCTTTTGCCGCAAGGTGCGGGGCACCGCACCTTGCGGCGAAGCTCGATTCGATCGTTCGACGTGCCTCGAAGGACGAAAAACAGCCCGCCGGTGCGGCGGGCTGTGGTGGTCGAGTGGTTGTCTCCTCAGTGGATCGTGGACTCACCCTTGCGAGGACTGATCCGCTCGTCGAGGACGAGGCCCCGAGCCTGGCGCTGGAGGACGCCCATGCGCCCCTGATCCATCAGCTCGAGGTTGCGAACCTCGAAGGGAGCGTGGAGGCTCGAAGCCGTGAAGATGGCGGGCTTGAAGCTGAGCTCCAGTGTGCCATCGCCCGGGTTCAGCCATGCCGCCGACTGCCCCACGGCCATGGGGCGAAGCGTGCCGCCCTCATCCGTTCCGTACAGAACGGCACGGGCCTCGTACCGGCCGGGCACGGCCGCCTGGACACCGAGGACGATTCGCAGGCCCTGGCGGGCCGTGTCCGAAGCATCGACCTCGGCAGCTCCATCGAAACGTGCCGTGGGCAAGGAGAGCGCGAAGGCCGTCTTGCCGTCGCGACGAGCCGTCAGGTCTCCAACGGGCGCTGTGGCGTCCACGTGGAGCTCCCACATGCCCTGGGCGGCGGGGTCGGCGCGGTCGATGGAGACGGTCGCCACGATTCCGCGGGTTGTGGATTTCAAGGCCACCGGGCGGGTTTGCCCGTCGGGCGCCACGAGCGTCGCCGTGGCGCGGGTGCCGTCGAGCTTCGTTGTGCCATCAGCCATTCGGATATCGACCTGGAAGGGAGAGCCCGGTTGGGTGGTGGAGACAGCGGCGGTGACGGCGAGGACCACCGATGACTTGGGCTCCACAACGGCCACCACGTAGGGTGCGGTACCGGAAAGGTCCGGGGCGCGCAGGACGAACTGGCCGGCGCCCAGTGAAGGGTCGATCCGGAAGGCCGAGCTGCCCTCGGGGAAGGGGATGTCGGCCCGGGCCAGCTGTTCGGCCGTGGCGAGGGTCTGGATGGCGCCGGCGGCGGGCCGCTCACCGGCCCTGCGGATTTCGAGCCGTGACGGATCCAGGGCGACGAGCTCGTCGGTGGCCGCGGTGCGCACCGGGTTGATCCGGACCACCGCGCCTGGTGCGACCGTGTCGATGGCGAGACCATGCTGCAGCTCGGAAGCCGTGACGCGAAGGGTGTAGCCGTGGCTGAGCTCCGTGTGGGGGGCTGGCGCCGTCGCGATGGCCCTGTCGGCTGGAATCGCCCAGGAGAACTGCACGGGATCCCGGCTGGGCTCGACGAGTTGGGGCAGGTTGGCGACGGACACGAGCCGTGCCGGCACCAGGTCGCCGGCGGCCGGCGGCGCCAGGGACGCCGGTGAGGCGGCGAAGCCGGCCGTGGCCAGGGCCATGGCGGCGAGGAACACGACTGGGAGATGCTTTGTTTTCACGTTCCGCTCCTTCCTACAGATCGTTCCGGAGAATGACGTCGAGCCCAAAACACTTGCGGCGGCTCTGGTTGTGGCTCAGGGGCTCGTCGCCGTCGGTGTACCAGGTGTCGTAGAACCAGAGGGATCCGGCTCCCTTTTGACTGGTGCAGTTGAGGAAACCGTCGGAGCAGCTGTCGAGCCACGCCTGGGTGACCTCGAGGCCGAGGTTGAGTGTGTACCCCCCACAGTAGCTGTCAGGATCCCAGACGGCGGTCTCCACGTCGCTGCCCACCACGTCCCAGAAACCAACGGGAAGGGCGGGGCGTCCGGACGTGCCGTAGAGCCAGTTGGCGTTGTAGTAGGCCATCCAGCTCGTCTGCTGCATGCGGACGGCATCGCTGGCATAACCCAGGAGCCAGCCCACGGCCTTTTCGAAAACGGTGCCGCTGATGACCGCGTCGGCCAGGGGAGTGCCCAGGCTCGAGGGCGCCAGGGCGTTCACCCAGCGGATGGAGTTGATGATCGTTGGATAGCGGCTGTCCCACGTGGGATTGGAGAGGATCCACCGCATGACGTTGCCGCCGTTCGAGTGCGTGATCACAACCAGGTCATCGATACCGTTGGATACGATGAAGTTGTAGAGCTGCCCTGCGAGGCAGCCGGCAGCCTCGGCCTTCCACATGTACTGCTCGAAATCGCAGTTGATCACCACGAACTTGCTCGGGTCCGGCAACCCCTGGCGAACGGAGTCCACCATTTCGGGTTTCCAGTAATCGTGGTAGGCGTCGGTCTGGTGTCCGGTACCGTGCACGAAGGCGACCCCCGTGGTGGCCATGGCCGGCAGCGAGACCAGCAGGGTCAAGATCAGGACGACAGCTCTCATACCTCTCCTCCTTCCGAATCAAAAGTCCCCGGCTTCATCCCAACAACGGTAACGGTACGGCACGATGCCGACGACCTGTCTCCGGGACGAGTCCGATTATGTTGGGGATTGAATACCACAGAAAAATTGAACCGTGAAATGAAATTCAGGTGAAGGCCAGAGGTTTTACATTTTTGTGACGGAACCTCCGGTCCACCCGGGCGCCGGGCGTATCAGGGTGCACTGACCGGGACGATCAAAACGGTGGCCGAGATCCGGTGCCGGAGGGCGTCGGCCGTGGTGCCGTGCACGAGGTCGGAGAGACCACGGTGACCGTGGGCGCCGAGGATGACCAGATCGGCCCCCGTTTCGTCAACCATCCTCGCCAGCTCGGGGACCGGGTCGCCGACGCCGAGCTCCCACGACGCCGGGTAGCCGGCAGTCTCCAGGACCTCCACCAGGGTTTGGAGCCGCTTGGAGTCCGCCTCGATCTCGTGATCGGCAGCGTTTCGTCCCATGGCGCGCGCCACGGGGCTCTCGACCACGTGCAGGAGATGGATCACGCAGTCATCGTGTTGGGCCAGGTGGGCGGCCTCGTTGAGCAGGCGCTCCTCGGAGCCGCCAAAGTCCAGGGCGACGGCGATGTTCCGGTACTCCCGGGCGGGCCGGATGGTGAACGAGGGCGTTTCGGAGGTCGTGTGGACCCCAACGGGCGCGCCGGCGCGGCGCACGGCACGGAGGCGGTCGATCAGGGGCTTGAAGCTCACGTACGCCAATAGTACAGCGGAAGCGGCGGCCAGGGGCGCCACCAGCAGCCAGATCAGCCAGGGATTGCCCCGTGTGCCGGCGATCCAGGAGCGGACCTCCATGACGACCAGCTGGACGTTGAGCCCGACGATGATGGTGGCGACGATCCAGGCCAGGGATCGCAGCCAGCGGCCGATGGCGAAGACGCCCATGCGATTACGATCGGAGACCAGGTGGATCAGCGGGATGACGGCGAAGGGAAGCTGGAGGGAGAGCACAACCTGGCTGAGGACGAGCAAGGAACCCGTGGAGCCGTCGCCGAAGTAGAGGATGGTCCCCAGGGCTGGAATGACGGCCAGGAGCCGGGTGATCAGGCGCCGGAGCCAGGGACGGATCCGGAAGTTGAGATAACCCTCCATGACGATCTGGCCCGCCAGGGTTCCGGTGATCGTCGAGCTCTGTCCCGAGGCCAGTAATGCGACGGCGAAGGCGACGGGGGCGATGGCGGCGCCCAGGATCGGCTCCAGCAGACGGTGTGCATCCTGGATTTCGGCTACCTCGTTGTGCCCGGTCCGGAAGAAGACGGCGGCCGCCATGACGAGGATGGCGGCGTTGACCAGGAAGGCCAGGTTGAGAGCTACCGCCGAGTCCAGGTTGTTGAGGCGAAGTGCCTGACGCAGCTCCCGCGGTGATCGCCCGAAGCGGCGCGTTTGCACCAGAGAAGAGTGCAGGTAGAGGTTGTGGGGCATCACCGTGGCACCGAGGATTCCGATGGCGATGTAGAGGGCCCCGGAGTCCGGAAGAGAGGGGATGAACCCCTGGACCAGGCCGTGCCAGTCGGGGCGAGCCAGGACAACCTCGATGACGAAGGCAATGCCGATGGTCCCGACGAAGGACAGCACCAGCGCTTCGAGCTTGCGGATGCCGAAGCTCGAGAGCATCAGAAGAAGCAGGACGTCGAAGGTCGTGATGACAACCCCCCACAGGAGGGGAATGCCGAAGAGGAGGTTGAAGGCGATGGCGGAGCCGATGACCTCGGCAAGGTCCGTGGCCGTGATGGCGACCTCTGCCAGAAGGTACAGCGGGATGTTGACGGCCGCGGGGTAGGTCTCGCGGCAGGCCTGGGCCAGATCGCGGCGGCTGACGATACCCAGGCGGGCACAGAAGCTCTGGAGGAGGACGGCCATCATGTTGGACATCAGGAGCACCCAGATCAGCGCGTAGTTGTACCGGCTGCCGCCGGCCAGGTCGGTGGCCCAGTTCCCCGGATCCATGTACCCCACGGCCACCAGTAGCGCCGGACCGGCCACGGCCCACCAGCGCTTCCATCCGGGTCCGCCGCGGGGCACCTCCACCGACTCGTGCACCTCGGCCAGGGAACGATGTTCCTCGCTCACTTCCGATTCCCCGGGGGCTCGCGCAGCGGGCGGTTGCTCATGCCACATTGTAACTGCGGTCTTGGGCCCGATCATTCCGGCGCTTGCGGAGCGGAGTCGTCCAGCGGAAAACGCCCCGGCCCGTGCGCCGGCAGCGGAGGCGCAACGTGGCGATGGTGCGGCGGGCCTCCTCGAAGCCGTTCAGTCAGGCGTGACGGCCATCGCCGGTGTCCCCGGGCGGATTGCTCGTCGCTTGATGGCCGGGTTTGCCATCAGACTTTCATTGTCGCACAACAGCCGTCGACGAAAGGCGGCCGGTTCCCGGCCTCGCCGGCACGCAGCGACGGCTCACCCGGTGGACGAGGCGGGCCGGCCGGCCCTCCCAGACACCATGGGCGGCGGTCCCGACGATGAGGCGGCCGGGATGGCCGGGATCGAAGGCCACCCTTCGGGCCGAGAGCCCGGTGGGGCCAGGGACGGGATGCCAACGGTGGCCGCCGTCGCTGCTCCAGGCCACGCCCCACGAGCTGCTTGAGCCACTCCCGGCCGGCTGGGCGCAGGCCGCCAGAAGCTCGGCCGGATCCCGCGGCGAGACGGAGAGATCCGTGCATCCCCGTCCTGGTGGAGCAAGTGGCTGCCAGGTGGCTCCGCCATCCTCGCTGCTCAGGAGTGTTCCTTCGTCGTGAAGAAGGTACACCGGCCCCGGGGAGGAGACCGCCAGGTGGTAGAAGCTGTTGTCGGTGTTCTTCAGGATCTGGCTCCAGCTGGCCCCGCTGTCCGTGCTCCGCCACAGCCCGGACGCTCCCGCGGCGAGCACCACGCCCGGCGGGTCCTGGAGTGCGGCGACGGTGTCGAAAGCATCGCCGTACGTCAGGACGAAGTCCGTGTTGCCACTTTGGGGATGGAAGATTGTCAGGCCATACCCGCCCGCAGCAAACACACGGTTGGGGGAGTAGGGATCGGGAGCGAGCTCGTTGAACGAGAAGCGATAGACCGGGTCCGTCCGTTGACTCCACGCCCGGCCTCCGTCGTCGGAAACGAACAGCGCGTCACCGTAGTAGCCAGTGGCCCAGAGGAAGGAAGTGGCCAGGAGGCGGGCGGGGTTGGCCGGATCACGGGAGATGGCACCGTTTTCTCCCTCACCCACCCGCATGTGCCACCACGAATGTCCGTCCCAGGCCATGATGAAATCGCGGGTGACGGTCAGCAGGGGCGGAGCGACCTGCCCGGTCCCCGGCGAAAGCGCGTCGATCCGGGTGGCGATGATGCCGGCATCGGCCGCCTCGAAGGTCACGCCAAAGTCCTGCGAGCAGACGAGACCCCGTCGATCGAAAGCCCCCACCGGTCCGACTACGCCCGCGCAGACCGTGGCCGGATCGGCCGGATCGGCGGCCAGGGTGGTGATGGTGTCGGCCCGGAGGCCGGCTCGTTCCCAGGGGGCGCCGTCGCGGTGACGCCAGAGCTGGCCGCCGGTAGCGCACCAGGCAACGTCGTGACCGATTGTGACCAGGTTGACTCTTCCCCGGGGAAAAGTGGCAAGGCTCCAGGTTTCGCCCCCGTCGGCGCTCGACGCCAATCCCCGCTCACCGGCGGCCAGCAGGTGGCGCCCGTTCTCCGGGTCCACGGCAAGCGTCACCACGCGAGCGGCGCCGGGATCGGCACAGGTATCCCACGCCGCACCGCCCCGTCTGGCCCGGTAGAAGCCGTCGTACGTCTTGACGTAGAGAACGTGAGGGCCGGAAGCCATGGCCTCGATGAAAGGTGCGGAAAGGATGATGTTCCAGCGGCCGTCCGGCTCGATCCGTACGACGCCGTTGACGTCGCCATCCCGGCCCGTTGTGACGGCGGCGTCCACCATCCCCGGGTTCCACGGGTCGGCAGCGAGATGGGAGATGTGGGCATTGGCGGGAAAGGCCGCAAGGACCCGCCAGCTCGTGCCCCCGTTCCGGCTCTCCACGATGGTTCCGTCGGCGCCGGGCCGCCACAGGTGGAGGGGATCGTCCGGATCGACAACGAACGGCGAGAACCGCCCTTCGACCACCCCGTGGCCAGGCTCCTGGAAGCTCGCTCCGCCGTCGGTGCTGGCCCAGAAGGAGCCGGTGGCCGCCACGTAGATCCGGCTCCCGCCGGCGCCGGCGAACGCCACGTGCCGGATGTATCCGCCAGGCGGGCCGATGGCGGTCCAGGCGAGCGCCGGCGGAGCGGACAGCAGCAGGATGGCCAGCAGCTGTGCGGCGGCGTTTCGGCGAGCGTTCATGGACACCTCCCGTCCACGAGTTCTTCACCCGGTTTACGGAAACCGGCGGAAGAGCGTTGGACATGGCCGGCGGGGAGAGCCTGCCACGTTCGTCTCCGGTCCGCGCATGGACCGGCCACGGGTGGACCGCAGACTGGGCTTCCATGGCGCCGGTTGGAGCGAGAACGGCCCGTGGGTCCGGGAAACGCCCCGGCCGGGTTTGCCGGCCGGGGCGGGGAGAGGGATCACGGCGTGGGGATTCCGGTGCTACTCCTCCGGGACATGCCGCTGGTTGCGTTGGATCATCAGGGCCTCGCGGACGAGGTCCTCCAGCTCCCGGACCCTCTCCTGCCGTGCCAGGGGCCCGTGGAGTCGCCGGAGGCGGCGCAGCACGTCGCCGAGGCTGTCGTGCTTCGCCCAGTAGGAGTGCTTGAGGATCTCGGCGAGCTCGGCCACCAGCGAGGCCAGCTTCAGGCGTGGAGAGGCATCCTCCCATGACCGGGCCAGCTCCCGCGCCCGCAGGCGGCGCTCGATCTCCACGAATTCCTGGCTTCCCGTGGGCCGGTAGCGCAGACGGAGCGTGGCGACGATGCGGTGGGAGGGGATCCGGGGACGGAGCTTGACCTCATAGAGGGCCGTCACCGTCTGGCCGGCGCCCACCTCGCCCGCGTCCACCGTGGGATCGCGGAAGCGCTCGTCGGCGATGTCACGGTTCTCGTAGCCCAGCAACCGCCAGCGCTCCACGGCTCGGGGGTCGAATTCCACCTGGGCACGGGCGTCGTGGGCGATGGTCAGCAGGGTCCCCGTCAGCTCCTCCACGAAGATGCGGTGGGCCTCCTCGAAGTCGTCCACGTAGGCGTAGCGGCCGTCGCCGGTGTCGGCCAGGCGTTCCATCAGCGTGTCGTTGTAGTTGCCCATGCCGAAGCCGACCGTGGTCAGCTCGATGCCCTTGCCGGCCGCCCGGCGGATCCGCTCGAGGATCGAGCGCGGGCCGCTCCGGCCCACGTTGGCCACGCCGTCCGAGCAGAGGATGACGCGGATGATGGGTTTCTGGCCGCTCTCCTCCTCCTCGAGCCCGTCGCGGAATCGGTCGGCCATGCGGTAGGCCAGGACCAGCCCGTCCTCGGCGTTGGTGGAGCCGCCCGGCCGGAGGCGTTCGATGGCTTCGCGGATCGCCTCGTGATCGCGGGTGGGCTCGAGGAGCACCCGTCCGGTGGAGCCGAAGACCACCAGGCCAACCCGGTCGTCGGGGCGAAGCTCGTCGAGAAGGGCGCCCAGCGCCCGCTTGACCAGGCCGAGCCGGTTTTCCCGGGCCATGGAGCCGGAGACGTCCACCGTGAAGATCAGCAGCGCCGGCGGACGGTGCTTGGTGTCCACCTGGCGCGCGGTGACGGCGAAGCGCAGGATGTACGACCGCTCGCGGTCGCCGAAGGGATCGGGTGCGCCCTCCGCCACCAGGTTGAAGTCCCCGTGCCGCGGCGCCGGATCACCGTAGCCGAAGGCGTTGACGAATTCCTCCACGCGGATGGCCGCGGGAGGCGGCAGGTGGCCGTCCCGGATGTAACGCCGCGTCACCGTGTACGAGCCCGTATCCACGTCCAGCCCGAAGGTGGAGAGCCGGTCGTCCTCCGTGTCCACGAAGGGGTTGACCCCCGTCGGATCGAAGAAGACGTCCCCGTAGGGCCGATCGTTGGGCTCGGCCGTCCCCCCGGTGGAGGGGATGGGGCGGCCTTCCGGTGAGCTGGGAAGGCGCCGTCGGGCGGTGAGATCGTACTCCCGAACAGTGGCTGCGGGTGGGGCGAAGCCCATGGTGGTGCTGGTGACATCGACCACGGGTGCCTGGGAGATGACGAGTCTTTCCTTCGGAATCACCTGGTGAAGGGTGGGGGTCATCCGGATAGTCTGGCCAGGGTGCAGCGGAACGTACTCTTGAACGATCTTCTGATAGCCGGGATGGGAAAACGTGACCCGGTACAGCCCCGCCTTGAGACCCTTCAACACTGCATTCCCATCGGCGTCGGTCGTCGTGGTACGGGTCTTTCCCGTCGCCTGGTGGGTGGCGACGATGGAAACTCCAGGAAGGGGCTGGTTCCCATCGTCGTCCACGTGAAACGTGAGCGTGCCCTGGGGATCCTTGCGTTGTGCCGTGGCCTCTGGTTGTGCCTCTCGTGGTGGCTTTGGCGCCTCCGGCGAGGTCGCTTCCTGGCCGGGAAGCCTGTCGGCAGGGAGGTAGGTCAACGAGGAAAACGTGCGCCCCTTTGGCAACACTTTCGGGAATTCCCCAGGTCGCCGGGGCTTGCTGATCTCGATTTGGCAACCAGTGGAATACCCGGAATCGAATTCCTTCCAAAGGGTGACGTTGATGATGGCGGGCTTGTTCCAGGGAACGGGGACGTAACCGAGGACGATCCTCTTGTAATCGGGATGCGCAATGGTGACTTTGTATGTGGATGGTTTCAGGTTGCTCAGGGTGGCTTTGCCGTCGGCATCGCTGGTAGCCACGACAGGATTCTTCATCCCTGGAGAAATCGCTGTAACCACGACACCAGCGAGGGGACGGTTCCCGACGTCCTTGATCCCAATGTTGATTCGGCCCGTGCCTTCCAGATCGTTTCTTGGTGATCGGGACTCCTGTCCGGAGCTGGGGATGTCCGGCCGGGATGTCGTTCCTGCCGCGTCATTCTGCGGGATAGCGCGCATGTTTTCCTGCCCGCTCCTGTACGTGAGGGAAGAAAACGTCCGACCTCGGGGCAACGCTTTGACCGGTCCGGCCGGTTTCCCGGAGCCCATGGTCGTGGAGGTCACGTCGACGATCGGGGCCTGTGAGGTGACAAGGGTCTCCTTCTTCCACTGATGATGTAGCGTTGGGTTGACCCGTGTGGTGGACCGATGGGGAACGATGACGTTCTGTTGCTCCACCTTGTCATAGCCGGGGTGCTCGAAGGTGACGCTGTACGTGCCTGGATGCAGGCCCTCGAGCTTGGCCTTTCCTTTAGCATCCGTGACCGTGGTTTTCGAGCCCGGAATGCGTGGTGAGGAAACGACCACCGTGGCTCCGGGAAGCGGCTGGTTTCCCTCATCGACCACGTGGAAGCTCAATGCGCCGGTTGCGGTGCGCGTTTCCGTCTTGGGAGCAGGAGCGGTGGTTGTGGTGATTCCGGAAGACACGGCCTTCTCGACGGCCTTCCACCGCACCGGTGCGGGCGGCGGAGGGCTCGCCATGGTCGCCGCTGGTGCGGTTCCGAAACGGGCGGGTGTCCGGGCGGTCTCGCCTGTCGTTCCGGGGAGGGCAACGGCCCCGGTTGGCGTCTTCGAGGGCAGGGGATTGGAGACGGCGCCGGGCGCATTCTCCTGCGGCGCGGGGATCTTCT
>JAADFK010000232.1 GCA_013152925.1 Acidobacteriota bacterium | reverse complement strand
GCGGCGTGACCTCCTCCAAGATCGCCAACGGGACGGTCGTTCGTTCTCTGAAGGGTGTGCAGGGCAACGTGGACCTTGTGGGTGGCAACGGCGTAACCATTACGCCCGACGCGGGGAATCACAAAATCACATTCGAAGCGAGCGGTGGCGGTGGAGGCCTGACACTTCCCTATTCTGGTCAGGGGGCAGCGACCGACAGCAATAGCGCGCTGTTCAACCTGACCAACGAGGGGCCCGGCACGACGATGAGCCTGAACCAGGGCACTGACGGGAGGGCGCTGGGATTGTGGTCGTTCTCGGGATATTCTCCGGGGAAGGCGGACACTTCGCAGCGAGTGGCGCGAGCCGAGAAGGCGATGTCGGACTGGTCGGTCCTGACGGTGTGGAACGAACATGTCGATGGGCAGGGAGTGTACGTCTACAATGCGCAGTCCGCCGAGCCGGCGGTCAATGTTGTCGCCAAGGGGATCGGTGTGCAGGCATCGAGCGACGGAACGTACGGCGTGCTGGGGAAGGCCACCAATTCCAGTGGTGTTGGTGTTCGTGGCGAATCTCCTTCCACGGGTGTCGTGGGCGAGGCCACAAATACCGCGAATGTGACCAACGGCGTCTTCGGCTTGGCCAATTCTCCCAAGGGGCACGGAGTGTACGGCTGGAACATGTCCACGGGGAGCGGTGCCCGGGGAATTGTGGGAGAGACGGAAGGCGCCGGCGGATGGGCCTCGGGAGTGTTCGGAACGGCATCCGCCACCACGGCCATCGGCGTCACTGGCTGGAACACCTCCAACGGCCCTGGCCTCTATGCATGGAGTGAAACCGGCAATGCGCTGATTGTTAAGGGGACGGGGACCGGTGATCTGGCGGAAATCTACGATCACAAGGTGGGGCTGCGTTGGAAGGTCACCCATGCTGGCGAGGTGTACGCCGATGGCTCATTTCACTCCAATGGTGCCGATTTCGCCGAGATGTACCCGGCCGACGGCAAGCTCGATCCGGGGACTGTCGTGGGAATCGGTTCCGACGGCAAGCTGGAGCCGGCCACGGCGAAGAGGGCCCGGGCGGTCATGGGTGTCGTCTCGGACAGACCGACCATCGTGGGCGGCTCGACGATCGATGTGGATGGCAATTCTGGGAAGGTCGCGGTGGCGATCCTGGGGATCGTCGAGGTCCGTGCATCGGCAGCGTCGGGACCCATCCATCCTGGCGACCTGCTCTGCGCCGGGAGCGAGCCCGGCACGGCGGAGAAGGCCGTGTGGGCCTACCCGGGCACCATCATCGGCAAGGCGCTTGAGGCGCTTCCGTCCGGTACGGGAAGCATTCGCATGCTGGTGACCCTTCGCTGAAGGTGCCGCTGGTTGCCGACCGCCGAACCCACGGGCCGGGGCCGACCCCGGCCCGTGTACCGTCCGGCGGATGGCGGCAGGGATCGGCATCTCACCGGTTGGAGCCCGGGGTGCTGGGGGACATACGCGTTAACGTCCGGTACCCCGCCGGCGATACCAGCGTCAGCACCCCGGCCGAGCCCCCGGATCCCAAGACACCCAGCCCCCGGACCGACACCGGCACCAGAGCGCCTGGCCTCTCCTCGCCTCCGGCCTTCACCCACAGCCTGAGCGCTGAACACGCCACCCCAAGCTCGGCGGCCACCTCCTTCCAGGCCCAACCCGCCGTGTGACGCTCCCGCGCATATCCCACGACACGCTGACGGACATCCGCCGGACAACGCCACCGCGTCCGGCCCCCACGGGTCACCCCGATCTCCCGCGCCAGCTCGAATCCAGCAATCGAACGCTCATTCCGCACGCCCCAAGCCTGCGCCCACCCCATCCCGCCCGCAAGGTGCATCACGGCGAGGTGTTACAGTTTGCCGGGTTCCTGGTTGAGGTGTGCCTGAAACCGGGGTTGAAGGGGTGTCCGGCGACTGGTTCCCGGACAGAGGCCGGATGTGGTCCGATGATGGGGAGCCGAAGAGGACGTCGAGGTCTCGAACGGCGGCCTCGAGCCCGGGATGCGTGATACACTCCATGGTATGAAAATAGAAATGCCTATCCCTATCCCTCCAAGATGATAATCCATGAAAACAAAGGCAATAGTATATTGTGAAAACGAATTCGGGAAGATGGATGGAAAGACTGCCAACGGACTTGTAAGGCATTCTGAAAAGTACGAGATCGCCGGTGTCATCGACAGTACAAAGGCGGGTATGGATGCCGGAGAGTATCTCGAGGGAGTAAAAACCGGGATACGTATATTCCGTGATCTCGATGACGCCATTACGAGACTAAAGGAGATTCCGGGATATTTCATATACGGCGTTGCGCCTCTTGAGGCATTTCTTAAGAAGGAGCAGAGGAAGATAATACTCAAGGCGATGGAAAAGGGGATGAACATAGTAAACGGCCTTCATGAGTTCTTTACGGATGATGAAGAGTTTACGCAAAAGGCAAACGAGTGCGGGGTCAGAATATACGATGTCAGAAAACCTCCCGCAAAAAAGGAATTACATCTTTTCTCAGGGCGCATTCTAAAGGTCGGCACGCCAATAGTGGCCATACTTGGCACAGACAGCGCTGTTGGCAAGAGAACCTCATCGATGATCCTTGTAGAAGCATTGAGGAAAGAGGCGCTAAACGTCGCGTTCGTGGCAACCGGACAGACAGGATTAATTCAGGGCGCAAAGTACGGCGTTGCAGTGGATGCGATTGTCGAAGAGTTTATGACGGGGGAAATCGAAAATGCAGTTATGGAAGCAGAGGACACGGAGCATCCGGACGTAATTATAGTCGAAGGCCAGGGTGCCCTCAGCCATCCTGCATACCTTAGCTCATGTGCCATTGTACGGGGTGCAAAGCCGAAGGCTATTATCGTTCAGCACCCGCCGAAAAGAAAGAACCTCGGAGATTTTCCTTATGTACCAATGCCGACCCTGGAAAGTGAGATAGAGATGATAGAAGTCTTTTCAGGATCGAAGGTAATCGCTATCACAATCAACCACGAAGATATGATCGATGGGGAAATCATAAGGGCAATAAGCGATTATGAAGAGATGTTCCGGTTACCAACAACGGATGTCCTAAAGTACGGGTGCGACAAACTTGTCACAAGTATATTCGAAGCATTTCCGGAGCTGCCGAAGGAATAGTGATCGATGTGACAACACCCAGAATAGAGATAGACCTTGCAAAAATCGCACATAATGCTGAGAAGTTAAAGAGGCTATACGGTTCAAGAGGCATCTGCGTAACTGGCGTCACAAAGGTCGTTTGCGGAGACCCCCGTATTGCAGGGGTCCTTGTAAAAAGCGGAATACATACTCTTGGCGATTCAAGGATAACAAATATCAGGAGGATGCGTGAGGCAGGCATACAGGCACAGTTTGTCCTGTTGAGAACACCCATTCCCAGCCAGGCTGAATCGGTAGTCAAGTATGCCGACATCAGTCTTAATTCGGAGCTGTCAGTGGTCAAAATGCTCTCAAAGTTCGCCGTGAACAATAACACTGCACATAAAGTTATCTTAATGGTGGAGTCAGGTGATTTGAGAGAGGGATTGATGCCTTCGGATTTAGAGGACGCAGTTCAAGAGGTACTGTTGCTGGAAGGAATCGAGCTCGCAGGCATAGGTACGAATCTGGCCTGTTTCGGGGGAATCAAACCGGACGAGGAGAAAATGGAGTACCTGTCCTCCCTTGCCGGAGATATAGAAGAAAGGTTCGGACTCTCATTGGAGATTGTTTCCGGCGGGAACTCGGCCAATTATACCTGGTTCGTGTCCGGTGGAAATACCGGAAGGATCAATAACTTGAGATTGGGCGAATCTATCTATTTGGGGTGCGAAACCCTCTATAGAACGCCTATTCCCGGATTATACACAGATGCATTTATGCTGATTGCAGAGGTCATTGAATCTAAGATAAAGCCGTCCATTCCTTACGGAGAAGTTTGTCAGGATGCATTCGGAAATGTTCCCGGGTTCAAGGATCACGGCCAAATACGAAGAGTTATTCTCGGAGTGGGGTTACAGGATGTTCCTGTTTCCGGACTAACTCCCTTATTGGATATTGATATCCTGGGTGCAAGTGGTGATCATGTCATAATGAATGCGAAGAAGGAAGGCTTGAAGACAGGGGACGAAGTTGTGTTTGATCTCAATTACGGAGCGTTGCTTTCAGTCATGACTTCACCTTATGTAAGCAAAAGATATGTGAATAGTATATAGACTTATCAAAATGATCCGAAGAATGGCGGGTTTGTGCCGCATGTATCTGCAGCAAAGGTCAGGTTGGAAGAAACCACAATGCTCATTGGCTCCTCACAAGGATCTGTGCACAGGAAGGCTTGAAGAGCATGTGCCAACTCGTGTAATGCCGGTGGATGTGTCCAACGTATCACCGGTGGTGAGGCACCAGTAGGCGATCAATTCAAGGTAATGCGTATGGGTGCTGGGGGCGGTGCGACTACCTGGTGTCACCGGTCCGAGAAAGCCCTCCATCACTTACAGGCGTCGCGCGGGCATTTTCCGTTGGCGCCATTATCCCTCACACCTTCCTCCTCACCCCTCACTCTTCCACGTCGCCTGTTCGGGGAGTGCGCCAGCGGAAACGCCTGATCGTCTGTCTTCCTCTATCCTCTGTGCTCTCTTTCCGACCCGACGACCGTGTGGAGCTCCGGATGCTCCGCAAGCCAGCGGCCGTAACCGTGGATCAGGCGAAGGAGCCCGGCGTTTCGGTCGAGGTCTCCGGGGAGCTCCACGGCGAGGTCGGCATCGGGCCGACCCGTGAAGGCCTGCCACGATTCCGGCGTTGGGCGAATGATGCGCAGGTCCATGGGCCGGTGGCGCTCAAAGCCGGGAATGGCTCGTGTTAACCGGTCCAGGACGGTCCGGGAGGGCTCGTCCCCGGAGGATAACAGCTCTTCCCTCAGGGCCGCCAGCGCGTTGGCCTGGAGGAAGAGCTCGAGGTCGTTGCGGTAGTTGTCGTTGGTCAGGATCTCCTGGGCGCGCAGGCCGATCTGCAGGAGGCCGTGGTACTCGTGGCGGGTGCCCGAGGGATCCCAGGGCAGGCACTGGATGACGTCGATCCCCTCGAGGGCGATGCCCGCCTCCCGGGCAGCCCCGATGGCGTCGGCCAGCGGCGTGATGTTGCGGGCGCCGCCGTCAGCGAACTGGCAGCGGCGCCCTGAGCAGGCCGCGCCGGGGACATCGAGCGTGAGCTCCACGGGGTCGAAAGCCAGGGGAATGGCCGTGGAGGCCAGCACGAGGCGGGCGATTTCGGGCGGGGCCACGTGCCGCGTGGGATCGGCGGCCAGGTACTCCCCGGTCTGGAGGCAGACGACGCCGATCCGCAGGTGGTGGCCCAGCCGCTCGAGGCGGTCCGCAAGTCCTGCGGCGAAGGGCTCCAGGATCTCCAGGAGCTCCTGGTTGTCGTACAGGCCATCCATGGCCTCCACGTCGGCGTAGCTCAGCAGACCGGGGGCCAGGGCGTGGAGGGCGAGGTTGGCAAGATCGAGGCGCGACCGGAAGGCCGTCAGGCCGTTCTCCGCCTGGCGGACCCAGAGGTCCTCCATTTCGCGGACCCGGTCCTGGGCCGCCAGGAAAGCGTTGATGGCCCCGGCCGAGACGCCGGTGAAGACTTCCCAGCCGTTCTCGCCCCGCTCGGCGAGACGGCCGATCACCCCGGCCTGGAAGATCCCCCGCACGCCGCCACCGGAAAGCACGAGAGCCCGCGTCATGCTGCCTCCTTTCGCGCCGATCATACCGCGACGTCAGAGTGGGGCTCATGGGAAGATGTTGCCGCTGCCGATCTCGATCTGAACACCGGGGCAGAAGCAGCGACCATCCGAGCATCCGGCGTTCCCCTCGAACCGGCATACCCAGGGCAGCTCCTCGACCAGCTGGGACAGGCGGGAGAGGAGCTCTCCGAGGCCTTCCAGATGGGAGCAGTGGATGGCCTCGAGGGTCTCGGCGATATCCCGGTCCGTCAGGGGCGTCAAACGGAAAACGGGGGACATCCCGGGCCTGCGGAGCTCGACAATCGGACCGAAGAGAGCGTCGAAACGAACGGTGATGTAGACGCCGATGGGCCGGCAGGTTCTGACGGAGATCCCAAAGGCGGAGAGCACAAAGGCAGAGTCCACCGCGTCGAGGGCCACCGTGGCGGATCGGCGACGGGCGGCAAGGAGCTCGTGGATCCGGTGCCGTGCCGCGGCCGCATCCACATCGTCACGCCACCGGACAGTCCCCGCGGGACGCCGGCGGAACGCGGCGTAACGGGCGGCGTGGGCCAGGGCCCGGACTGCGCTTTCAGGAAACCGGTAGACCGGAATCCGGATGGGCTGAGGTCCGGCCAACTCCGCCATGTGGGTTGGCGCACGCCCCACGAGGCAAAGGATAATGGGCTTGTCGGGTGACGGGTGGCCGCCCTGAGCCGATACAGCGAGAAGCGCTTGATCGGCGACGGTGGGCGGGGTCCAGTCCCCCAGGCAGGCGAAGGCGCCGAGGACAGCGTCCGTGTGCGGGTCGGCCAGGGCTTCCTGGATCGCCCGGCGGGCGTGATCCGGGGGCTCGGTGATCGCAATGTGCACCGGTCCGGAGTCGCTCGGGCATAACCCATGGGCCTGGCACGCATCGGCGCACAGCGTGCCAAGACCACCAGAGTTGGTCACCAGGGCAATTCGGTTCCCGGGTGGTAGCGGCTGGTTTTCGAGGAGCAGCACGACATCGAGAAGCTCTTCGAGATCGTTGGTGCGGATGACACCCGCCTGACGGAAGAGGATCTCCTCGTCGATTCCGCTGCTCTCCGGACAGGGTGCACCGGTGTGTTCGCGGGCCGCGGCTTTCCCGGCCGCCGTTCGGGCGGTCTTGATGCAGAGAATCGGCTTGCGCGGCGTCATGTGGCGCGCCGATCGGGTGAACCTCCTGGGGTCGCCGAATGTTTCGAGGTAGAGGGCTGCCATCTGGGTGTCGGGATCTTCCTCCCAGTAGACCAGCAGGTCAGCCAGTTGGACGTCGGCCCGGTTGCCGGCTGCGACGAAGGTTGAAAAGCCAACGCCTCGGGCCGCCGCGTACTCGAGGACCGACAGGCCCAACGCTCCGGAGTGGGAGAAGAAGCCCAGGCTTCCCCGCGGGGGGAGGGAGCGTGCCAGGCTGGCGTTGAGAGAGACGGCGGGGTTCGTGTTGATCACTCCGAGGGAACATGGACCCACGAGCCGGAGACCGTGTGCCCGGACCTGGTCGACCAGGCGATCCTGGAGCGTGGCGCCTTCGGGTCCCGCCTCCGCGAAACCCGTGCTGACGACGACGAGCGCCTTGACGCCGGCACGGGCGGCCTGTTTTTCGATTTCCAGGACCGCTCTGGCCGGAACGGCGACGATCGCCAGCTCGGGGGCTTGGGGGATGTCCTCAAGGCTGCGATAAACGGGGAGCGCCTCGGAGCCGGCTGCTCCCGAGCCGACCGCGTGGAGCGTGCCGGTGTAACCCCCGTCCATCACCTGTCGGAGGATCGTGTCTCCCGCAGAGGAGCCGGAGGCCGAGACCCCGATCACGGCGAGGGAAGAGGGATGAAGGACGGGCGTCAACGAAGCGGTCACGGCGATCTGGCGGCGAACCCGGGCCGCCTCCCGGAAGGCGGCGATGCTCCGGATCGGGATGACGATCTGGACGGTTCCGTGGTCGCGGCCCTGGCGGAGCTCGAGTCCGGAGCTTTGGAGAACCCGAAGCATGGTGGTGTTTTCTGGCAACACTTCGGCCACGAGCTCGGTGAAGTCGTTGGCGGCGGCGAGGCCGGCGAGGCGTTCCAGGAGCAACGTGCTGATGCCGAGCCCCCGGTAGCTGTCGTCGACGAGCATGGCGAATTCGGCGCTTCGCCCGGTCTCCAGAGCCATGTAATTGGCCTTGCCCACGACTCGGTTCCTGCCATCCTCGATGACGATGGCCAAGAGGCATCCCTCTCGGGTGAAGTCGCCTCGGGTCAGACGTTTCAGGACCTCCTGGGGCACCTCTCTGATCGCTGCGCCGAAGCGGAGCCGGAGGCTCTCGGGAGAAACCCGCTCCATCAGCTCCTTGACCAGCGGGAGATCCTCGGGTGTGCCCGCCCGGATCAGTACGCCCCGCCCGTCGCGGAGCAGGACGTGCTCGCGGAATGCGACGCCTTCCGGGATGACCCTGACCATGGAATCTCCTGATGCCAATATAGGTTCCGGGAGCCGCTTCGGCCTGTAGCTCCGGAATCGAGGCGCATTCCGAACGAAAAACCGGCCCGGGGTCGCCTCCCGGGCCGGTAGTGTTGTCGGTGGGCCGGTGGCTCAGCCGTTCTGCTTCCGCAGGAGGTTGAGGGCGGAGCCGGCCTTGAACCACTCGATCTGCTCAGCGTTGAGCGAGTGGTTGACCTGGAAGCTCTCCTCGCTGCCGTCGGCGTGGTGCAGGACAACGGTCAGCGGCTTGCCGGGCGCCAGGTCCTTGAGCCCCACGATGGAGATGCGGTCGTCGGCCCTGATTTTCTCGTAGTCGGCCGGATCGGCGAAGGTCAGGGGCAGGACGCCCTGCTTCTTCAAGTTGGTCTCGTGGATGCGCGCGAAGGAGCGGGCGATGACGGCAGCGCCGCCCAGGTGGCGGGGCTCCATGGCGGCGTGCTCGCGGGAGGAGCCCTCGCCGTAGTTCTCGTCGCCGATGACCACCCAGCGGATGCCGCGCTCCTTGTAGGAACGGGCCAGCTCGGGGATGGGCTTCTTCTCGCCGGTCTCCACGTCGATGCCCGTGCCGGGCTCCTCGGTCCATGCGTTGTTGGCGCCCAGAAGCAGGTTGTTGGAGATGTTGTCCAGGTGGCCGCGGTACTTGAGCCACGGTCCGGCCTGGGAGATATGGTCGGTGGTGCACTTGCCGACGGCCTTGACGAGGACCGGGAGCTTCTCCAGGTCCTTGCCGTCCCACGCGGGGAAGGGGGTCAGGAGCTGGAGCCGGTCGGAGTCGGGACGGACCTTGATCTCGACACGCTCAGGCGTCTCAGGAGGGGCCACGTAGCCGTCGGCCTTGAACACGAAGCCCTGGGCGGGAATGTCTGGGGCCGGCGCCGGTGCCTGGAGCTTGAAGGTGCTGCCGTCGCCGGCCTCGAGCTCGTCCTTCATGGGGTTGAAGGAGAGGCGGCCGGCCAGGGCGTAGGCGACGACGATCTCAGGGCTGCCGATGAAGGCGTAGGTCTCGGGGCTGCCGTCGTTCCTCTTCCTGAAGTTGCGGTTGAAGGAGGTGACGATGGAGTTGGGCGTGCCGAGCTCGATATCGTGACGCTCCCACTGGCCGATGCAGGGCCCGCAGGCGTTGCCCAGGACGACGGCGCCCAGCTTCTTGAGGGTCTCCATCTGGCCGTCGCGCTCGATGGTGGCCTCCACCTGCTCGGAGCCCGGTGTCACCCAGAAGGTCGCCTTGAGCTTGGCGCCCCTGGCCAGGGCCTGCTCGGCGACCTCGGCGGCGCGGGTGATGTCCTCGTAGGAGGAGTTGGTGCAGGAGCCGATCAGGCCGGCGGTCATGTTGTCCGGGTAGCCGTTGAGCTTGACATCGTCGGTCATGCGGGAGACGGGGTGGGCCAGGTCGGGCGTGTGCGGGCCGACCAGATGGGGCTCCAGGGTGTCCAGGTCGATCTCGATCAGCTGGTCGTAGTACTTCTCGGGGTTCTCGGCCACCTCGGGATCGGCCGTCAGCAGGTCCGTGTTGGCCTCGGCCAGCGCGGCGATCTCACCGCGGCGCGTCGCCTCGAGGTAGGCCTTGTGGCGGGCGTCGTAGGGGAAGATGGAGCAGGTGGCGCCCAGCTCCGCGCCCATGTTGGTGATGGTGGCCTTGCCCGTGGCCGAGATGGAGGCGGCGCCGGGGCCGAAGTACTCGACGATGGCGTTGGTGCCGCCCTTGACGGTCAGGATGTCCAGGAGCTTGAGGATGACGTCCTTGGGCGCCGTCCAGCCGTGGAGCTTGCCGGTCAGCTTGACGCCGATCAGCTTGGGCTGGAGCACCTCCCAGGGGAAGCCGGCCATGACGTCCACGGCGTCGGCGCCGCCGACGCCCACGGCCACCATGCCGAGGCCGCCGGCGTTGGGCGTGTGGGAGTCCGTCCCGATCATCATGCCGCCGGGGAAGGCGTAGTTTTCCAGGACGATCTGGTGGATGATGCCCGAGCCCGGCTTCCAGAACCCCAGGCCGTAGCGGGCCGCGGCGCTCTGGAGGAAGTCGTAGACCTCCCGGTTCTCCTCGATGGCCCGGGCCACGTCCTCCTTGGCGCCGGAGCGCGCGCGGATCAGGTGATCGCAGTGGATGGTCGAGGGCACGGCGGTCTCATCCTTGCCAGAGAGCATGAACTGGAGCATGGCCATCTGGGCCGTGGCGTCCTGCATGGCGACACGGTCCGGGCGCAGCATGATGTAGGCCTTGCCCCGCTCCACGTGCTCGTTCTCCGGATCGTCCAGGTGGCCGAAAAGCACCTTCTCGGCCAGGGTCAGCGGCCGGTTGAGCCGTTTCCTGACGATCTCCAGCCGCTTCCGGCTCGTCTCGTAGACACGGCGCACCATTTCCGGTGTTGTCTCGATAACCGGCATCGTTCGCTCCTTCCTCCCGCGGGCGGGTCTCCCATGTGAACTGTTGCACAAACGCATGGCCGACGACCGCCGGCCAGCCTCTTCCGGGCCGGCATTCTAGTACATTCCGCGGGCCGGCGCAGCCCGGTGGCGGGTCGGCGTGCGCACCGGTGATATGCTGAACCTCGATGAAAAGACGAGGGATACCCCTGTGGTATTGGTTCCTCCTGGCCGTTGCATGTTTCCGGTATGTGCAGCGGAACCTCTTTCTTGCCCCAAAGCTCATCACCGGGAGTTGGAGCGATTTCACGCACTACTACCTGGCGGCCCGGGCCCTGCTTCACGGCGTGTCGCCCTACACTGTGTACAATTTCGATTACCCGCCTCTCGTTGCGTTTCTCGTTCTTCCGCTGGCGCCCCTGCACTACCTGACCGCTCGTCTCGCATGGTTCTGGTTGAATCAGCTTTTCATCGCCGGTGCTGCCTACGTCGTCTGGCGGATCAGCGGCAGGGACCGCGTGGCCACGTTGAGCGTTGCGGTGACATGGTCTTTGTGCGGTACCGTTGCGGAGAACCTCGTGTTGGGCCAGGTGAACGGGTTGCTCGTGCTGCTGCTCGCACTGGCGATGGCGGAGCACCGGCGGGGTTCCGTATCGCTTGGTCTTGCAACGGCGGTGAAGCTCTGGCCCGCTGTCCTGACCGTCCGGGACCTCTTTCTCGGAAGAGTGAGGCAGTTTCTCGTCGCTGTGGCGGTTGCTGCCGGTTTCGTCGTGGGGCCGATGGGCCTGATCGCGGTCATGACCAACGGCTCGCCGTGGCCCCACAGTGGGAGCTACTGGATGGGTAGCCCGGCCGTCCTCAATTTCTCTCTGCCCGCGACGGTTCTTCGGATTGCGGATCCACCCCGGAGCGATGGAGCGGTTCCCGCCGCCTGGACCTACGGAGACGACCCGAGGCGGCTCCACCTTTCCGTCCGGGATGCGATGCTCAGCGTGACGGCTGCCGTTTTCACCATGGCGACAGGTCTTGGAATCCTCTTTGCCGTCACCAGGCGTTACAACCCATCGGCAGCGGCGTTGACGGGCGCTCTTGTCCCGCTGGCGCTGGCGGCTTCACCCATAGCGTGGTACCACTACCAGCTGTTGCAGCTCCCGGGGATCGCCTGGATCGGTGCGCGTTCGGCCCGACGAAGGAAGATCGCAACGCTCGGCCCGCTCATCTTGACAACCATTGGGCTCACCTGGGCTCACAGGTTCGACTTCTTCCTTGACACCACTGCGCGGATGGTCCTCATCCGTGGTGCCAGCGTGGTGGCCCTGGACTTCGTCCTGTTCTTCTTGTTCCTGCGAACGATGGCGGATGAAGAGGATGGATGAAACCCACTTCTTCTTCCGTCATCCCGACCGGAGCGCCTCGGCCTCGTCCCTCCGTCATCCCGACCGGAGCGCCTCGGCCTCGTCCCTCCGTCATCCCGACCGGAGCGCCCTGCAAGGGCGCGAAGTGGAGGGATCTCCCCGGTTATCGTGGGAGGCGGGGTTCTCCAGTCGCCGGCCAGTGGCAGGGAGGTCCCTCCACTCGCTCGCTGCGCTCACTCGGTCGGGATGACAGGGGGGAGGGCGCCCCGACCGGAGCGCCCCGGTCTCATCCTTCCGTCATTCCGACCGGAGCGCCCTGCAAGGGCGCGAAGTGGAGGGATCTCCCCGGTTATCGTGGGAGGCGGTGTTCTCCAGCCGCCGGCCAGTGGCGGGGAGGTCCCTCCACTCGCTCGCTGCGCTCACTCGGTCGGGATGACAGGGGGGAGGGCATTCCGGCCACTCCGGTCGGGATGACAGGGGGGAGGGCACCCCGGCCACTCCGGTCGGGATGACGCGGGAAGGGAGGTCCCTCCGGGCCGCTGCGGTGGGGATGACGCGGGAAGGGGGGACAGGCCGTGGCGCTCGGGAAACGGTTACATCGCAACAACGTCGTCCCGGGAGCTATGGGCTCATGGAGGACATCTCGTGAACCCTGGGCGGATCGGGCAGAAACTCCAAGAGGTGGCAGCTCTGGCCTGACTGCTGGCAGGGAGGAGCCGGCCTCGATCCCCGATAGCGTTGAAACGCCTCGGAGTCCGCTTCGATCTTCCTGCCAGGAAAACAGTACCGGACGGCCCATTGCAGGTGGCCTCCCAGGAGATGGACACCTCTGAGCTCGCCGATTGATCCCTTGAACCAAACGATTTGAGTCCCCTGGGCGCGGGTGACCTCGCCGATGGTGACCAGGATCGTGTCACGAGCCCTTGCCGCCTGGAGCCACGGGATGGTGGCCAGGATCAGGGCCGCCAGCCAGGAGGCGCCAAGGCTCCAGCCTGCGATGGTGCGGAGCCGTCCGCCGCCGCCGGCGCATCCGGCGGCGGTCAGGGCCAGGCCGATGCCGGGAAGGGTCAGGTAGCGGCTGTTTCTCCAGAAGACGGTGGCATCCAGGTAGGGGAGTGTCGGGAGCAGGGTGGCCACGGCCATGGTCAGGCCGGCGAGGATGAGACGCGCGCCGGCCGAGCCCCGCTTGGGGTGGAGGAGACAGACCGCCACGAGTGCGAGGGCCGCAGCGGCACAGGCTGCGTTGATACCGACGCTCCAGCCGCCGAACGAGGGGTTGGCCGGGAGCAATGTGGCGTGCAGGAGCACCGCGGGGAGGGAGACAAGCCCCTCCACTATCCGGCTGGCCGTGTCCTGGTATCCGCCGGTTCCGCCGAGGGCCGCCAGCCGGTAGACGACGGTCAGCAGTGCACCCGCGAACGCGGCCGTGACGATCTTCCGTGCCGTCCCGCGTGGCCTGAGTGGAAGAAGCCCCATGGGCCACCAGATGGCGATGACGATGGGGAAGGCCCAGCCAACCTCCTTGGCCAGCGGGGCCAGGAATCCTGCCGCGAAGGCCGCCGCCACGGTGCCACGCCGCGCGGCGCCGCCGGGGCCGGGGAGAGCCAGGAAAAGACCGGCCACGACGAAGAGCGCCGCCAACAGGTCGAAGAGCCCGGCGATCCAGAGGTGTGCCTCGGCGTGGGCGGGGTACCAGAGGACGAACAGAATCGCCCAGGGTGCGGCGGAACCGCCGGCCAGCCGGGAGGCCAGCCGGGAGGCCAACCAGGCCACGGCGAGGAAGAGCAACAGATGCACGGCATGGAGGGCGGCCGGCCGAAGGCCCAGAACCTTCCCCTCGAGGACAAAGAAGGCGATGGAGAGTGGCCGCAAGAACTCCCCGGTCCCGGGCCACAGCTGCGACAGGGCGAACCGCCAGCCCTTCTGACGGAGAAGGACCGCGCCGACGAAATCGTCGGCCAGGAACCCGACCCAGAGGGCCGGCAGGAGGGGGACGGCGGCGAGCCCCATCACCAGGAGAAGTCGGCGAGGGCTCTCCTTCACTTCCCGGGCAGGATGCGCCTCCATCACGGCTCAGCCGAGCACGATGGGATCCAGGTTTCGTTGGGGCTTGGAGAGGAGCTCGGCGCCTGTCTCCGTGATCACGATGTCTTCCTCCAGGCGAACGCCGAACTCACCGGGGAGGTAGATGCCAGGCTCCACGGTGACCACCATGCCCGGCTCGAGCTCGAGGTCGTTGCCCTCGACGAGGTACGGCGGCTCATGGACGTCGAGGCCCAGGCCGTGACCCAGACGGTGGGTGAAGAGCTCGCCGAAGCCGGCCCGCTCGATGACGGCCCGTGCGGCAGCGTCCACCGCGCTGCACGGGACTCCCGGCCTCGCCGCGTCGATGCCGGCCAGCTGGGCCTCGAGGACCGTCTGCCAGACCGTCCGGTAGCGTGCGGGCGGATCGCCACCGACCCACGTGGATCGTGTCAGGTCGCCCCAGTAGCCATCCTCGAGGGGTGCCCAGTGGTCGATCAGGAGGGCGGTTGGTGGCTCCAGGGGACGCTCGCCGGCGTCGCCGTGGGGCAGGGCGCCGGAAGGTCCGAACTGCACGAGCACCGTGTCGTCCCCCGTGCCAAAACCCTCCGCCAGCTCGATCTCCCTGATGCCGTGCCGCAGCCGGGCATGGGCCGCGGCGATTCGCTCCCTGCAGGCAGCGGCGGCGCGCCGGATGGCCTCCAGCTCGAAGGGCGTCTTGTGCATCCGCAGGTTGGCAAGGAGGCCGTGGGCGCTCCGCAGTGAGGCGCCGGAGAGGGCCGATCCCAGCCGCTCCGCGTCGGCGAACCAGGTGGTCGGTCCGAGGCCGACGCGGCGAACCCCGCCCAGGCGCTCGGCCAGGATGGAATAGGGATCCTCCTGTTCCTGCCAGATGATGTAGCCCCCCGGGGCGGCGCCGCCGAGGCGATCGGCCTCGAAGGCCGGCCCGACGATCCACGCCTCGCCCCCGGCGGTCAGGACCAGGGCGACGAGGCGCTCGCTACGTTCGACGGCCATGCCCGTCAGGTACCGGAAGTTGGTCCCCGGCTCAAGGATCAGGGCGTCGAGGCCGGCGTCGGCCAGACTCCGGATGGCGGTGTGGCGTCGGGTTTCAAGCTCGGATCGGGGAATACCCATGTCTGCCTCCCGCCGGCATGCTAGCATGCTGGGGATGCCCCGTTTCCTGTGCGATGCCATGCTCGGCTCATTGGCCCGTTGGCTCCGGCTCTTCGGCTACGATGCGGAGCTCTCGGGGGCGCCCGACGCGGAGCTCGCCGAGCGCGCGCGGCGGGAAGAGCGGTGGCTCCTGACCCGCGACCGGGAGCTGGCCTCGGTGGGACCGAGGAGCTTGCTGGTCCGGAGCGATGGCCTGGAGGAACAGCTTGTGGAGGTCTTCCGCCGGCTCGGGGTGACGCCGGTGGCGAGTCTGAGCTCCGCGAGATGCTCGCGGTGCAACGGCGTTCTGGCCGACCTGGATCGTGGCGATGCCGAAGGCGTGGTTCCTCCTCACGTGGCGCGTACGGCGCCGAGGTTCCGGCGGTGCACATCCTGTGGCGCGGTCTACTGGCCGGGAAGCCATACGGAACGGATCCTGGCGCGGTTGCGCAGGGTTGCCGAGGCCGTCGCCGGCGTGCCGGTGACGACTGGGGGGCGTTGAGGAAATGGGGACGCGGGCGTACCTCGTGATCGAGATGCAGCGCGAGATCATCACGGCGCTTGACGAGGGGGATCGGGGGTTGATTCCCCCCGTTGTCGAGGAGGTCATTGGCGCGGGGTTGCTCGATATCGTGCATCCCGTGGACCGGGCGACGGTCGGGAGCTGGCTGGAGGCCGGTTTCGGCGTGTCGCCTCCGTTCCGCAGGGCGGCTGCCGACGAACCGCCGCGCTGGTTCCGTTTCATCGTGGCGGCGCCGGTCCGGTCCGGCGCTGCCTGCACCGTACTGATGGAAGAGGTCACGGAGATCGTACGGGACGACCTGCTGCGGGAACGTCTCAGCTCGACCCTGGCACGTCATACGGGCGAGGAGCTGGTGCTCCGGTCCCCGGCAGTCGCGGCTGACCTGGCCGGGGCCGAGGAGGCGTGCCTCGCACAGTTCCACCCCCCGCTGGCTGTCGTCAAGGCCTCGCACGGGCGAATGGTGCTGGCGCCGGGAACCACCTTCTCCCTGGCCGATTCCCCCCTGAGCCGATTGAACGTCGATTCCGGGATCCTGGAGCTCACCGACAACGTACAGGAGGTCTTCCCCAACTGGGGCCCATTCCGGCTGGCTGGGGCGCGGTCGGCCGTGATCGTGCCCGTGGCACACGCCTCCGGGGATGACCTGGCCGGAGGGCTCATTTGCTGTTCCTCGGTGCCACGAAGTCTGACGGGCGTGGAGCGGGAGCTGCTGGGGTTCCTGGCCGTCCGGCTTGGGGCGGAGCTCGGCAGCGCTCGCACGGCGGCGGGCACGCTGGACGTGGACATTCCGTACCTCGAGATGTCCGAGGGGTTCTTGCGAGCTCTGGCCATGGCCATCGCAGGCAGGGGCATCACCCACACGCTCAACAACCTCCTTGGAGGCCAGCTTCTCAACGCCGAGCTGGCGGCAAAACCGGCGAAATCCGGCCAGTCTCCCGAACCCGTCTACCTGGAACGGGTGATCATGGCCTCCCGGAAGGGGGCCGCCATCATGAGACGGCTGTCCGAGCTCTCCGGTTGGGAGCTTGGGCAGCGGGATTTCGTCGCCATCGGCCCCATCGTCGAGGAGGCGGTGCAGCTGGTTCACGACCTGTACGAGGCCAACCGCGTCGAGGTCCGCAAGGGGGATTGCCCAGCCATCGTATGGGGTGATTCCCGCCTGCTCCACGCCATGATCCTGGCGCTGGTGGCGCCGGCCGTTGAGCGGATGGGGCCGGAGACCTCCGTGGTGCTTGAGGTGAGCTTCGCCGAGGAGGAGAGTGCCGTTCACGTGGATATCGAGGTCTTCGGACCGCCCGGCGAGGGGGAGGAACCGGAAGGTTTGAAGGACGGCCTGCAGCTCGGTCGGGCTGTGGCTTCCCGTGTGGCCGCCCTCCACGGAGGCCGGCTCGACTCCGGAGCTTCCGGAGTGGCGGGGAAGACTCGTGTCACGATTCGCGCCATGGCGCCGAAGGCCCGGACCGCTCAGCCCTGAGCCCATCCCCACCTTCCTTGAGCGTGCGAAGGAATCGCTGGTTTGTGCCCATGGAACCACGCTGTTCCAGTCCAGGTGTCTGGATGGGAACGCGCTATGATTCCCTCGTGACGGAAAGGAATGATCACGACGCCATGGCCGAGCTGGAGGGGAAGCTGGGGCACAGCTTCCGGGACCGGGAGCTGCTGCGGCAGGCGCTTCGCCACGGCTCGGCGGTGGGCTCGAGTCACAGGGACTCGTACCAGCGGCTGGAGTTCCTGGGGGATGCCGTGTTGGATCACGTGATGGCGGAGCTGTTGTTTCGCCGCTTTCCCGACAGCGACGAGGGCGGTCTGACCAAGATGAAGGCCTACCTGGTCCGCTCGGAGAAGCTGGCCTCCCTGGCGGCGCTGCTCGGCCTCGACGGGTATGTGGAGATGGGATGGAGCGAGGAACGGGCGGGGGGGAGCCGGCGTACCGCGCTTCTCGAGGACGTCCTGGAGTCGGTCATCGGTGCACTCTCCCTGGATGGGGGATGGGAGGTGGCCAGGAGCTTCGTCGAGGGGCTGTTCGAGGACGAGATCCGGGACCTGGACGATACGACCCTCAAGCTGGCCGATCCCAAGTCGGCCCTCTTCGAGGCCGCCCAGGCCCGCCAGCTTCCCCAGCCGGAGTTTCACCTGGTGCGGGAGGGTGGGGGCGCCGGCAAGGCCTGGGCCTTCGAGCTGATCTGGGACGGCAAGAAGGTCGCGCGGGGGGAGGGTCCGACGAAGAAGGCCGCCCAGGCACAGGCCTGCCGCCGGGCGCTGGTCCGGCTCGGGCTGGTCTAGCCTGGCGGAGGCCGTTGTGGCGCCGGAACATCCGCTCCGTGGCCGGGCACGATCCGCTCCCGAGGCGCCGGGCGTCTACCGCTTTCTCGCGGCGGACGGCGAGGTGCTCTACGTGGGCAAGGCCCGGATTCTCAGGCGCCGCGTGCTCTCCTACTTCACGAAGGGAGAGCTCCCGGAACGAACGCGACGCCTGATGGAGCGTGCTCGGGGCCTGGACTTCACCGTGACCTCCAGCGAGGTCGAGGCCTTGATCCTGGAGAACACCCTGATCAAGCGGCACAAACCGCCGTACAACGTCCTGCTCCGTGACGACAAGACCTACCCGTATATCCGGGTCACGACGGGTGAGCAGTGGCCACGTGTCGAGCTGACACGGCGGGTTCGCGACGACGGCCACAGGTACTTCGGGCCCTACATGGGCCAGCGCATGGCCCGGCGCCTGATGGAGCTGGCCCGGACGCGCTTCCAGGTTCGCACGTGCCGCATGGAGATCGATGGCAAGCTCTCACGCCCCTGCCTCTACTACAACATGGGGGCCTGTCTGGCGCCCTGCGTCGAGGGTCTGACCACACCTGAAGCGTACCGGGAAGCCGTGGAGGAGCTCGAGCTCTTCCTTTCCGGCCGCCACCGTGAGCTCCTGCCTCGCCTGGAGACTGCCATGTGGCGGGCTGCGGAACACCAGGAGTACGAGCACGCCGCGCGTTACCGTGACCTGCTCGCCGTGGTACGACGGCTGGCCGAGCCCCAGAACGTCGAGCTGCCCGGGCGCAGGGATGCCGACGTGCTGGCGGTCTTCTCCGACGGTGAGAATGCCACGGTCTGTGTGCTTCCCTACCGCGGCGGCTCGCTGGTGGACAAGAGGGAGCTGCACTTCGAGGGTATCGGCGACGTGCCGGCCGCCGAGTTGCTGGCGAGCTTCATCGCCCAGTTCTACGAGGCCAACCCCGCCGTTCCGGCCCGCATCGACACGGCCGTGGCCCTGGACGAGGACGACCGCTTGCTGACGGCCGCCTTCCTCAGTGAGAAGCGCGGCCGGCTGGTGGAGATCGCAGCACCCCGGCGCGGTCCGAGGGCGCGGCGCGTGGAGCTGGCGCGGGCCAACGCCCGGGCGGCCTTCGAGCTGCGTTTCCGCGCCGCACTGGCCCGGGGTGAGGCCCTGGGACGAAGGATCGCCGAGGCCCTGGGCCTGGACGAGCCCGTCCACACCATCGAGTGCTTCGACATCTCCCACGCCTCCGGCAAGGACACGACCGCCTCCTGTGTCGTCTGGGAGCGGGGCCGGATGGCCAAGAAACGGTACCGCAGCTTCAACATCCGCGGGCTCGACGGCGTGGACGACTTCGCCGCCGTGGCCGAGGCCGTCACCCGGCGCTACCGGCGGCTGCGCGACGAGGGCGGCGAGCTGCCGGACCTCGTGCTGATCGACGGCGGCGCGGGCCAGCTCAACGCCGCCATGGCGGCCCTGGATGCCCTGGGCCTCCAGCTCGACCTGGCGGCCCTGGCCAAGCGCGAGGAGCTGCTCCACCTGCCGGGCCGCGAGGAGCCCCTGCGCCTCGACCCCTCGGATCCCGCCCACCTGGTGTTCCGGCAGATCCGGGACGAGGCCCACCGCTTCGCCGTCTCCCGCCACCGCCGCCGTCGCCGTAAGCGCAACCTGGCCACCGAGCTCCTGGAGATTCCCGGCATCGGCCCGGGCCGCGCCCGCACCCTCCTGACCCGCTTCGGCTCCCTCCGCGCCGTCCGCAACGCCACCGAGGACGAGCTCCGCCGCGCCCTGGGCCCCCGCCTGGGCTCCCAGGTCTGGCGGCACTTCCACGGGAAGTGAACCCCGTCCTCCTGCTCCCACTGCGCCATGGGTGTGGCGAAAGAAAGAGACTGAAACGCAGAGGCGCGGAGGCAAGAGGGGAGCGGGGGGACAAGAGATCTTCGTGCGGAAAACGTGAGGGACTCAGAGGGAGGTCTGGAGACGGGCCCGGACGAAAAGGAACAGCCCATGCGGTGGAGCGGGGGCCTGCCGTACGGTTTCGTGGAGCCGGGTCCGGGCTGAGCGAGCTCGCGATCTTGAAGGAGTCGGGGCGTGCTCTGAACCCTGTCGAGATGGCTGGGCGTGCCTGTACCCGGCGCGTCCCGTCCTTTACGACGAGGATCATTTCCGGGGGTTCGGTCGTGCCAGAGTCATGCTCACGGGCGGGCAGTGGGCTCTGTGAAGGGGTTGACGATGCGGAGGCCGTCGAAGGTCTGTCCGTGCTGCAGGTCCTCGGTGTACAGGACGCGGCAGCCGGTGACCAGCGCCGATCGTACGATCAGCGCATCCCAGATGGAGAGCTCATGGAGGCGGTGGAGGTCGATGGCCGCAAGCAGGTCATCCGGGGCAAGCCGGTGGACGCGGAGCGAGGAGTAGATTTCGACTCTGCGGCGGACCGACTTCGCCGGGAGCCCCAGTTTCCGGGTCGCGACGGCAAAAAGCTCTGCGAGGACCTGGGTTGACACGGTTCCGAAGGCGGACCGGAAAGCCGACCGGATCAGATCCTGAGCCAGGGCCTGTTTGGGTCCCGAGCTCCGGTCATCGGCGTATACCAGGACGTTCGTGTCAACGAAGAACGGGCCGGTCATACAGCTCATCCCGCCGCCACGAGCGGCCGCCCGAGTCCCCAACCTCGGCTTCCCAGAGCTCTTCGAGCTCCGCAAGGAGAACATCGGGCGACGAGGCCGCAGTGGCCTCTTCCAGAAGCTGCCGGATCATTTGGTTGAGAGAGGTGCCCTGACGGGCCGCCAGCTCCCTTGCCCGCTCCACGATGCGATCGTCGATGGAGAGCGTCACGTTCATCTACACATAATACGTGTACACGGCATATGTGTCAACCTCCATGCCGAGCCGAGCGATTGGGCGATGTCGAGGTAACCGGGGTGGCGGTAGGCAGAAGAGAGTTTCGTGCGGAGGAGGCGGAGGACGCGGAGAACCCAGAGAGAGGAAGCCAGAAGGGGAGAATAGAAAGCAGAGTCGCGGAGGTCCAGGGACGCGGAGGAAAGGCCGGAACCCGGTGGTAGGGCAGCGCGGAGCAGTGCTCCCCGGAGGGGCAGGGTCCATCCGGTAGCTGAGATACCGAGCTCTGGATGCTTCCCGAACACGGTCCAACAGATCTGCCGGTCCCCCCGCGGATGACGTGTTGCCGCACAACACATACACTCCTTCGGCAGCGTGGGTGGGGAAGCATCGTCATGATACCATGTGATATGGAGGTAACCAATCCAATGACGCATAACGCTTCGCTGCGTGACAACACGTCACTTTGGACGCATAATTAGTAGTTATGTGCGTTATAAACCGCAGGGAGATAAGCGATGAATGACAGGGTGTTGATAAGGCGCTTGCTCGAGATCGGTATTTCAGTATATCAGAAAACTCCTGATGGTTATGCAACACAAACAGATGATCCAAAACTTCGCAATATCGGCGCAGCAACAATCGCTAATTGGCTTGAAGAGTTGGGGCGTTATAGACTGATTGGCGATGTTCAACCCTGTTGCAGCGAATGAGTTATTCGATCCGATTAGGCGATATCAAGCGCGGGTCATAGAAACAACAGCACAAAGGCAAGCGCTTGTAAACGAAATCAGCCGCACATAACAATCGGCTGCAAGGGACGGCAAACAGCGTGGCGGTTTTTCCAAGGCAGTGCCCCGCATAAGGCTCATTGGTAATTCGAGGTTGGTTGCTCCGCGTGTTTGCCGCCCCTGAGCCGTAGCGTTAGGCGTGATCATGCGAGAGCACGCGTTTTTGCGCTAAGGTCACCGAGGTCGAGTGAGAGGAGAGAACAGATGTACAATTACGAGCACAGGAAGTTGATTGAGAGAATCACTAAGCTCGACGAGCTGCCAACTGAGCCCGAATCCTTTTCTCAGTGGATAAAAGCTGAAGCGCACCTCGATTTTCTACGCAGCAACGCTAGCGAAAATGAACTAGTCATTTACGCGTCAGGAGAATATACATTCATCCACACGGTGGCCGTTGCGAATGACCGGCTCACACCTCTTGACCAGAACGACTTGTTGCATTGGAGCTTGAACCCGTATACGTCAGTAGCCAGCTATGTAACCGGGGGTGGGCGCGAGGATGTTTGGGTTGAACGGGGACTGAGTGGGACAGGTACCAAAACTCTGGAGAATGCGGTGCAGTTGATCTTTGGCCGGACGTTCGAAGGTTGGACTGGGCAGGGCCGCACTTATTACGAGCTCCACCAGGAGTGCGCCCATCTGATGGGCATCCATTGGCGTCCAGAAAAGCGGGCCTACTGCCGTTTCAATGAACATGGCGACCTTGAGTCTGTTGTCTCCGTGACCAGTCGCGAAGACAAGGGTAGCAACATGGCCCTTGTCTCCTTCAAGTGGGAGCCGCTGGAAGAGTATCTTGCGGCGTCCAACGCCTCGCTAGTAAGGATGTTTGATTTCACGTTGCTGCGGCGCTCCAGTTTCTCTGGTTGGTCAGATGAACCGGAGCAGGAAATCACCGAATCGCCAGATTTCTTCTACCGCCGAAAAGTCGTATCTGGCTATGCGGCTTACACGCGAGGTGCCCAGATTATCCGCATCCGTCGCTCTCCCAAAGCAATTTTCACGGGTATCAAGGACGGGTGGTTCGGAAAGAAGAACAAGGAGTATGTCGAGTTCATTGCTTACGACTGGCGCAACAAGCGTGTGACGAAAATCTCCACCGATCCTGCGGCCACGACGAACTATTTTCAGGCCAAAGGAAACGCGCTGCCTTTCGAACTATCGCCCGCGTTCTTCCGACCAGAGGTTCTGCTGAAATACAAGGCGGACCGTGACAAGTACACGGTGGGCGAACGCGATGTCTCATGCCGGGCGACGTGGCACCTTGAAGCAATCGACGTCAACGAAGCTGGCCAGGTACACGCTTACATCTGCTATCTGCGTCGCCTTCCATACGAAGAGCAGTTACACTGGCGTTCCTTCAACGAGCCGCCGAAGCCCAGTATTTCCGAACGCGCCTTCATCAATGATTTCAAGGGCGAGTTTGTGAACTTCGTACAGCCTTTGGGTAAGGTTCTTTCTATCGTTCAGCGCTGGCGCCATGACAAGGTAGCATGGTGGACACTTCGGGACGAGAAGCTGCTTGACCGTGTGAATACGCCCCTGACGGCGAGTCGCGATGAATGGGCTGAAGCCTTCATGGCCCTCGCAAAGCTGGTCATCGAGGGTTTCGAAACAAAAGCGATCCGAGCGAGACTCGATGCAGTGCAAGTTCCATACGAAAAGGAGGACAAGACGATCGCGTTGCTCGAAAAGCTCCTGAGCAAGACCGGCACACCGGGGGACATTCAGAAGCTGGTCGGTTTGCGGACGGTCCAGCTCTTGCGTTCAAAGGCCAAGGGACATGTCGAAGGGAACGAGGCCCAGAGGTTGGCACAGGATGCTTTGATGGAGCATGAAACGTTCGCCAATCACTTCCAGCATGTCTGCGCACAAGTCGCCAACGAGCTTGAGAGCATAGAAAATTGGATGTCATAATGGGATTGCCGCCCAACAAGGCGCTCGACCTGACCGCTATTTCGCTGCGCTCCATAGCGGCAGGTGAGCTTAGTCGTTATGTTCCTAAAAGTCGTTCGTAGGAGGTTATTTTGGGCAATGGTAAGATTTTGGTTGTAGGAGGATATGGTGCGGTTGGAGGAGTTATTTCCACTACCTTGGGAAATTTATTTCCCGGTGAAGTGATTGTTGCTGGGAGAGATTTTCAAAAAGCAAAGGGGTTTTCATCAAAATTGGATCAGAAGGTCATACCGTTGGAATTGGATATTTCAACATCAGTTCCAAAAGATGATGATCGGCTAGAAAATGTCAGTATTATTATCATGTGCATTGATCAAAAGAACACTCATTTTGTTGAACAGTGTATAAAACGGGGAATTCATTATATTGACATCACAGCAAATTATGAATTTCTTTCTAAGATCGAATCATTAAATGAAGAAGCTAAAAATCATAATTCAACTGTTGTTGTAAGTGTTGGGTTGGCTCCTGGTCTCACGAACCTTTTGGCGAAGCACTGTAGCTTGGTGATTCAGGATATGCAATACGCCGACATCTATATAATGCTCGGCCTTGGGGAAAAGCATGGAAAGGCGGCGATTCGTTGGGCACTTGAAGACCTGAATGATCAGTTCGTTATCAGAGAAGATGGGAAGAAAAGACTTGTAAAGAGCTTTGAAGATGGGAAACAAACAATATTTCCAGGTCGTATTGGGACAAGAACTACTTATCGCTCTAATTTTTCGGACCAGCATGTTATTCCGAAAACTCTCAATATCGATTCGGCTTCAACACGGGTATGTTTTGATTCCGTTGCAATGACTGGGTTGTATGCTCTATTGAAAAAAACAGGTTTGAGCAACATTGTCAAGCTAAGGGTTGTGCAAGATGTTATGATTCAAGTTTTACAAAGGGTTCGTTTGGGTTCAAACCAATTTGTTCTAAAGGTTGAAGCAGGAAGTAACCGGGAAGAAGGTGTGTTATATGAATGTTCAATAGCCGGATATGGAGAAGGGAAGAATACAGGATCAGTAGCGGCTAAGGTTGCTGAGAAACTTTACAATTCTTCGTTTCCATTTGGAGTTTTTCATATTGAACAAATATTTAGTCCTATAGAATTTATTGAGAGTTTATGCGGCAATGGTTTAAGGTTTGAAGAGAGATTATTCAATCAAAATGAAACATAACAAGGCGCTTCAACACGGACAGTCGTCCGCGGCGTTTGGATTGTGCAGTCCCTTCGGTCATTATTGCACAATTCAAACGCCACTCCGGCCTGCCGGTTAAGCGCGACGTTATGAAACGAAAGGGTGCCATTGAGCAATTGTGGCTTCTACCGTTCTAGGATTCCATATCCATGATTTGGGATAGGGTGGGAGAGAGGAAGCTTGGGAAGGAAAGGGAGGATTCCGGGCGCCGGTGCGGCGTACGACGGGGACAACCGTGTATCGAGCGGCGAAGGATTGTTCGGGATTCCGGAGAGAGGACGCGTGGTTCAGGGAGGAATACGAGAGGTTGGACAGAGCCCTGGGTCGGCGCCTGGGCTCCCAGGTCTGGCGGCATTTCCACGGTATGTGAGGCGCTAGCTCTTCCCGGGACCGTAGCGGATGACCTCGACACGCTCGACGGTCATCAGGCCGCCGCAGTTGGCCTCGTCGAGCATGGTCTCCACCCGTTCGAGGAAGGGGGCCAGCCGTTCCTCGGTGCCGACGATCTCGACGATGATGGGGAGGTCCTCGGACAGGCGGAGGAGGCGGGCCGTGTGGACCACGGAGTCGGCGCCGAAGCCCTCAATGCCCCTGAGGACGGTGGCGCCGCCGAGCCCGAGCTCGCGTGCCAGGTGGACGATGGCGACGTAGAGCGGCTTGCGCTCGTACCGGTCCCCCTCGCCGATGAAGATCCGGATCAGCTTGCCCTCGATGTGCCGGCCCATGGGGAGCTCCTTTCCAGAGGCCGCTACAGGGAGCGGCCCAGTGTCAGCCCGATCCAGCAGGCGGCCAAGCCCAGGAGCAGGCTGACGGCCACGTTGGCCACGGCGATCCGGTCGTAACCGAGCCGGGTGGCCTGGACGGTCTCGTAGGAGAAGGTCGAGAAGGTCGTGAAGGCCCCGAGGAGGCCGATGGTCAGGAAATCGCGGGCCGCCGGCGAGATGATCCACCGGCCCGAGGTCACCGTGCCCATGACGAACCCCAGCAGGGCGGCACCGAGCACGTTGACAGACAGAGTGCCGTACGGAAAGGGGGAGCCCTTTGTGGCCATGGCCATCCAACCGGACAGACCGTACCGGGCCACGGCACCCGTGGCACCTCCCAGGGCGACGGCGGCGAGACGGACCGGGTTCAGCATGGCCGCCTGCTCAGCTCCGGACTGCCAGCTCAGCCATCAGCCGCCGCACGTCCTCGAGCTCCTCGGCACGGCCGATGGCCTCGTGCATGCGGTCCACGTCGTCGGGGGAGGCGATCCCCTGGGCCAGGGCCCGCATCTTGCCAAGGATCTCCTCGTCGGTCAGGGGGTTGCGTGGATCGCCCTTGGGGTAGTCGAGCTGCTCCTCGAAGCGGCGGCCGTCGGTGGTCGTGATGACGGCGCGAACGCGCTGGAGCTCGGGGAAGACGGCCTCGATCTCGGGGTCGGCGACGACCTTGATCTTGTGGAGCTGCTCCCGGATGACGGGATCCATGATCTTTTCGGGCGTGAACTGCCGCGGGGTGACCTGGCGGTCGGCGATGGCGGCGGCCAGCACGTAGGGCAGTGAGTGGTCGGCCGTCTCCTTGGTCCGGGGGTCGTACTTGGAGGGGTCGGCCAGGATGTCGGCGGCGCGCGCCAGCGAATAGATGGTGACCTCCTCGATCTCCTCGGGCTCGAGGTCGTTCTCGATTACCAGATCGAGCACGGCGGAGATCGGGGCGTGGGTGAGCGCCTCGGTGGGGAAGAACTTCATGCCGCAGGAGAGGATCCGCCAGTCCCGGCCGAGACCCTCTGTCAGGATCTCCCATCGCCACTCGGAGTCGAAGACGTGGGAGAAGCCCTCCTTGCCGTCGAGGACGTGCTCGGGCCCCGTGTAGCCCTGCTGGGCCAGCAGCGCGGCGAAGACGCCGGCCTGGGTCGCCATGGGATCGACGGTGTTTTTCATCATGGTCAGCTTGCCGGCGGTCACCGAGCCTGTGGTGCAGCAGTGGGATCCCGCGATGCCCATGGCGTGCTGGATCTGTTGGGCGTCGAGGCCGAGCATGCAGCCGGCGGCCGCGGGTGCCGCCACGGCGGTCAAGGTGGCGTGGTGCCAGCCCAGCTCGCGGATGCCGGGAAAGGAGACCTCGCAGAGCCGCTGCTCGAGCTCGTAGGCCAGGACGATGCCGGTGATGAGATCCGCTCCCGAACGGCCGGCGCGTTCGGCGCAGGCCATGGCGGCCGGGATCAGGTCCGAGGGGTGGGAAGGGTCCTGCTTCCAGTAGATGTCGTTGTAGTCCATCACGCGGATCATCAGGGCGTTGAGCAGGGAGGCGGAGACGGGATCCCACAGCTCGCCCGTCACGAGAACGCGGCAGGGCCCCGTGCCGGCGGTCTCGGTCAGGACCGTGCGGGCCAGCGCCACGTCGTGTTGCTGGGCCCCGCCCAGGGCGCAGCCCACGGAGTCCAGCAAGAAACGTTTGGCCGCGGAGACCACCTCCCCGGGAAGGTCCTCGAAACGCAGGCCGGCGGCGAACTGGGCCAGAGGCTCGGTGATGTGGCTCATGGGAATCCTCCTCGTGGGGCGCCGGTTGGGTCGCGGGCCGCCTGCCGGCCGCGGCCGGCACCCAATGGGAGTGTGATTCTACCGTATGATGCCCGGCGATGGAGACGGAAACCGCTGCACATTTCGACACGGGCTCGGTGGGGGCCATCGCGGCGGCCCACTCCATCCATGACACCTACAGCGCCTTCCTGCCGCCGCTGCTTCCGGTCTTCGTCGAACGTCTCGCCCTGAGTCGCGCTGGCGCCGGCCTGCTGACAGTGTTTCTCCAGGGCCCCTCCATCGCCCAGCCGTGGCTCGGGCGGCTGGGCGACCGGGTCGATCCGCGGCCCTTCGTCATCCTGACGCCGGCGGTGACCGCCGTGGCCATGAGCCTGCTGGGGGTCGCGCCCGGCTACGCCTGGTTGGCGCTCCTGCTCTCCATCGCGGGTTGCAGCTCGGCGGCGCTGCACGCCGTGGGGCCGGCCCTGGCCGGACGGCGATCGGGTGTGGCCGTCGGCCGGGCCATGGGTTTCTGGATGGTCGGGGGCGAGGCCGGCCGGGCCATGGGGCCGCTGGTGGTCGCCTCGGGGATCCGTCTCCTGGGCCTCAAGGGCACGCCGTGGCTGATGCTGGGCGGGCTGCTGGCCTCCGCCATGCTCTTCGGCCGGCTGCGGAAGATCCCGTGGAGGCGGGACCTGGAACGGCACGCGCCCGAGCTCCATGGCGCCAGATTGTCCACACTGTTGCCCGTGATGCTACCCATGGCGGGGTTGCTGACGGCGCGGGCCTTCATCCTGGCTGTGATCACCACCTACCTGCCGCTTTTCCTGCGGGAGGCCGGTGGCAGCCTCTGGGCCTCGGGCGCGGCGTTGACAGTGGTTGAGGTGGCTGGGGTGGCCGGCGCGCTGCTCGGCGGGGCCGCCAGCGACCGGTGGGGGAGGCGCCGGCTGATCGGAGGCTCCATGGCGCTGACGCCGCTGCTGGTGGTGGTCTTCGTCTTCGGATCGACCGCCGTCCGCCTGGCCCTGCTGGCGCCCATGGGTTTCGTGGGCCTCTCGGTGGCGCCCTCGCTGATGGCGGCGGTGCAGGACGCTTTCCCGGCGGACCGCGGGCTGGCCAACGGTATCTACCAGGCCATGAGCTTCATGGTCCGGTCGGTGGTCGTGGTGGCCGCTGGGGCTATGGCGGATCACCTCGGAATCCGCACCGCCTTCCTGATCTGTGCCTCCCTGGCCTTCGCCTCTCTCCCCCTGGTCCTGGCGCTTCCGCGCCGGCATGAGGCTGGCTGAGCGTCCGCAGGGGCTCCTATCGTGGCGGTGTGTTCTCCGGGGCCCGGCCGCCCCTGGGGAGGCGGACCTCGAAGACGGTCCCACCGGCGTCACGGTTCCTGGCCGTGATGGAGCCGCCGTAGGCCTCGACGATGGCCTTGGCGATGGACAGGCCGAGGCCGGTGTGCTCGGCGGGGCCGTTCTCCCGGAGGGTGAAGAAGCGGGAAAAGACACGGTCCAGGTGCTCCCGGGGGATGCCGGGACCCTGGTCGGCGACGCTGAGGACGGCATGCCCCGCATCGGCGGCGAGGGAGACGGTGACGGTGCCACCGGGTGGTGAGAAGCCGGCGGCATTATCCAGGAGGTTTTCCAGCACCTGCGTGAGCCGGTCTGGGGAGGCGTGGACGCGGATATTTTCCTGGGCGAGGGCCAGGAGGAAGGCGGGCCGGCCTGGAGGGTAGCGGAGGCGGAAGGCCTCGACAACAGCGGCCAGGAGCGAGTCCAGGATGACCGTGGTGCGCTCCTCGTTCTCCATGCCGGCGTCGACGCGGGAGATCTCGCGGACGCCACTGAGCAGGCGCTCCATGCGGGAAACTTCCCGTTGGGTCAGCTCCAGGAGATGACGGCGCTCCCTGGGATCGTCGGAGCTCAGGGCCAGCTCGGTGGCCGAGCGGATGGAGGCCAGGGGGTTCTTGAACTCGTGTGAGACGTCGGCGGAGAACGATTCGGTCAGGCGGATGTGGTGGTCCAGGCGCTCGGTCAGGAGCGCCAGGGCGCGCTGGAGATCGCCGATCTCGTCGAGACGGCGGGCGGGGCGGAAGGTCCCCCTGAGACGGCCGCGGCGGTCAACGAGGTCCTCGGCCCGGCGGCGCAGTCGGCTCAGCGGGCGGGCGATGGTGGTGGCGACCAGGGCGGAGAGGATCAGGGCGGCCAGGAGGGACGCCAGGAAGACCTTGAAGATCCCGAGACGAACGGCGTAGAGGGTGCGCCGGATCCGGTACGTGGACTGGGAGACAAGCACGGCCCCGTCGATACCATCGACGCCGCGGATGGGAATGGCGCTGTACAGGGTGACCTTGGGTGAGGCGCCGGCCGAAACCCGCGTCGTGGCGCCGTACCGCCCCGCCAGGGCGGCGCGGAGCTCGGGACCCATCAGCCGGTCGTTTCTGTCGTAGAGGTCACCGGGCTGAGGCGGCGTCGGCGCCCGGAGCTTGTGGAGGAGGCGAAAGGGGAGGGAGCCGAGGCGATAGAGGAAGCTCTCTGCCGGCGGGCCGGGGTGGGGCGCCGGATGCCCGCCCGGCTCGCGCCGCGGGCCCAGGCGCGCGGAGTCCGCCAGCAGCTGGCCCTCCCGGCCAACGATCCGGAGCCGTGTTTCGTGGCGCTGACCGAGCTCGCGGAGGATGGTGCGGGCGTCCCCGGCGTTCAACGGTCCGCGGGCCGCCAGGGCCGCCGCCAGCAGGCGGCCCTCCTGGACCATGGTCCGCTCCTGGGCATCGAGGAGCTGGCGCTCGTAGGTTCCCAGAAAGAGCGCGCCAGCCACGGGGACGAAGATCAACAGGACGTTGAAGGCCAGGAGCCGGATCCACAGCCGTGAGAGGGCGCGGCGGATTTCCATCTAGGCCTCGCGCAAGCGGTAACCGAGGCCGTACACGGTTTCGATCCGGTCGAAACCCGGCTCGACGGCGGCCAGCTTCTTGCGCAGGCGCTTGATGTGGGTGTCGATGGTGCGTTCGGAGACGAAGGCGTCGTGCGCGTACCCCTCGCGCATCAGCTGTTCCCGGGTCTTGACGTGCCCGGGACGGTGTGCCAGGGCCCTGAGCATGAGGAACTCGGTGACGGTCAACGCCACGGGCCGGCCGTCGAGACGGACAGTGTACCGGGCGGTGTCCAGCTCGAGGCCGCCGGTGCGCACGATGTCCGCGGCCTCGGGGGGGGCGCCGCGCCGGACCAGGGCGAGCCGGCGGAGGAGCACGCGCACCCGGGCCACCAGCTCGCGCATGGAAAAGGGCTTGCACAGGTAGTCGTCGGCGCCCAGCTCCAAGCCAAGGATGCGGTCCAGCTCCTCGTCGCGGGAGCTGAGGAAGATGATCTGGACGATCTCGTCCCGGGCCCTGATTCGCCGGCACAGCTCGAGCCCGTCCATGTGGGGCATCATGATGTCGAGCACGATGACGTCCGGCAGGGCGGTCTGGAAGACCTCCCAGGCCGCCGCGCCGTTGGCGTAGGTGCTGACAACGAACCCCTCCCGCCGGAGAGCCACGGATACCGTTTCGCGCAAACCCTCCTCGTCGTCCACAACCGCCACGTGCGCGCCGTTTCCGGGAGCCATGCTCCAACTCTAACGGAGCTCCCGGCCTGCGGGCAAGGCGGAGCGAGGAGCGCGGTGGCGTGAAGGGCAAGCGGGGGAAGGCGTCGGTACGCGACTGTCTCGTCATGGGATTGCCACATTCTGGTCCGGGATTGCCTCGGTCTGCGGCCCTTGGCGCCACATCCGGATGATCAGATCGATGTGACGAAAGGAGGCCGTCATGTTCTCGAAGGCAGCAACGACCGTTCGGGGGATCCTGATTCTTGTGGGAGTGGCGGTGTTGGCGACGCCGCTCGGGGCCCGGGAGCGCTGCGTGGACAGCCTTGGGCCCACGCTCAAACTGTCCGAGGCCGAAGGGGGAGGCCTGCTCCTCAAGACCGGCCAACCGGGGCTCTACGTGCGGGCGCCGGAGCTTGAGGCCGATGTCGATATCACGGTACGCGGAGTGGTGGCGCGAACAAGGGTCAGCCAGCGCTTCAGCAATCCTTCCGACGAGTGGGTCGAGGCCGTCTATGTCTTTCCCCTCCCCGAGGGTTGTGCCGTGGACACACTCCGCATGAAGATCGGGGAGCGGATCATCGAGGGGCAGATCAAGGAGCGGGGCGAGGCCAGGAGGATCTTCGTCAAGGCCAAGAAGGCGGGGAAGCGCACGGCGCTTCTCGAGCAGGAGCGCCCGAACATGTTCACGACTTCGGTGGCCAACATTGGTCCGCGGGACGCCGTCCAGGTGACCATCGAATACCAACAGCTCCTCGTTCCCGAGGACGGGAGGTTCGAGCTGAGGTTCCCAACGGTGGTCGGGCCCAGGTATTTGCCGGGCGTCGAGACGGAACGTTCTCTGGAGGGAGCCGGGTGGGGGGCGCCGACCACCGCCGTCCCCGACGGCGATCGCATCACGCCGCCGGTGGTGCCCCCGGGTGGACCGGTGGTCAACCCGCTCTCTCTGACGGTGGAGCTGGATGCCGGTGCTCCCCTTGGAGAGCTGATCAGCGCCTACCATGCCGTCCAGATCTCCCGCGGCGAAGGGAGCAGCTACGTGATCAGCCTGGACGCCGGCACGGTGCCGGCGGACCGGGATTTCGTGCTCCGGTGGGTTCCCCGTACCGGCGAAAAGCCCACGGTTGCCGCATTCTCCGAGGAGCTGAACGGGCAGACCTACGTGGTGCTGATGGCCATGCCGCCGCAGGCGGGCGGCCAGGCCGCCCGGCTCCCCAGGGAGGCCGTCTTCGTCATCGACACGTCGGGCTCCATGCACGGGACCTCCATCGGGCAGGCCAGAAACGCGCTGCTCTTCGCCTTGGACCGGCTCCAGCCCGCGGACACCTTCAACATCGTGGCCTTCAACTCGAGGTCGTGGACCCTCTTCCCCGAGGTCCGGCCGGCCTCTTCCTCCAACGTGGAAGAGGCCCGGAGGTGGGTCCGCGGGTTGAGGGCACAGGGCGGCACGGAGATGATGGGAGCGCTCCGCCTGGCCCTGGGAGATCAGGACGATGTGGAAGACCGGGTCCGCCAGGTCGTCTTCCTGACCGATGGCTGCGTCGGCAACGAGCAGCAGCTCTTCTCCTTCATCCGGGAGAACCTGGGAGCGAGCCGCCTGTTCACCGTGGGCATCGGCTCGGCGCCCAACTCCCACTTCATGGAGCGCGCGGCACGCTTCGGCAGGGGGACCTTTACCTATATCGGGAGCACCAACGAGGTGGAGGAGAAGATGCGCGCACTTTTCACCCGGCTGGAAAGCCCGGTGCTGACGGGGCTCCAGGTGGACTGGGGCGGCCAAGAGGCGGAGATGTGGCCGGCGCGCATCCCCGACCTGTACCTCGGACAGCCGCTGGTGCTGACCGCCAGGCTGGGCTCGCCGCCGGCGAGCGTGGGGATCAGGGGCCGAGCCGGTGGTGAGGCGTGGCATCTGGAGCTGCCCGTGGCGGCACCTGAGAAGGGGACCGGGCTTCACCGGCTTTGGGCGCGGAGGAAGATCGCCTCGCTGATGGACGGGCTGGCGGCGGGGGTACCCCGGGAGGAGGTCCGGAACCGTGTGGTGGAGGTTGCCCTGGCCCACCACCTTGTGTCCAGGTTCACGAGCCTCGTGGCGGTGGACGTGACCCCCGTGCGGCCCGAAGGTGCTGGGCTCCACAGGGGGGCGGTTCCCACCAACCTGCCCCACGGGTGGGACTACAAGCACGTCTTCGGCAAGGTGCCGCAGACCGCCACGCCGGGAGGCCTCCTCCTGCTGGTGGGGCTGATGCTTCTCTTGCTGGCGGTCGCCGTGCTCCGCTTCGGTCCCGGAGCCGCGTGATGGGACGCCGGACGGCCGTCGTGATGGCGCTGCTGCTCGGGGCGGCGGGAGGGGCATCGTTCGGCCATGGTGTCTGGATCTACGCCAAGGGCAGGCTCGCCCAGGTCCTCCTCCTCCGAGCCTGGGCGTCCGCCCTTGGCGGTGCCGAAAGGCCCGCCCCGTGGCCGTGGGCCGACACCTGGCCGGTGGCCCGCCTCAGGGCGCCGCGCCTCGGAGTGGACGAGATCGTTCTGGCGGGGGCCAGCGGCCGGACCATGGCCTTTGGCCCCGGGCATCTGGACGGCAGCGCGCCCGTGGGCGCCGAGGGAAACTGCGTGCTGACGGGTCACCGGGATACCCACTTTGCCTTTCTGGAGAGGTTGCGGCCCGGAGATGCCCTCGTGGTGGAGATCCCCTCCGGGAAGGCCGTTTGCTACACGGTGACGAGGACCATGGTCCTCGACGAGAATGACGTGGAGGTCATGGGCGAGAGCCCGGGCCGTCTCCTGACCCTGCTGACCTGCTACCCATTTCACGCCCTGGTGCCCGGCGGCCCGGGCCGCTACGCCGTGGTGGCCGTGGCCCCGCCGTCACGGGGCGAAAGATGATACCGTTTCGCCGGGGCTCTTCGTGAGGGTCCGTCGCCAGGAGTTGGAGAGGTCGTGGCGGGTGGCGCGCCCGCGGGCTTCCGGGCGCTGGCGTGCTGGCGGCCCACCGAGCGAGGGAGTCGAAAACGAGCGGCCGGATGGGGTTTCTCGGGCCTGGCACCAGAAGACCCGTGGATGATCCGGGTTAGCTCAACCGTGCGACAGCCTCGGCCAGCAGCTCCTCGCGCTTGCCGAAGGAAAGGCGTAGGAACCGGCCGCGCCGGTCGGGCTCGGTGCCGTCGTCGCGGGGGAGGCCCGCCCAGAGAAAGGCGGAGCCCGGGACGCCGGCGACCTTTCTCGTGTGGGCCAGCTCGACGGCCCAGGCGCGGTCGTCGGGGATGTCCAGATGCCGCAGGTCCACCAGGAGGAAGTAGCCGCCGTGCGGCTCGTTGGTTTTCCAGCCGGCACGGCGGAGACCACCGGCCAGGAGCTCGTACCGTGCGCGGTAGGTGGCGGCCATCTCCGTGTAGTAGCTCTCGGGCAGATCCAGCGCCGTCGCCAGGGCCCGCTGGAACGGCGCCGGCGCGCAGACGGTCATGAAGTCGTGGACCTTGCGGATGGCGGCCATCAGGGGCCGGGGTGCGGCGGCGTAGCCCACCCTCCAGCCCGTGACAGCGTAGGTCTTGGAGAAGGAAGAGATGGTGACCGTCCGGCGCCAGAGCCCGGTCACGGAGGCCGGAGCGATGTGCGGATGGGCCGGGTCGGTGATGTGGGCGTAGGTCTCGTCGGTGATCAGTAGCACATCGTGACGCTCCAGGATCTCGGCGAGGGTCTCGATCTCCTCGCGGCTCCAGACCTTGCCCGCCGGGTTCGAGGGCGTGTTGAGGACCAGCACCGCAGCACCACGGCAGGCATCGTCCAGCTCGGCCGCGTTCCAGGCGCCGGTGAAGGGGTCCACGGGGAGGATGGCCGGGCGGGCGCCCGCCAGGCGGACGGCGGGCAGGTAGTTCTCGTAGATGGGCTCTGGGATGACGGCGGTGGCGCCGGGAGGCAGGAGGGTCAGCATGGAGGCCATGATGGCCTCCGACGCGCCGCAGGTGATGACGATCTCCTCCTCGGGGTCATAACCGGTCCCCCAGCGCTCGTGGAGGTGCCGCGCCAGCCGGTGCCGCAGGCGTGGCGCGCCCCATGTGCGCGTGTAGTGGCGAATGTCCCGGCGGACGGCCTCCGCCGCGGCCTCGCGCAGCTCGGGCGCGATGGGGTACTCGGGGAATCCCTGGGCCAGGTTGATGGCCCCGGCCTCCTCGGCCACCCGCGTCATGTCCCGGATGATCGACTCGTCCATGTGGATGACGGCCGGATTGATGCGAAGCTCCACGGTGCCTCCCCGTGAGGAGTATAGCGGTGGAAGGGAAGGGGTGAGGAGTGAGGGGGTGGGGGAAAGAAGAGAAGAGAGGATAGAGGATAGAGGGAAGAAGAGAGTGAGGGTTGAGGAGGCGTGGAGGGTGTTGCGGTCCGGGACCATCCGTGCGGAGCTCGGCTTTGCAGCGGACCGGTATGTTTCCTCTCCTCTTCTCCCTTCTCTCGTCTTTCCCTATCCCGCTCTGGCCGGCCAGGCGCGGGGACAGGGGACCGAGCGGACGGCGCCGTCTTCCAGGCGGAGAGCGCTCAGCGCACCGCCGTAGAGACAGGCGGAATCCAGGCAGACGGCGCCGTTCATGCGGGCGAAACCGTGGTTGGCCCAGTGGCCGAAGACGACGGTCCGGCCGCTCTCCTGGATCCGGGCGCCCTCGTACCACGGCCTGAATCCACGGGGGATCATCGCCAGGGTGCCCGTGAACTCGGGGTCGGGAGCTCCGTCACCGTCGACGATGCGGACGCCGGTGAGGATCCCGGCCGCTGCAGCCAGTCGGTCGAGATCGTCTCCGCCGCCGGGAAGCGGACGAGGTTTCTTCCATCCGGGACGGCTCAGCAGGGCGGCCCGTCCCGCGCCGTTGAGGCGCCGGGAGATCCTCGAGGCCCACTCCTCGGTTTCCTCCAGGCTCCACGTGGGCAGGAGCCCGGCGTGCACGAGGACGTGCCGGCCGAGGTGGACGAGGAGTGGCCGCCGGGCCAGCCAGGCGATCAGCTCGTCCCGGTCCGGCGCGTCCAGGACGCCGCCGAAGGTGTCCTTGCGCCGGAGCTTCTCGACGCCTGAGGAGCAGGCCAGGAGCTTGAGATCGTGGTTGCCCAGCAACGACGAGACGTTCTCTCCACGGGCCGCGACCCAGCGCAGCACGCCCAGGGAGTCCGGCCCGCGGTTGACGAGATCGCCGAGAAACCACAGGCGGTCCCGCCCGGGATCGAAGCCGATGCGCTTGGTCAGCGCCAGGAGTGGCTCCAGGCATCCGTGCACGTCGCCGATGACCCACGTGGCCATGATCACCGATGGTGGCATGGTGGAGCGAAGTGGGCAAGGTCACCCGGTGCCGGCAGTGGCGACGGCAGGAGGCAAGGGCAGCGTCCGGCACGACGGCGATGCAGGAGGGGGCACCGGTCGGGGCTCCGGGGCAGGCGCCGGCACTGCGGAGAGCCTGACCCGGGTCGAGGCGCCATGGCTTCGACGGTGGGCTCATCCACTCGCTTCGGTCTCCTCCCCGGGGAAGAGGGCGGTGGTCCGGGCAAGGATGTCCTCCACGTCGTCCATGCGGCGGGCGGCGAGGGCGAAGTTGAACGCAAACATGGTGGGCCAGATCCGGGCCAGGGCGGCGTGGGTCCGCTCCAGGAAACGGAGCACGGCGGTGTCGGCGATCATGTCGGTCAGGGGAGGTGGGAAGCCCACGACCCGCTCCACCTGGAACCCCGAGTCGTTCAAGAGGCGTTTGAAGCTGCGGATGGTGAAAAGCCGTTTGTGGGTCATGTCGAGGACGCCGCGCTTGCCATAGTTGAACTGGCCCAGCAGCAACCCGAGCCGGATGGGGAGGTAGGCGACGTTGGCGGTGCTGGCGACCAGGAGGGCATGGGGGCGGAGGATGGAGAAGACCTCCTGCATGAAGGTCTCCGGGGAGGCCAGGTGCTCTGTGACGTCCAGGGCCAGACAGAGGTCGTAGGGCCGGCCGGGAAGGCGTTGGGAGAAAGGACGCTCGAGGTCGAGGGCCAGCGCCTCCGAGGCGCCGGCCCGGTCGGGCGCCTCCACGTCCACGGCCACGTGGCGGGCCACACGGTCCGCGACGATGGCGCTGAGGTCGCCGTGGTGGGCGCCGAGCTCGACAGAGCTCTCCATCTCCTCGAGGGGAACCCGGCTCAGCACCCACTGGTGGAGTGACCAGGGGCTCCTCTTGAAGCTGTAGGCATCCTCGCCGAAGAGCTCGATGTCATAGTTGCGGCGATAGTAGATCCCCAGGCGGGCCAAGCGGGAGCGCAACAGGGAGACCAGGAAGCCCCAGGCGTAGCGCAAGCCGGGCACGTGGCAAACCTCGTCGCCGTAGTAGGTTGGGACGGGAACCTCGACGAAGCGCCAGCGAGCCGTGGCGCCCTGGGCCAGGATCTCCCCGTCGAAGTGAAAGTCGTCGGTGTTGGCGGTGAAGGGAACGGCCTCGAGGGCGGCGACCCGGTAGGCACGGTAGCCCGTGTGGAATTCCGAGAACGAGGTGCCCAGGATGCGGTTGCCCAGCCGGGTCAAGACCTGGTTACCGATCCACTTGTGGAGGGGCATGCCGCCGCGGAGAGCCTCCCGCCGGCTGAGCATGCGGGAAGCCAGCACGGCGTCGGCGCCGGGTGCTGCGGCCAGGATGCGGTGCAGGAGCTCCGGTGCGTACTGCCCGTCGCCGTGGAGGAGCACGACATACTCGAAGCCGCGGCGGATGCTGTACAGGTAGCCCAGCTTCTGGTTGCCGCCGTAGCCGCGGTTGAAGGGCGTCCGGTAGACGCGAATCCGGGCCTCGGGGTGCTGGAGACCGGCACGGCGCGCCTCCTCCTCCGTTGCGTCGGAGGAGCTGTCGTCGATGATGAAGACCTCGGCGAAGAGAGGCAGCAGGTCCTCCGGGATCCGCGAGATCACGGAGCGGAGGTGGCGCTCGGCGTTGTAGGCGACCACGAAGAGGGCCACGCGGTGCTCACGGCAGAGCTTCCGGGCGGTCTCGCGCTCCTCCTCCCCGACCTCCTCGCGGGCCAGTTGCTGGATGCGCTCGAGGCGCCGGTCTTCCCGTGGTTTCTCGTGCATGGGCAGCGTTTCCGGCGACGTGTTCCTGTGGCCGGGATGCCGTCCATGGTAGCACCGGCGGCCCGGCGTTCCGTTACACTGCCCCTGATGACGTTACTGATGCGGTGTGGGCCGCTGACGGGCCAAAACGGCGAGGGCCGCGTGCTCTTCGAAAACGTGACCCTCGAGCTGGAGGAGGGGCGGTTGACCGTCCTCGAGGGTGCCTCGGGCAGCGGCAAGACGACGTTGCTGCGGCAGGTGGCGGGACTCGAACCCGCGCCCGGCGCGCGGCGCCGCCTCGGGGAAAGGGAGCTCGGGTTGGCCGATCTGCCCCCCTGGCGCTCGATGGTGACGCTCCTGGCCCAGGACGCACCGGTGCTTCCCGGCACCCTGCGGTGGAACCTCGAGTTCCCGTTCGGGCTCCGGAACGCCGGGGATCGCCGCTTCGACGAGCACCGGGCGCGGTCCCTGATGGACTCGGTCGGGTTGGCCGGCATCCCATGGGACCGCGAGGCGGCCTCGCTTTCCGGCGGGGAGCGCCACCGGCTCGCCCTGGTCCGGGCGTTGCTCTGGGACCCGCCGGTGTTGCTGGCCGACGAGCCCTTTTCCGGGCTCGATCCGGATATTGCCGGGATCTGCTCGGAGCTCCTGCACCGGCAGGCGCGGCGTGCCGGCCGGGCCGTGCTGGCCGTGCTCCACGATCCCGCTCTCGGCGCCGGCGCCGACCGGAAGCTGCGCCTGGACGGCGGGCGGCTGGAGGCGTCGTGAACGCCGGCCTGATTCAACTGAGTCCCCTGGATCTCCTGGTGGCCTCGGGTTTCGTCGTGGTGGCCGCCGGGATTTCCATGGGCCTCAAGCTCGGAATCGAACGGCGCCTGGGTATCGCCGCCCTGAGGACGGTGGTCCAGCTCGGTCTGCTCGGCCTCGTCCTCGAGAAGGTCTTTGCGGTGCGGCGCCCCGTGGTTGTGCTGGCCATGCTGGCGGCAATGATCTTCTTTTCAGGCCGCGAGGCGGTGGCCAGGTCCACCCGCCGCTACACCGGTATCGGCCTCGATGCCTGGCTGACCATGACGGTCTCCTGTCTCCTGGTGGGTGGCGCGGTGACCCAGGTGGTCGTCGGAGTCCGGCCATGGTTCGACCCGCAGTACGTCATCCCGATCCTGGGTATGATCCTGGGAAACTCGCTCAACGGCGTTTCGCTGAGCCTGGAACGCCTCCTGGAAACCCTGGACGCCCGCCGCCACGAGGTGGAGCTCCTGCTGGCCTTCGGGGCGGCCCGCGCCGAGGCCCTGCGGGATCCCATGCGGGCCGCCGTGCGAACGGGCATGATCCCGATCACCAACGCCATGACCGTGGCCGGTCTGGTCTCGCTGCCCGGCATGATGACGGGCCAGATCCTGGCGGGGGCGCCTCCGCTTCAGGCCGTGGCGTACCAGATCGTCGTCATGTTCATGCTGGCGGCCTCCAACGCCTTCGGGGCCATTCTCATCGCGTATGGGGCCTCCCGCCGGTTGGTTGCCCCCGACGGCAGTCTGCGCCTCGAGCGGTTGAGAACCGTCGAGGACCGTGGCAGAGGCGGGCGAAAGCGTTGATCGCCCCCGCCCGGCCGACGCTTTTCCTCGATCCGTGTCAATTCGTGCAGATCCGTGGCTTCATCCGCTTCTCCTCCGCGTCTTCGCGTCCTTGTGTCCGCTCTACCGTCTTCAATCCCCGTCAATCCCCGGCGTTCTCCTCGTCCCCCTCCATGGGGAACCGGGAGCCGCAGTAGCGGCAGGCCAGGAGGCCCTTGCCGGCAGGTTCGAGCTGGCCGCCGCAGCGCGGGCAGGCCTCGCCCACACGGGCGTAGGGCGCCAGGAGCTCGCCGCGCTCCCAGTCGATGCGCCCCGGCAGGAGCCTGAGCCCCACCAGGCGCTCGACGGCACGCCGGAGCTCGGGCTCCGGCATGCCGAGCTCCCGGGCCAGGGGCGTCAGGCGGACGATGCCCCGGGTGCGCAGGGCCTCGGCGATCCGGGTCTCCAGGGAGGCCTCGGCCTCCTGGCGTGCCAGCCGGTTGGCACGGATGAGAACGACGGCCCCCCCGGCCCACGCGGCCATGGCCGGGAGGAAGGCGAAGAGGAGCAGGCCCAGGATGGCGGCGGCCGCGTCGAGCTGGCCCGAACGGTGCTGGGCCGCCAGCCAGAGGGACCAGAGGATCGTCCAGGCGCCGCCTGCAAGAACGAGGGCGAGGCCCAGGGCGCGGAGCCCGCGAGAGCTCACCAGCCGCCCCCGCCGCCCCCACCG
>JAADFK010000231.1 GCA_013152925.1 Acidobacteriota bacterium | reverse complement strand
CTGAGCCACCGTGAAATGAAAACAGAGACGGCACTCTGCGGACTGAAGTCCGCGCTCCGAGGCGGGGCATGACAGCCTGTATCCAAGGCGCACCTGGGGTGAGCCGTTCATGGTCGTCACCGTATCTGCTGTTATCACGAACGTTTGGAACATCGTAACAACCTCTCTTCGTTCAGCGCCTGCGTCCGTTTGCTTGCGGACCGGAGGAGCCCGCAGGGAAACGCCCTCCTCCTCCGGCGGGCGTAGGGCCCTCGAAGTGAGCATGGGGCGACCTGCCAGGTCATAACGCTTGACGTTATGAACGCGACGCGTTATTATCGGAAGGTGATACGGAGCTTTCGTGACGGTGCAACGGAGCGGATCTTCAGGCGGTTGCCGTCACGGAAGCTGCCGTATGACGTACAGTGGGCTGCGTTGCGAAAGTTGTTGATACTCGATGCGGCGGACTCGCTGGAGGATCTCAGGGTTCCACCGGGAAACCGGCTCGAAAAGCTGTCGGGAAACCGGAAGGGCCAGTACAGCATTCGCGTGAACGATCGCTGGAGGATCTGCTTTCGGTGGGAGGAGGGCGGGGCGGCTGCCGTCGAGATCGTCGACTACCACTAGGAGGAACGCATGAGCGAGACGAACATTCCCCCGATCCACCCCGGAGAGATTCTCATGGAGGAGTTTCTCGGACCTCTCGGGATCAGCCAGTACCGGCTGGCCAAGGATATCGGTGTTCCTCCGCGCCGGATCAACGAGATCGTCCACGGGAAGCGGGCCATCACGGCCGATACCGCCCTCCGGCTCGCGCGTTACTTCGGGACCAGCGAGCGCTTCTGGCTCAACCTCCAGGTCCGCTACGACCTCGAACGCGAGAAGGAGCGCCTGGGAGAGCGTCTCGAGCAGCAGGTCAGGGTTCTTCACCGGGCCTCGTAGGGGGAGTTGTGAATGATGAATGATGAATGCGGAATCAGGACCCCCCCACCCAGATTGCCACGTCGCCGCTGCGCGGCTCCTCACAATGACAGAGGGAAAAAGGCTGCGCGGCTCCTCACAATGACGGAAAGGGGACGATTCGCCATCGGCGGATGTCGGCGCTTCGCGGCTCCTCGCCCTGTCGTTCCCCTGCGTCCTCCGCGCTCTCCGCGTGAGACCTCCCGGGCGGGTGGCGGTGCGGTGGGAAATGATGAATGATGAAAGCTGAGAGGAGCGCGGGTTGGCGGTGCGCTGGCAAACCATCTCCCCCCGCGAAGGGACCGCCGGACGGGACGTGCCGCCCACGTACTTCTCCCGAGGTCATGCAGCCCCACATCAACGCCACGGAGAGACGTGCGTCAGTGGCACTCCACGGGAAGGGCGCTCGAAGCAGGTGCTGTCAATCGAGGGAGACGTTCTGCGACGCATTCCGGCGGGCGCCTTCGACACCATCTTCACCACCCCAACGTCGCGCCCTCCGGAAGCGGACGGCGCTCTCGGGCGGGCCTCCGCCCGCCCGCCCGGGAGCGAACGCCGGAGCCAAGGAGAACCCTTCCCTGTGCGCTCCGGAGAACCCTTCCCGCCCACGCCAAGGAAAACCCTTGCTCCTACCCCAACGCCACGGAGTCCCCCTGGACTCGCTGCGGGAATCTGGATGTCCCTTGACACTCTGTGAGATCGCGATACGTACGACTGTTCTGGCACTGTTCAACGCATCAAGAGCAAGAGAAAGACTCCTTGAGCTCTTCCCTCAGCTCCGCTCGGATGACCCATTCCATCATGTCCTCCCAGAGCTCCTTGGTGTGAATAAACCGGCGAAATATGTTTCCCTCGACAGCACCGCATTTCTTTGCAATTTCGATATTCGCTACTGCCTCTGCGGCATCAGCACTCTTGTTTTCAGCAAGATACTGATTGGCCAGAATCGTACATGCCTTCTCGATCTTGGCCTCGAGATCGGCCTTCAAGAATGCTCCGGGATACGGGTCGAGCTCTTCAGCAGAGACATGGATCATGCCGGGTAAAGGTTCTTGATCGAGCAGCTTCGCCCTCTCGAAGATGAACCTGTAGATGTCCTGTCGAAGCTGCTTCCAGATCGGGTGCGGCTTGGACGGTGGAAGGTGTTGTATCGCCAACGTGTTGTCGAGGAAGAACGTATGGCCGAACATCTTGATGTTGATAAGATAATCTATGTCCTCACCGCGGGTCATGACAGGATCAAAGGGGATTCGTCGGAATATGTCTCTGTGAACAATCATGTTGCCACCGAAGACAAAGGGCGTCTCCTTCAATCTGGGCCCCTTACCGATGATTTCCTCGAAGGCCTCGTTCATCTTCTCGACTTTGTCCCAGTGTTCCATCCACGGTCGTTTCTCGCGCTTGATACGCCAATCGCCGTCGGGCTGAAGATAGAACCCTGCCACGGCGCCGACAAAGGTGCCCTTGAATGTGCGGCCTATGAAGTCGCGTGCCGTTTTCATGAAGTCAGGATCTTCGAACACCTCGTCATCATCAATCAACACGGCGATATCCGAGCCGAGCAGGTGTGGCAGGAAGAGACACATATTGCGGACGTTTGAATAACCCTGGAGTTTCAGAAGGCGTACGAAGCGTTCACCACCGGCGTTCCGGATCGCTTCATGAATCCGATTGAGGTGAGAATGACCAAAGAGGTGGACCTTGATAGGGCACGGGGTGGACGAGATGATATTCGAGACTTTCGTTTCGACCCTTTGCTGGATATCTTCGGCGTTGGCAACAGCAAGAACAACGAGGTCGAAATCCGTATCGTTCAAGACAGCAAGACTCTCGAGGGTCCTTTTCAGGGTTCCCTGCTGATCGAGAGGCGTGGGATGATCATATGTAAGGTCAGAAGCTCTTGTGCCGAGGGACGATTCACGTGCCCAATAGGATGGAATGATCATCGTTGTTTTCATGTGCTGGCTCCTTTGATACTTTAGGAACATAACTGTCTGAGCCATAAGGAGTAAGGTGATTGAACTCGAGTTTGGCCTGGGGCTGGCGGTAGTGTCAATATCGGCTTTGAACCCGGAAAGTCTCCGCCGCGGCGAGCGTCACCGGAGGTGGCTGACGGCCTCTTGGCCGGAGGGCGAAACACTGGAAACGAGGCTTGACCCGGCAAGGCCGTCCCGTCGGCCTCCATTCGCCATCTCCCGATTCCTCCTGACGCCCGATGCCGCTCTGGAAAGCGGCGCTCCCCGGAGCACGTCACTCCGCCCGGCAGCGCCAGCGGCCGCCGGACATCGAAGGATTCCTCCTGGGCCGGATACACCTCAGCCTCCGTAGCGCCACGGGGTCATGGCGACGGTCAGCAGGGCTCCCTCCCGGAAGATCTCGCCAGCGACCACTTCGGCGAGGACCAGGTCGTGATCGCCTCCATCGATCCACCGCCGGACGCGGCAGCCCAGGTATCCCAAGGTGTCCTCGGCCACCGGGGCGCCGGTGACGGGACAGCTGTGCCAGTGGAGCCCGTCGAGCCGGTCGCCGCCACCGCGGAAGCCGTGCTCGGCGAGCTCCAACTGGTCCTGAGCCAGAAACGACACGGCGAAGGCCCCAACCTCGCGGATCAGGCGGTGGCCACGGTGATCCCGGCGCACGGCGGTGACGATCAGCCGCGGCTCGAAGGACGCCTGCGTCAGCCAGGAGACCGTGTAGAGGAAGCGCTCCCGGCCCGCGTCCACCCCCACCAGGTAGAGGCCGTGGGGAATCAGCCCGAGGAGACGGCCGGCGCCGTCGTCATGCTTCGTCGTTCGCTCCATGTCAGCCCCCGAATCCCTCTCCTCCAGGCCCAGACCCCACGACCGGACTGTCTCCTCCGGGCCATGAGTGTGCCTCCATGTTCCCTCAACACGATCGATCGCGCAATGGCTCAGATGTTTCCTTCCTTTACAGCTTGTGAAAATCGGTGCACAATACGCCAACCCGCGGGATACGCGGGCTCATGGGAAGGAGGCACCATGAAAGTTCACGAGTATCAGGCAAAGGAGATTCTCGCCAGGTACGGCGTGCCCGTGCCGCGCGGCATCCTGGTCACCGAGGCCGAGGCCGCGCGAGCCGCCGCCGAGCAGCTGGGCGGACGGGTGGTCGTCAAGGCCCAGGTCCATGCCGGCGGCCGGGGCAAGGCCGGAGGCGTCAAGCTGGCCGCCAACCCCGACGAGGCGGTTCAGGCGGCATCGCAGATCCTCGGCATGCGGCTGGTTACGAAGCAAACCGGCGCCGAGGGCAAGATCGTCCACAAGGTCTACATCGAGGAGGCCCTGCCCATCGAGCGTGAGCTCTACCTGGGTATCGTCCTCGACCGCTCCGAGGGCTTCCCGGTCATGATGGCCTCCAAGTTCGGCGGCATGGAGATCGAGGAGGTGGCTGCCGAGCACCCCGAGGCCATTCTCAAGGTGCCCTTCGACCCCGACGTGGGCCTGCTGCCCTTCATGGCCCGCAAGCTGGCCTTCGGCCTCGAGCTCGAGGGTGACGCCTTCAAGGCCGGTGTGAAGTTCATGACGGCGCTCTCCAGGGCCTACGCCGATACCGACGCCTCGCTGGCGGAGATCAACCCACTGGTGACGACCACCGACGGCCGGGTCATCGCCCTGGACGCCAAGATGAATTTCGACGACAACGCCATGTTCCGTCACAAGGACATCTCGGAGCTCCGCGATCTCGAGGAGGAGCAACCGTTGGAGGTCGAAGCCTCCAAGTACGACCTCAACTACATCAAGCTCGACGGCAACATCGGTTGCATGGTCAACGGCGCCGGCCTGGCCATGGCCACCATGGACATCATCAAGTTCTACGGCGGCGATCCCGCCAACTTCCTCGACGTCGGTGGCGGCGCCTCCAGGGAACGTGTGTCGGCCGCGTTCAAGATTCTCCTGTCGGACCCCAACGTCAAGGGTGTCCTGATCAACATCTTCGGCGGCATCGTCCGCTGCGACATGATCGCGCACGGCGTCATCGAGGCGGCCAAGGAGATCCAGCTGAGCATCCCGCTGGTCGTTCGTCTCGAGGGTACCAACGTCGACGAGGGGCGCCGCCTGCTGGACGAGTCCGGTCTCGCCCTGACCGTCGGTCACGGCATGGCCGACGCTGCCGAGAAGATCGTCGCCGCCGTGGCGGGGAACTGAGGGGGTCCACATGAGCATCTGGGTCAACGAGGAAACCAAGATCGTCGTTCAGGGGCTGACCGGCAAGGAAGGCCGTTTCCACGCCGAAAAGTGCCGCGAGTACGGTGCCAAGATCGTCGCCGGCGTCACCCCCGGCAAGGCCGGCCAAGACGTGGACGGCGTACCCATCTACAACACCGTCAGTGACGCCGTGGACGCAACGGACGCAACGGCCTCCCTGATCTTCGTGCCACCCCCATTCGCCGCCGACGCCATCCTCGAGGCCGCCGACGCCGGCATCGAGCTCGTCGTCTGCATTACCGAGGGCATCCCCACCCGCGACATGATCCGCGTCCAGCGGATCCTGCAAGGTCTACCCACCCGGTTGATCGGCCCCAACTGCCCCGGCATCATCTCGCCCGGCAAGACCAAGATGGGCATCATGCCCGCCCACATCCACAAGCGGGGCGGCATCGGCATCGTCTCCCGCTCGGGAACGCTGACCTACGAGGCCGTCCACCAGGTCACCCAGCTCGGAATGGGCCAGTCCACCTGCGTCGGCATCGGCGGCGACCCCCTGCCGGGCACGAACTTCATCGACTGCCTCGAGGCCTTCGAGGACGACCCCGAGACCGAGGGAATCGTCATGATCGGCGAGATCGGCGGGACCGCCGAGGAACAGGCCGCCGAGTTCGTCACCCAGTTCGTCACCAAGCCCGTGGTCGCCTTCATCGCCGGCCAGACGGCCCCTCCGGGCCGCCGCATGGGTCACGCCGGCGCCATCATCTCCGGCGGCAAGGGCACCGCGGCCGAGAAGATCAAGGCCCTGGAGGCCGCCGGCATCGCCGTGGCCCCCACCCCGGCCGAGATCGGCTCCACCATGAAAAAGGCCCTGGAGCACCATCACCATCACCACTGATTCCTGGGCACGACACGAACCCGACGGCCCGGCTCACGCCGGGCCGTTTTCTTCTCTCCCGAATTCCGCAGGCCGCGGGGTACCCTTCGCCTTGGCTCCGGCGTCCGTCCCCATGCGGACGGCGGCATGTCCGCATGGAAACGCCGTCCTCCCCCGGCGGGAGCCACGCGTGGGCAGCTTGCCCTGCCACGAAGCTCCCGCCGGGGTCCGGGGCGGGACGCCTCCATCGATGCCCGGCCAATACTTCTGACGCCCTCCCCGCGCATTGCCCGGTACGACCTTCTCCCCTTCGCGCCGAGGACGTCACCGATGTCAGCGAGAAGCTCGTACCCGGCACGTGCCACCCATCGCGAGCTGCTCCTTGGCCGTCAGGTGAAGCCTGCCCTTCGCCCGGGGTGCGATGCCGGGCTGAAGCCCGGCGCTCCCCGACGCCACGACAGCCCAGACGCAACCATCACTTCCCCTCCTGCATCCCCACCCGGGCGGGCGAGACGCCCGCCCCTACAACCAAACCGCAGCACCCCTCGACACCCTCAGCGCCCCAGTGCAAAGTTCCCGAAGGGAACGAGCTCCCATGGCCCCCCGCAACATCACGATCGAACACCAACCCTGAGCACCCCTCGCCTCCAAGTGACGAGATCACGACCGTCCACAAGAACGACACACCCGGCCATCCGAGCGCGCCCAATGAACCGGGCCCTGCGGCGGGGCGGGAGGTGGGCCGGCCCGAGGTGAGGGGCCATCCCGTCCAGGGGTGCGGAGGGCACGAGCACAGGTAGCTTGGTGCGAGGTCCCCCGAGCGTAAGCTGCCGAGCACGGGCTCTCCGCTCCCCTGGACGGGTGCAGCCCCCGAACCGAGGCGACGGCCCGCCTCCTCCCCGCCGGGCTGCGTAAGCAGCCTGCGCCCGAAAGGGCGCACAGGGCCGCGCCACGCCAATGAGCACCCGGGGGATCGGGCGGGATCGTTCTCTCGCGGAGCCGGAGCGAGGAAGTGAGGAGGGACTGGCCTAGTGGCCGTCCCGACGATGCGGACGCAGCTCCGGCCTGCGAGAGGGCGATCCCGCCCGATCCCTCCCATACAGGGGGGAGGGGGAGCAACACCGCCGAAACAACCTCGATGCCCAGGAGCACGCGGGCATGGGCGGACCGGCCACCTCGGCCGGGACGCAGGGACGCGAGGGAAGGGACGCCGAGAGCCAAAGGCTCACGAGCGGCCCGCACCGAGCGGCCCGTTGCCGCCGTCAAAGACGGCGGACCATGCCCGCCCACACCACCCCGCGACTCAGTGGCGGAAGTGGCGCCTGCCGGTGAAGACCATGGCGATACCGACGGCGTCGGCGGCCTCGATGACCTTGGCGTCGCGGATGGACCCGCCGGGCTGGATCACGGCCCGGATCCCCGCCTCGGCCAGGGCCTCCACCCCGTCGGGGAAGGGGAAGAAGGCGTCCGACGCCGCCACGCTGCCCTCCAGCTCGTGGCCCATCTCCCGGGCCTTGGCCACGGCGATCTTGGCGGCGTCCACCCGGCTCATCTGGCCGGCGCCGATACCCATCACCTGCTCCGGGCCACCCACGACGATGGCGTTGGAGCCCACGTGCTTGACCACCCGCCAGTTGAGATCGAGCGCCCGGCGCTCCGCATCGGTGGGCTTCTTCTCCGTGACAACCTTCCACGTCTCGTCCTCGAAGCCGCGGTCGGCCTCCTGGAGGAGGATGCCGCCGTCCATGGACTTGAAGACCACGGGATCGTCGGCCGGCCCCTCGCATTCGAGCACACGCAGGTTCTTCTTCCGCGAAAAGATCTCCCGCGCCGCCGCGTCCACCTCGGGCGCGATGACCACCTCGGCGAACTGCTCCACCACGGCCTCCGCGAAGGATTCGTCGATCGGCCGGTTGGCCGCCACCACCCCGCCGAAGGCCGAGATGGGATCGGTGGCCCGCGCCTTGCGGAAGGCCTCCACCATGGACTCCCCGAGCCCGACACCGCAGGGGTTGGCGTGCTTGATCACCGCCACGCCCGCGCCGGGCAGGTCCCACACCAGGCGCCAGGCGCCGCTGGTGTCGCCAAGGTTGTTGTACGACAGCGCCTTGCCCTGGAGCTGCCGGGCCGAGGCCAGCCCGCCGAGGCCGGGAACGCGGGCCAGGAGCCCCCACTGGTGCGGGTTCTCCCCGTAGCGGAGCGGGATCTCCTCGGCCACCAGGAGCCGCTCGGCCACCACCGCCGCCGGGCTCGGCCGGCCGTCCATCAGCCCCGGCAGGTGGGCCGATATGGCGGCGTCGTACGCCGCCGTGTGCCGGTAGGCCTTGAGGGCCAGTCCCTGCCGGTACGCCTCGTCCATTCCCTCGCTGGCGAGCCGTTCGAGCAGCTCACCATAGTCCGCAGGATCGACGACCACAGCGACGCGAGCGTGGTTCTTGGCCGCCGCACGGACCAGGCTCGGCCCGCCGATGTCGATCTGCTCCACGGCCTCCGCCAATCCGACGCCCTCGCGGGCCACTGTCTCGCGGAAGGGGTAGAGGTTGACGATCACCAGGTCGATGGCAGGGATGTCGAGCTCCTGGAGCTGCCGGCGGTGCTCCTCCGAGGGCGCGGCCAGGATCCCGGCAAAGACCTTGGGGTGCAGCGTCTTGACCCGCCCGTCCAGGATCTCCGGGAAGCCTGTGTAGCTGCCCACGTCCACCACCTCGCACCCGGCCTCCCTGAGGGCCCGCGCCGTACCGCCCGTGGAGAGCAGCGTCCAGCCCAGCTCTGCCAGGCCCGGTCCCAGGCGCTCCAGCCCACTCTTGTCCGAAACCGAGATCAGTGCCGTACCACCCATGCTCACCTCCTGCGGCCCTCCGGCCGGAGGGATTGTACTCCAGGGTCCGCCTCCGCGTCCGGTCCTCCGCCCGGACCGGGCTGGGGAAGCAGCCGCCGGTACAGGGCTACCATCGTTCAACGCGGCTCCTGCACCACGCTGTAGAGCCACGCACCGGGGAACCGGTCCACATGGACCCCCTTTCCCCGGCCTTCCAGTGCCGTAATCAGCGCGAGGCGGTTCTTGTTGGAGTCGTGGCTGACCACCACCCAGAGCTTGCGGGCCCTTGCGGCACGGGCCAGCTGGTGGGGATCGGCGCTCCGTGGAGTCAGCGTCCGGTTGACCGCGATGAACGGTATGGGGGCCTTGCGCGTGTAGAAGCGGAAGGCGGGAACGGCGGCGTAGTAGACGTAGACCGCGTCGTCGGCTTCCATGCCGCTCCGGAGGGTTTTCACCAACGGGCGCATCTCCTGACGCATGAACCCCGGCCACCTGATCATGGTCTGGACAGGGGTCCAGACGAGGACTCCCCCCAGGATGGCGGAAACGAGGACCGGTTTCCAGGTCAGCTTGGAAAAGGCATCCAGCCCGAGTCCGATCAGGAGAAAAGCCGACGGCACGGCGAACAGAACGAACCGTGAGTGAATGTCGTAGAGCCCGGTTTCGATGGGGTAGAGATGGGCCATGGAGACGGCAACGAGCAGAAGTAGGGGAAAGAGGAGCAACATCCCGTCGAGCCGCCGGCGCCGGGACGCCACGGCCGCCACGAGGCCCGAGGCCAGTCCCGCAAGGGGGAGGAGCCTCCACCGCCCGAATCCCAGTGGGAAGGAGACGAATCCGGTGATCGTCTCCGACCACCACGTGCCGAACCCGGCACCGGGCCGTGGCCACGGGGCGAAGCCCTTGGCGTGGGCCGCGAAGAGGTCGGCCTGTGCCGCGGGCCGCATCTGGAGGACGTAGAGCGCCAGGAAGTGGACAGCGAGCGCGGCGCCGGCCACGAGGAGCCGCGGAAGGGCCTCCCGCTCGTGAAGCAAGGCGTGGATCGCCAGCACCATTCCGGTCCCGGCCAGCACCAGGATCGCCGTGTGCGAGAACCAGACAGCAACGAGGCCGGCGATCACGAAACCGAGAATGGAACGCCTGTCGAACCGGCGCCGTACGGCCGTGTGGGCCACGAGGAGGATCAGGACCGAGAAGAAGAGATCACCCTCGTACTGCTTGAGCTCGCCCGAGTAGTAGACGGCCGTGGAGCAGGCCGCGAACGGCAGGAAGGCGAGGGGCGCCGCCTTCACTCCAAGCATCCTGCAGGAAAGCGCCAGGAACAGGAACAGCGAGCCGATGCCGAAGAACAACGGCAGGGCCATCAGCGAATACTCGCTGTAGCCGAACATCGAGCCGATGAGCTTGGAGACAAGGAGGAAGCCCACGGGAGCCGACTGATTGAGATCCAGGGAACCGAACAGCGCACCGTACCCCTTGCTGACGAGGTTGAGCGCGAGCATGGCCGGATCGAGCCACAGGGAACGGTTCATGAAGAACATGCGAAGGCGAAAGACGAGACCGGCGATCAGCCCAGCCAGGAGAAGAGCGCCGGCGACGCGACCGGCCAGCCCGCCCGCATCGCCTCCCGCGGAGCCGCATACGAAGGAGCTCAGGTTCCGACATTGCGCCTTCTCGCGGATCGCTTCATCCGCTCCCGCGGCCACTTCAACCGTTGTCGACACTGTCACCACTTGCCGAGATGTCCCAGGATCATTCGAGCGACATTCTCCGTTGCCCCACACCCATCTTCAGATCGAAACCCATGGCGCCAACAAGAGCTGCCACAACGATGTCCTGGCTGCCCTCTTCGCGTGATGCTACCACGCAAAGGGAGTGGCCCATGAATGTGCCCCTGCCTCATTCCAACCATGAAGAGGCGTGCAGCCGGGAGCGTGCCGGCGGCCGGCCCGAGCGACAGCCCTGCCGGGCGAGACATGACCCGAAGCACACGATGTAGCCCTCTCGCATTCTTCGGGGTTGCACGGTCGCCGTCTGCGGGGCACGAAGGGCCAGGCCATGGACGCGGTGGGCGTTCCTGGCTACGATGAAGCAGGAGAGTCCATGATGCACCGAACGCTGCGCCGTCTTCTGCTCGTCCCCGTGTTGCTCGCCCTGGCCGCCTGCGGCCGGGCGCCGGCGCCCGAGGTCCAACCGACTCCGGCCGCGGTCCAGACGCCGGCGGGGCCGCACCGCGGCGGCACGGTGGTCATCGGTGCGCTGGCCGACATCGACAACTGGAACCCCTACCTGACGGGCTCCTCGTTCGGGGATGACGTGCTCTCGCTGCTCTACCCCACCCTGGCCGTGGAGCAACCCGACTACCGGGCGCACCCTCCTTCCTTCACGCCGGGACTGGCCACCTCCTGGGAGTTCAGCCCCGACCGGCTCAGCCTGACCTTCCACCTGCGACCGGAGGCCCGCTGGAGCGACGGCGTCCCTGTCACCGCGGAGGACGTGGTCTTCTCGTGGAAGGTCCAGGTCTCTCCGGAGCTCGGCTGGCCCAGCGCCGAGATCAAGGAGAACATCACCTCGGTGGAGGCCCTCGATACACACACGGCACGATTCCACTTCCGTCACAGCTATCCCTACCAGCTGATGGACGTCAACGACGGTCCCATCGTTCCCGCCCACGCCTGGAAGTCCATCCCCTTCGCAACCTGGGAGAATGTGGACTGGACCCGGCACTCTCTGAGCGCCGGCCCCTTCCGCTTCGCCGCTCACGAGCCGCAGCAGCAGATCACCCTCGAACGCAACCCCACCTACTGGCGCGATGGCTTCCCCCGCCTCGACCGCGTGGTCTGGCGCGTGCTGCCCGACCAGTCCAACCTCCTGGTCCAGCTGAAGACCGGGGCCATCGACCTCATGGAAGCGGTGCCGCCGCGGGAGGCCGAGCACGTGCGGGTCCATCCCAGGCTGCGGCTGATCGTCTTCCCCGACAGAAGCTACGGCTACGTTGGATGGAACAACAGGGATCCACTGTTCAGGGACCCAAACGTCCGGCGGGCGCTGACGCTGGCCATCGACCGGAACGCCATCCTGGACTCCGTGCTGCGGGGTTACGGCAGGATCGCCGTGGGCCCCGTCCTTTCCACCATGTGGGCCTTCGACCGTGAGCTCCGCCCCCTTCCCTACGATCCCCAGGCCGCCCGCGATCTCCTGGCCAAGGCCGGCTGGAAGGACCACGACGGTGACGGCCTTCTGGACCGCCGGGGAAAGGCCTTCCGCTTCGAGCTCATGACCAACGCCGGCAACGATGTTCGCGAGGACATCTGCCTGCTGATCAAGGACCAGCTCCAACGGGTCGGTATCGACGCCGAGCCCCGCTTCGTCGAATGGGGCGCCATGAACAGCCGCCTGCGCCGCGGACGCTTCCAGGCCTTCGTCAGCGCCTGGCGAGAGGGGACCCAGGTGGACCTGACGCCGGTCTGGCACTCGGCACCCCCGGGACAGCCGACCTTCAACTTCGTCGGATACCACAACCCCAAGGTGGACCGGCTGCTCGACGAGGCCGATTCCAAGGAAACCATCGAGGACCAGAAACCCTACTTCCTCGAGATTCAGAGGATCATCACCAGCGACCAGCCCTACACCTTCCTCTACGAGGGGGAGCGTCTGGATGGCCTCAACCGCCGCGTCCAGGGGGCCGTGATCAACGACGCGAGCCCGTACTTCAACCTGGAGGAGTGGTGGGTTACCGAAGCGCGGCAGTGAGGGCTGCGGCGGCGGACCGGCGGGTGACACCGTGCAGCATCGGATGAGCCCGACCCTCCGGCGCATCGGCCGCCGGGCCCTGGCCGCCGTGCCGATCCTGTGGCTCGTGGTCACCCTGACCTTCATCGTCGTCCACGCCGTGCCCGGCTCCGTGGCGGATCTCCTGGACAACCCCGACCTCTCTCCGGCAGCCCGCGAGACCGTCCGGCACCGCTACGGGCTGGATCAGCCGTTGCCGCAGCAGTACATGCGCTGGCTCGAGGGCGCCATTACCGGCGATTTCGGCATCTCCTTTCTCTACCGACAGCCCGTCCGGCGGCTGATCGCCCGGACGCTTCCCCCGACGCTGATCCTGACGGGAACGGCGCTGCTCCTGGACCTGCTGCTGGGCATCGCCCTGGCTGTCCTCGCCGCCGCCCGCCCGAGAGGCTGGATCGACCGCGTGACGACAGTCCTCAGCCTCGGCGTGTACGGCATGCCCACCTTCTGGCTGGCCGGCCTGGCCATCCTTCTCTTTTCGGTCCAGCTCGGATGGCTCCCCTCCTCACACATGCACTCCCTGGACGCCGCCACCCTCCCCGCGGCCCGGCGCCTTCTCGACCTTCTGCGCCACCTGATCCTCCCGGCGGGCATTCTCGGTCTGGCGGGGGCCGCCTCCACGGCCCGGTACGTTCGTGCGGCCCTCCTGGACATCCGCCAGAGCCGCTTCCTCCTGGCGGCCAGGGCCCGCGGGATCCCCCGGCGCCGAATCCTGTGGATCCACGCGCTCCGCCCGGCGCTGCTGCCCCTGGTCACGCTCCTCGGCCTCTCCCTCCCCTTCCTGGTCTCGGGCTCGCTGGTGATCGAGGTTATCTTCTCATGGCCCGGCATGGGCCGGCTCCTGTGGACCGCAGCCTGGGCCCGGGACATCCCCGTCATCCTGGCAGCAACGCTACTCGGCGCCGGGGCTGTCATCGCGGGCAACCTCCTGGCCGACATCCTCTATGTGGCGGTCGATCCCAGGGCCCGGAGGAGCTCGTGAACGCCCGTTGGCCCGGGCGGCTCCGGGTGGGCCTGACCCTGCTTGTCCTGCTCGTCGCTCTCTGCGGGGCCGGCCCCCTGGCGCTCCCGCGCCTGCCCGGGACCGACCCGGCGCACGCCGCCCTGCTTCCGCCCGGCACGCGCGTCATCGTGACGACCTGGAGCGACGGCCGCGTCCTCCTCGAACCCGGACCGGCAGCGCCGGCCGCGGCGACCTCCATCGAGCCCGGCGCCCGCATCGTCTCCACCGGCCATTTCACGTTCTGGCTGGGCAGCGACCGCTACGGACGCGACCTCCTGCGGGAGCTTCTGGAAGGCGGCCGGATCTCGCTCATGATCGCGGCCTCGAGCCTCCTCCTCGCCCTGATCCTCGGCGTGGGGACCGGCATCGTCGCCGGGACCTCCGGACGCCTCCTCGACACACTCCTGATGCGCCTCGTGGACGCCCTGCTCGCCTTTCCCGTCCTCTTCCTGATGATCCTGATCGTCGCCGTCTTCCGGCCCTCGGCGGCCATGCTGGTGGCCGTCCTCGGTGCCACCTCGTGGATGACGCTGGCCCGCCTCGTCCGGGGCCAGGTGCTTTCCCTTCGCTCCAGGCCGTTCGTGCTCGCCTCCCGCGCCGCCGGAAGCCGGTGGCACCAGGTTTGGCGTCTCCACTACCTGCCCCATCTGACCGGACCCGTCGCCCAGGACGCCGCCCTCCGCATGGGCGACCTGGTGCTGGCCGAGGCGACCCTCTCCTACCTCGGGCTCGGCGTGCCGCCCTCCATCCCCACATGGGGCTCGCTGGTGGCCCAGGGGCACAAGGTCCTCGTGGACGGCTGGTGGCTGGCCACCTTCCCCGGTGTCGCCATCGCCACCCTGGTCATCGCGCTTGCCCTCATCGGCGACGGCATCCACGAAACCGTGCGGCGGCTGGAGTAGTGTCAACGCCCCGGGCGGGCTCTCCCCAAGGGACGGAGCACACGGGGCCGCGGCGAAGAGCAGGTGATGCCGGCCCGGCCGGGGGCTTCCAAGAACGCCATCAGCGCCGGGGTGATGACCTCGTCGTCGGGGCTTCCGATGGCGTCGTTGACGCCGGCGTGGTCGTACCGGGGAGTGTAGAGCAGGGTGACGGGGACCCTGGCACCGCGCAGGGCATCGGTGAAGCTCAGGGTGATGGCCACACGGTCCCGGCTACCCCTCGTGACGACGAAGAAGGGCGGGATGCACATTCCCGGCGCCACGTGGTTGATGGGCGAGGCGGTATCCCAGACGGCCGGGTCGGTGCCGAAAGCGTTAAGGTAGACCATGGCCATCACAGGCGAAGCCGTCTCGATCCTGCGCCGTACGTCGTAGGCGGCCGTGTCCAGGCTGACCGCGTGCCGGATGACGCCCAGGTCCAGCCCGCGAGCCCGCAGGAAGCTCTCATCGGTGGCCAGCGTCGAGACGATGCCAGCGCCCGCCGAGTGCCCCATCAGGGAGATGCTGTTGGGATCGCCGCCGAAGGCCGCCACATGGCCCACCACCCAGGCCAGCGCTGCCGCCACATCCTTCTCGTGAACCGGGTAGGCGATGCGATCAGGATCGAGACCCGAGGGATCCTGCGGCAGGTCGGCCGGGGACAGCCGGTAGTTGAGGCTGATGAAGACCCAGCCTGCCCCGTTGAAGAAGGAGACTTTGGTGGCGATCTTGTTTCGCTTGTCGCCAACGCTCCAGGCACCACCATGGACCCAGACCATGACCGGAGCCGGAGGACACCCCTCCACGACGACCGGTTCGTAGAGATCCAGGGAAAGCAGGTCCCGATCGATACCCGGGATGTTCTCGTAGGGGATGTCCAGGTGCTCCACGGTTCCCGTCCCGGGGCAAACCGTCCCGGCGGTGTGCGAGGGGGCATGGTGCGCAGAGGTGCCGGTCCCGGCACGGGCGGCGGGGCCGGCGAAAACGGCCACCGCCACGGCCACCACGGCGCCTGCCATCGGCTTGATCGGGATTCCTTTCCTCACAACCTCTCCGACGATCGAGCGGCAAAGGGGTTGACGTCTCCTCCGCCAGCCGCCGTCGGCACGCCATCCCTCTCCACCGGCGCGGCGCACCCTTCGGAACATCCCGCCGGCCACGCCGCTCAGCCCTCGTGCTCCGTCGTCATCTCCACGATGTGGACGTCCTGCTGCGGGAAGGGGATGGAGATCCCCTCGGCGTCGAAGCGCAGCTTGACCTCGCGAGTCACGTCCCAGTAGACGTCCCAGCAATCTCCGGTCTTCACCCAAGGACGAACGACGAAGCTCACCGACGAGTCGCCGAGCTCGTGGACCTTGATGAGGGGCGCCGGCTCGTCCAGCACCTTGGAATGAGCCTCGAGAATCTGTGCCAGCACCCCCTCGGCATGTACGATGTCGCCGGAGTAGGAGATCCCGAAGACCATGTCCACGCGGCAGATCCTCTGGGCGGTGATGTTCCGGATCACGTCGCCCCAGATCTTGTTGTTGGGGATGACCGGGGCCTGGTGATCGATGGTCAGGAGCGTTGCGGCCACGAGCGTCATGTTCTCCACCTTGCCCAGTGTGCCAGAAACCTCGATCAGGTCACCCGTATCATACGGGCGATGGGCCGGGATCATGACGCCGGCCGCGTAGTTGGCCAGGGAGTCCTGCAATGCGAAGCCCACGACGATGCCGGCGACTCCGAAGCCGGAGAGGAGCGGCGTCATATCAAGCCCCAGCTGGGACAGCGCCACCAGCAAACCCACGACCATAACGAGCGTACCGGTCACCGACTGCACCGTTCGTTTGAGGAGGCGGGATGCCTGGACCTTGGAGGCATCCAGGACCTTCCAGACCAGCTTCCTGGCGAACCTGGCGAGCAATCGGAACGCCAGCAGGATCAGCAGGAAGATCAGGATCCTGAACACCCGGTTGCCGGGTCCGGCCCACCGGGCGGATCGCGGCCACATGGTGGCCCCTTCCCAAGCGCGGTGATACGCTCTCGCTGTCAGGAAGGAGGCTCCCATGGTGCGAAGAAGCACCGTCCGGGTCATTGTGCACGGCAAGGCGGCGGTCTGTCCGGAGATACACCGGGCCGTGGAGATGCTGCGGCGTCACGGTCACACCGTGGCGGTCCGTGTCACCAGGGGGGGCGGCGATGCGGCGCTCTTCGCCGTGGAGGCCGCCACCCATCGGATCGACACCGTTGTGGCGGGCGCGGGCGACGGCAGGCAGGCCAGCGGCGGGCACGTGGTCTGTCCCGGCGTCCTGATCGACGACGGCTTGGCGGACCTCAGGATCCTGCCCGACGTCCAACCCGAGGAGATGCCGACCGCGCTCCAGCGCGTCGTGCCAGATGGCTTCGCGGCCCCCGAGAGCGTCATCGCCAGCTCCCGCCCGTCGAGCGTATGAACGGGCCCATCGTCATCGTCGGAGGGGGCATTGCCGGGCTGGCAACGGCCATGTGGCTCGAGGCCGACCACGGAATCGACGACGTCCTTGTCCTGGATGCGGGGCCGCAACCGGGCGGCAAGATCGGGACGCTGGTCGAGGATGGATTCGTCCTGGAAAAGGGTCCCCAGGGCTTCCTGGACAACGCCCCGGACACCCTCGAGCTGGCGCGGCTGGCCGGCCTGACGGACCGCCTGGTCCGGGCCGGTGACAACTCGGCCGCCCGGTACATCGTCCGCAAGGGCAGGCCGCGCAAGGTTCCCCTCAAACCCCCGGCCTTCCTTTTCTCCGGCCTCCTGCCACTGGGCGCCCGGCTCAGGGTCCTCGCCGAGCCCCTGGGCCGCCGGCGGCCAGAAGGCGACGAATCCGTCTACGACTTCGCCCGCCGGCGCATCGGCGCCGCCGCCGCCCGCATCCTCGTGGACGCCATGGTCACCGGTGTCTACGCCGGCGACTCCAAGGCGCTGTCGCTCGCGGCCACCTTCCCCAAGATGGCCGCCATGGAGGCCGAGCACGGCTCACTGATGCGCGCCCTGATCCACCGGATGCGCGAGGCCCGGCGAACCGGGGCCGCGTCCGGAGGTCCCTCTGGCCCCTCGGGTACGCTGACAACCTTCGCGGGCGGAATGGCCGAGCTTCCGGAAGCCATCGGCCGCCACCTCCGCGATCGCCTGAGCTCCGGCACCGCCGTACGCTCCATCGTGCGCCGCGACGGCGTCCTGGAGCTCACCATCGAGGGCGACGTGATCCGCGCCCGCAGTGTCGTACTGGCCCTTCCGGCCCGGGAGGCCGCAGCACTCCTTCGGGAGCTGACTCCGCAAGCGGTCGAGCCACTATCTCGCATCCCGACGGCTCCCATCGCCGTGCTCATGAGCGATCACCCGGCGCCCGGCGGTACAGCCTCCGCTGCGCGCGGTTTTGGTTTTCTCGTCCCGCGGGAGGAGGATCTCGGCATCCTCGGCTGCCTCTACTGTCACGACATCTTCCCCGGCCAGGCCCCCGCCGGGCGCCTCCTCTTCCGCACCATGCTCGGCGGCGCGCGCCAGCCGGAGATGGCCGTCCTCGACGACACCGAGCTCGTGGAGCATTCCATGGGTGTGCTCCGCCGGATCCTGCACCTCGAGGCGCCCCCCGAACGCCACTGGATCTTCCGCTGGGAGCGGGGCATAGCCCAGTACACCATCGGGCACCTGAAACGGGTGGAGACGGCCGAGGAGGCAACTGCCGGGACGGGCATCTTCCTGACCGGCTCGTCCTACCACGGCGTCTCCGTCAACGACTGCATCAAGAACGCTCGCGCCACAGCCACCCGCGTCGCTCACGAGCTCCCCTCATCCTAGAGGCCCGGCCCGAGACCCCCCATGGAAAGGGTGTGAGCTCCGCGGACGACAGGGGACACTGTTGTGTGCAGAGGCCGATCGAACGTGGGCAGGGAGTCGAGCGAATACGGACAGTTTGGCGGTTTCGTCGTAACGGTGTCCACGATCATCGGCCGCACCCACCAACCCCTCCCTGGGGACACTGTCGACCGCCTGTCTCTTCTCTCCTGGGAATACTGTCGGGAGCTTGTCCCGCTGGGGGGTGGGTATATACTAGGGAGCGAGCCCATCCACACTGCCGATCCGGGAGGTCTGTATGCCTCGAATCGGCAGATTGAAGTTCACACAAACAGACGCGTGGTATCACCTCTACAGCCGCGTTGCCGCGTACAAGGGAGACTACCCCTTGTCGCACGCTGTCCCCATGCGCCGTCTCATCGAGACGATCCGGCACTTCTCGGCCATCTACTTCTGCGAAGTGGCGGCGTTCTGCGTCATGGGCAATCACTACCACCTGGTGGTGAAGTTCGACCGACCCCGCCCGGCAGATCAAGAGGAGCTCCGCGCCAGGGCTCGCCTGATGTATCCCGGAAAGGCTTCACAGGCCCGGCTCGACCTGTGGACGGAACCGGACTGGGAACACTACCGGAAGCGCCTCTTCGACGTCTCGGAGTACATGCGGAACATCCAGTCGGCATTCGCCCGGTGGTACAACCGGAGCTATCAACGGCGCGGGCGGTTCTGGGCCGACCGTTTCAAATCGGTGTACCTGGCGGACCTGAGGGCCGTACTGGATTGCATGCTGTACGTCGAGCTCAATCCGGTTCGGGCCGGGCTGGTGGAGCGCCCGGAAGAGTGGCAGGGCTCATCGTTGATCCAGCGTGAGCTGGGCACGGACAGCTGGCTGGCGCCGCTGCAGACCTTCTTCGATCGGCCGGATGGGGAGAGGGCATTGACGGAGTACCGGGAACGCCTGTACCACCGTGGGAGCGTGCCGACGAAAGAGGGACAGAAGGCCCTCTCGCAAGACGTACTGACGCAGGAGATCGCCCGCGGGTTTTCTGTCCGCGGCCTCTATCGCAGGCGGCTCAGGTACTTCGTCGATGGCCTGGCCATCGGAAGCGAGAGCTTCCTCCGGGAACAGCTCGCCCTACTGAGAGAGAATGGGGTCTACTTGAGGAGGAGACACCCGATCCCTCAGCTTGGAGGCATCCACATGTCACTGCGAGAGCAGCGAAGCACGGCAGCATCCTTCTGAACCGAAAAACCCAACGACACAGGCCGGACGCGCCGATGGCGCGAGGCGAAGCTTGCCCTGCTGGGAGCGGCGCGTTCCTCCCGCCGGTTACGAATAGCGTTTCACAATCCCAGCGATGAGCCCCCATCCGCTCAAGCACCCATCAGGGCGCCGACTGCCCCGGAGAGCTGCGGCATCGCCTCGGGAAGCCTACGAGAACAGTGTCCCTTCGAGGGAGAGGGAGGCGAGGCCACCGAACGAACATTTTCGGCAGTTGTCAACACCGTTGGGCCGTGCTCCGGGGGAGAAAGCCCCACCGGCTGGCTCGTCGCCCCGCTCAGATCTCTTCCTGTTCCTTTGCGCCCTTTGAGCCATTTGCGAGACAGTTCTTCTTCCTCTGCTCTCTTCCGCCGGCCCTCGCGTGCTTTGCGAGAGGCTCCTCTCCTCTCCAGGCCGAGGCGGGAAGGGGCTCAGCGGATCCCGATGACCGCCGCCGCCACTGCCAGCCACACAAGCACGGCGGCCAGCAGGGGGCGATCTGTCAGCAACGCCCGGGTCGGGCTGCCGCCGAGCTCATGCCTGTGGAGCAGGTAGAGGTAACGCAGCAGCCCGTAGAGCACGATCGGTACCGTCACCATCAGGTGGTCCGAACCGACCTTGGAGACCGTCCTCGGCGCCACCGTGTAGAGGCTGTAGGCCACAACCGTCGCGCCCAGCACAACGCTGATGGCCTGATCCACCAGCGGCAGCGTGTAGCGCCCCAGCACCGCGCGATGCCCCGCCGCATCGGCACCCAGGAGCACCAGCTCCGACCGCCGCTTCCCAAGCGCCAGGTAGAGAGCCAGCAGGAAGGCGCAGAGCAGCAGCCAGTGGGAGACCGGCACCCGCACCGCCAGGGCACCGCCCACCACCCGGAGCACGAATCCCAGCGCCACCACCAGCACGTCGACGAAGACCATCTCCTTGAGGAAGAACGAGTAGACCAGCGTCAGTGCCAGGTACGACCCGGCCGTCACCGCAAATGTCCGGCCGAGCACCAGCCCGCCGGCCGCCCCAAGCACCACCAGGATCCCCGCGGTGGCCAACGCCACACCCACCGGCAGCGCCCCCGAGGCGATGGGCCGGTCTTTCTTGACCGGATGCTGCCGGTCGGACTCGCGGTCCCGCACATCGTTGACCAGGTAGGTCGCCGAGGCCAGCACCGAAAACACCGCCGCCGCCAGCACCGCCTCCCCCCAGGCCACCGGCGAGCCAACCCTCCCAGAAAACACCAGCGGTGCGAATACGAACCCGTTCTTCAACCACTGCTGCGGCCGCATGCTGCGAATCAACGCCGGAAACGTCCCCTGCATGCGACCATTGTAGAGCCTCCGGCAGCGCCCACGGGCTCGACGACGACGAAAGCCTCAGGATGCCGGTCCCGCACGGCGGCGGATGACGGTCAGCCGACCTCGTGGAAGAGGGCGTCGAAGGCCAGGGAGAGGTTGTGGGCGTCACCGGGCCAGCGGGCTGTGACGAGGTTGCCGTGGCGCACGCTGAAGCCGCGATTCGGGTGACGGAGGTCGTCCCTCAAGAGCGGGAGCGGGCCCCGGACGAAGCGGCCGGCGGCAGTGAGGGCGGAGCGCACTTCGTCCTCCACGGTCCTGCCCGGGTAGGTCAGGTAGTAGTCGCCAAGCCAGAGGCGGGTGAGTCGCCAGGCGAGCAGCTCCTGGGACCTGAGCAGGGAGGTGACGGTGGCGCCGGCGAGCGCCGACCTTCCCCTGGCTTGGCCGGTGCTGCGGGCGGCCAGGAGAACGCCGTGACAGACGGCGCCCACGGCTTTGCCGGCGGTGATGAAGTCCGCAACGAGGCTCTGGAGGGCCTCGGACTCGAGGTACTCCCGGACGCCCTTGTCGTGCCCTCCAGGGAGGAAGATCCCGTCGAAATCCTCCACGCGCAGCTCGGAGTAGCTGAGCGGCTTCTGGAACGCCACGTCGCGCTCCAGCTCCCGGTAGGCCGCCACGGCGTCCGATCGCGCCGCAAGAACACCCTTCCAGACACCCAACCCCTTGCCCGTCAACATGATGGAGTCGGCCGCTCCCGGTGTCCCCCGGGGTGTCGCGAACAGCACGTCGTGACCCTTCACGGACAGGATCTTCCAGGGAATCGCGGCTTCGGTGGGGTCGAACCCGTAGGTCGGTATCGGGATGATGATGCGGGCCGGTTCCATGTTTCGCTCACATCTCCCTTCACGCCCCTTCGATCCACACTCCTCTTTTCGCCACCTGTGGCCGCCGGGCGTCTCAACCATCTCTACTCGCCAGCCACCCTTCTCCTGCCCCGCCGGCCCTTCCGCATCTTGCGGTCCGGCGTCATGTCCACCGGAACGAGGGCGAGCTGCATGGTGTTGAGATCGATCCGGCTCAGCCGCACCTCGACGGCGTCGCCCAGGCGCCAGGTGCGTCCGGTTTTCTCTCCGGTCAGCGTGTGGCGGCCCAGATCATGGACGTAGAAGTCATCCACGAGCTCCGTGATGTGGATCAGCCCGTCCACGTAAAGCTCGTCCAGCTGGACGAAGAGCCCGAACTCGGTGACGCCCACCACGTGGCCGCGGAATACTTCGCCCACGCGATCTTGGAGGTAGAGGACCTTCTTCCAGTGGAGGGCCATGCGTTCGGCGGCCTCGGCACGGCGCTCGGTCTGCGAGCACCACTGGGCGACCCTCTCGAGCTCGGCATCAACCTGCGCACGATCGCCGGGCTCCAGCGGGCCGCCACCGGACGCCACCAGGGCCCGCAGGGAACGGTGGACCACAAGATCGGGGTACCGCCGGATGGGACTGGTGAAGTGGAGGTAGGTATCGGTGGCCAGGGCGAAGTGGCCCCGGGGCTCGGGTGTGTAAACCGCCCGCGCCAGCGTACGCAGCACCAGGAAAGAGACCAGCCGCTGGTGCTCCGTGCCGGCCGCCTGCTCCAGAAGGTCCTGGAGAACGGATGGCCGGAATGGATGCTCGATCTCAGGGAACTCGAAGCCAAGCTCGGTGACGACGGTGCGGAGGTCGGCCAGCCGCTCGGGGGTGGGCACGTCGTGAACCCGGTAGATGGCCGGCTGGTCGGCCTCCATCAGGATCCGCGCCACGCATTCGTTGGCGGTGACCATCAGCTCCTCGATCAGCCGGTGAGCCCGGTTGCGCGACCCGGGCTCGATGGACACCACACGCCCCTCGGGATCGAGAATGACCTCGGGCTCCTCGAGGTCGAAGTCGATGCTGCCCCGCTCCCGCCGCCGGGCGCCGAGCCGCTCCGCCGCCTCGGCCAGAAGCTGAAGCGAATCGGAAAAGCCCGCGGTCTCCCGGGGCCAACGGGAACGAGGCAGCTCGAGCCAACTGGCCACCTCAGCGTAGGTGCAGCGACGGCGGGAGTGGATCACAGAGGGGCGAGCCTTCCAGCGTGCGACCTTGCCCTGGGGATCCACATCGAAGACCACCGTCAAAGTCAACCGATCGACATCCTCCCGAAGGGAGCAGAGGTCGTTGGAGAGCCGTTCCGGCAGCATGGGAACGCAGCGGCCGGGAAGGTAGACGCTGGTGCCGCGCTCTCTGGCCGCGGCATCCAGGGCTCCGCCTGGGTTGACGTAGTGGCTGACGTCGGCGATGTGCACCTCCACGAGGATGGCGCCGTCACGCCCCGGTCGGGCGCTGACGGCGTCATCGAAATCGCGGGCGGTGATCCCATCGATGGTGATGGCGGGCCGGTCCCGGAGGTCCCATCGCCCGGCAAGATCCCGCCCTTCGACCCCCCCCGGCAGCGCCGCAGCCTCCTCGAGAGCCGCGCCGGGGAACTCCCCGGGGATATCGTGAAACCGCAGCACCACGCGATCCTCGACACCAGGCTCGCCCAGCAGCCCCAACACCTCGCGAACCCGCCCCTGGGCATGCTGGCTCCGGTCGGGACCCTTGAGGAGATCGACGACCACGAACTCCCCCTCCCGCGGCCCCGGCGAGGGGAGTGGGCCCTTGGGGATGATGGGAAACGCCAGCTTCCGGTTGACGGGCCGGACGATGGGCCGCCCACCGGCCATCGTCCACCGGCCGACCACGTGGCGCTGTGGGCGCTCGAGGATCTTGACCACGACGCCCTCGGCCATGCCAGCGACCCGCGCGCGCCGCCTGGGGCGTTCGACCCGGACCAGCACCGTATCGCCGGCCATGGCGCCCCGCAGACCCGCCTTGCCGATGACCACGGGGGGCTTCCCTGCGGCCTCAGGCTCCACCACCGCCACACCGCCGGCGCGCACTTCGAGGCGGCCCCTGACCAGGTTGGAGATCTCCCGCCCGAAGTACCGCTTTCCCCGGCCGGGCACGACCCGTCCCTCGGATTCGAGCCGCCGGAGCGTCTTCCGCAGCCGGCGCCTGAGCTCGGCCCGGTCCAGGGAGGAATCCGCGGCGAAGTGGGACACCAGCTGGTTGAGGGTCATGCCGCGGGTGCGGCGCGACTCGATCAGCGCGGCCACATCTTGGGCGTCCGGCGCTCCAACCGTTCCTGACGCCGGCGGCGCGGCGGCGTTCGAGCGCCGGGGTCCCTCCCCCGGCCTTTTCTTCTCCTCGCTCAATCCTGAACCTCCATCATCGTGGGCCGTCCTTCGGCCGGCGGGACATTCGCACCGGCCGGCCCCAGCCGCTGGAGCCAGCTCATCTTGACACAACTCCCGGGAATGCTAGTATGCCGTGGCGCGTGCGAAAGTGGCGGAATTGGTAGACGCGCAAGATTCAGGATCTTGTGGTCGCAAGGCCGTGGGGGTTCGAGTCCCCCCTTTCGCACCAGGATTACTCCCCCATCCAACGTCATCGGAGCCGGCCGTCTCGCCCCATGGCTGGACCTCGCGGCCGTCCCTCACTCTCCCAGGGCTTCGAGGGCCACGGCGCGGTCGGAGAAGATCGTGAAGACCTCGTCCAGGCGGGTCAGCTTGAGCAGGTTGACCACCCGCGTATGTGGGTTGAGGAGCGCCAGACGTTTGCCGGCGTCGGAGAACCGTTGCAGGTATCCCACGAGCTCTCCGAGACCCGTGGAATCCAGGTAGTCGATATCCTCGAGGTCCAGGACAACGGCATCGCTTCCCGTGGAGAGGAGCTCCTCGAGCAGAGCTGCCAACTCTCTGGCGGAGTCTCCCAGCTTGACCACCCCGTGAATCCTGACCACGGTAACACCGCCCAGAGTCTCCCGTTCCATCTTCATCTGACCTCCCCGGGGGCATCGAGATCCTGGGTGGTGGCATCGCCGAAGGCGAACCCATGACAACCCCGCCGCAACACTTCCGCGCCCCATTGTAGGGGGCGCCGCGCCACGGCGGCAAGTCGGCGCAGGCGATCGGGCTCGCCGTGGTCGGCCACCACACGGAGTGCCCCCCACGGCACCTCCCACATCCCGGCAACCAGGGCGATCGCCGAGCTCTCCCAGTCGGTGACAAGGATGCCCTCGGCCGGCGGATCGAGGGGCGGCACCGGGAACGGCGCCAGGGTCTTGCCCTCCCAGCTGAGGATCGTCCCGCTCCGGACGCCGGGGACCTGGAGCAGGTGGGTCTCCATCAGGGGGTTGGGCGCGAAGCGGGAGGGAACGTGCACGGGGAGATCGTGCAGGCCCAAGAGCCCCACATCGACCACCTCGCGCGCGACGACAACGGTACCTGGCTCCACCCTCGGATCGACGCTGCTGGCCGCCCCGAAGGAGGCGATCAGCATGGGTTCCAGGTACTGCACTGCCGCCTGGGCGGCCGCGGCCGCGGCGATCTTCCCGGGCCCCGAGCGGATGACGGCCATGGGAATGTCCCACATCTCGCCCCGGTACAGCATCCAGGGGCCCCACCGCTCCTTCTGAACATGCCGGCCGACGCCGGCAGCCGCCCGGGCCTCGAAGGCATGAGCCGCGATGATGACAACCGTGTCTCCCAAGGCACCTCCACCTTCAGAACATGGTAGCACCGGGAAGGCCATGGACGAACCGGGCCCACCGCGGTAGGATCGAACGTGAACGCATGGGGAGGACACTGTGGTTGACGAGATCCGAATCCACTCGGGTACCCAGGTCAGGCTGAGGGGACTGCGCGACGATGAGCTTCCGGCCTCCTTTCTCCAGAACCTGCAGGAGCTCGCACGCCGAGAGCGGCAGGTGGAAGCGGTCTATCTCTTCGGCATGCAACCCGAGGACGAGGAGGAACGCGTCGCCTTGGTTCTCGCGCTTCGCGGCGGCCTCTTCTCAAACAAGTCCGAGGAGTTCCTCCGGCTGGTCGACACGATCGGGCAGCTGCTCCCCTCCGATCTCTCCATCAACGTCTATCGCTTCGGCGCCTCCCAGCTGATTGCCGGCTACTGTCTCCAAACCCTTGATCCGGTATTCCTGCGCTCCCCCGACTGGGTCGAGAAGCAACGCCGGCGTTTCGACGATTGAGGGCCGGACCGCGAGGAGACCTCAGCGGCGTCCGAAGGGCCACCAGCCCCCGTCGCTTCCCGTGTCCGGGGGTTCGTCCATCCCCGCACGGGCGCCTTCCAACGCCCTGCGACGTTCCCCGGGATCCCGCTCCACCAGGAGGCACCCAACGGCCTCCACGCCAGCGAGGAGCTCCGGCGCCGAGTTCAAGATGACCACATCGACGAAGGTCTCGTCGGGAAGGCTCTCCCCGACGGTACGGCACACGAGGTTGAGCGCTGAACGGATGGATCCCATGGCCTGCGGCACGATCCAGACAAAGAGGGTCAACGCCGGCTTGTGACCGGTCACCCAGCTTTCGACCAGGTGGGCGAAGGCCACGTCCGGACAGCCACCGAGACCGGCTTTCAGCCGTTCCATCACCGCCTCGTCCAGTCCCCTGGAGGGCGCTCTGAAGCTCAGGCCGGCGGACCCGGCGCTGTATGGCTCGACCATGACGTCATGGTACACGAAGCGCACCTCAACCCAACCGGTTCCCCTCCGGAAACGGCGGCGCGCACTGCCGGCTCCGGCCTGCGAATTCCATGGTCCGGGGCACCAGCGTACACCTCCACGGGAGCCCTCGCCCTGGATGGTTGCGCAGGACAATCACGCCCCGCTCCATCGGAAACCACCCCATGCCTCCAGGTTCCTCGATGGGAACCTGCCGGAATGGGCCGGGAAGGGAGCCCGGCTCTGCCGGCGTTCGGGCGCCCGGGATCACACAACCCACCGCGGTTCCGTGGTACGGTTTTTCCATGGTTTTCCGGAGAGTCCTGGCATGCCTTGCCGGCGCCGTGCTGGCCGCCGGGGTGGCCATGGGCCAGGGCGGGGTCGGACCGGCCCTTCAACGGGCGGCCGAGTTGGCCCGGTCCCACCGTTACGCCGAGGTCATCAAGATTCTCGAACCGCTGGAGGCCGTGGCAGAGCTGGACACGCCCGAGCAGTTCGAGCTCGACGCCGAGCTGGGACGGGCCCTGTTCCACATGGGACGCTACCCGGAGGCCTACCGGCACCTGGCGGCCGCCCTCGCGATCCAGCCGCGCCGCATGGAGATCGGCGTCTACCTCGAAGCCGCCGCCTGGGCCACGGGCCGCCGGAACGAGGCGCTGAAGATCTTCGACGGCATCCTCGCCTCGGGCGCCCGGGATCTCTATCTTCCCGTCACCCTCCCCGGCGAACGCAGCTTCCTCGCCGATCCACGGGTCTGGCAGATCCTCGAGCACCACCGTCAATCCCTGGCCCTGGACCTGGCCACCGGTTCGCTTGGGCCGGTGACCCTGGGAGACTCCCGGTCCCGGGTCGTTGCGGCCTTTCACCTACCTCCAAACCTGGCTTCGAACCCGGTCATCACAGCGAGGGCCGGCCCGGCGGTTCTCTGGATCCTCCGTTTTGACGAGCGCCAGCGCCTCGACGACATCCTCATCGACGTTCAGCATGTGGCCAGGTACTCGCCCTACCGGCTCGAAGGCCCCTCCGGCCTCGAGGCACGCTGGACCCCGGCCCAGGCCATGGTCCGGCTGGGATCGCCCGCGTCGAGCGAATCCGGACCCGACGGGACCATCATCCTCCGCTGGAGGTCCGATGTCGCAGTCGCAGTTCTCGAGTTCGGCACGCCCCCGGCCCCGCCCTCTCCCGGCATCTCCCCGGGCGCAGCCAGCCTCCTGATGGTCCGGCTCCGCCGCCCACAGGCGGGGGCGGCCCAGCCGGGGTCTCAGTAGGTCGTCAATCGTCCGGCAAACAGTCGGGACCCGGCCCGGAGGATTGGCCTGCGACGGGCTCGGTCAGGCCGCGGCGGTAGGCGGTGTCGAGCGCCCGGCCGATGACGCTCTGGGGTACGACGCCGGGGAGGAGGTCGGCCAATCTCGCCAGCACGGTCCAGAGCTCGACCTCGAGGCGGCCGGGCCTCCTCGCCCTCTCTCCGCGGGTGTCGACGACCCCGAGAAACCCGGCGAGCTCCGGGTGGAGCCGGGCGAAGATGGCAGCCGAGCGGCCGGCCACCTCCTGCCGTCTCCGGAAGCTCTGCGGACCGACGGCGTGCTCGTGGATCGTCCGGGCTTCCGGCCGGTAGATCAGCCGCATCCCCCGCTGCGCGCCGCGATACGCGAGCTCGATGTCCTCCCACGCTGCGGCGGGGAAGTCCTCCCGGAACCCTCCGAGCTCCTGGAAGAGCTCCCGCCCAAGGCTGACGTTCGAGGTGTAGAAGAAGTTGAAGGGCACCCGGCCGGGATCGTCGATCAACAGGTAGCCGAACTGTGCGCCGAACTCATTGATCCATCGTGCGAAGGGACCGTCCTCCTCCGGCGGAAACCCGGTGTAGCCGAGTACGGCGAGAGGCTGCTCGACGCCGAGCACGCGATGGGCTTCCAGGTGCGCGCCGAGCCATCCCGGCTGGGGCACCGTGTCGTCCCCGAGGAACAGGATGATCTCCCCCCGGGCCGCCCGGACACCCCGATTCCTGGCCCGTGCCGGTCCCGCGTTCTCCTGTCGGAGGGCCCGGACCCCGTGGGGCCGGCAGGCAAGCCACTCCCGCGTGGCGTCGGTGGAGCCATCGTCCACGACGATGACCTCGAGATCCAGGGGCCAGGGATGCTCCTGGCTCACCAATGCCTCCACCACGCGATGGAGCTGCTCCAACCGGTTGTAGGTCGGAATGACGACGCTGGCCGAGGACGGCCACGGTCCACGGGACGCCGGAGGCTCCATCATGGAGCGGACGCCCCTCCGAGGAGCCTCCCCGGTCCCGGCCCGTTCCCGGTGGTGTTCTTCATGACACGGCGGTCCCCTTCAGCCGCCGCGGTATGGCCGGGGAAAGACGTGCCAGGATCTCGTAGTTGATGGTACCGCAGTGGGAAGCCAGCTCCTCCGCCGTGACGGCAAGCTCTCCCTCCCGCCCGATCAGGGTCACCGGATCGCCCACGGCAACATCCGGCACGTCGGTGACGTCGACCATGATGATGTTCATGCAGACCCGGCCCACCACCGGGGCGGGCACCCCTCGAATCAGGACCCTGGAGCGGTTCCCCAGGACCCTTGGATACCCGTCGGCATACCCGACCGGCAGCACCGCAAGGCGGGTTTCCCGCAGGGCCCGCCAGGTCCTTCCGTAGCCGACGGTCTCGCCAGCAGGAACGGTCTTGAGCTGCCCGATGACCGTTCTCCAGGTCAGGGACGGCTCGAGATCGAGGGCCTGTTTCCCGTGTTCAAGCTGCCAGGCCAGCTGGGTTTCCCGGGAAGGCCAGTGCCCGTACATGGAGATGCCGACCCTCGCAATGTTGAAGTCCGCCTCCCGCACGAGGAGGGCCGCCGCTGAGCACGCCGCGTGGATCCAGCGGGGCCGGTGTCCAAGAGCCCGCTTCATGGTCTCCAGCGCGTCATGAAAGGTCGCCAGCTGCCGCCTCGCGAAGGTCGGCTCCAGGGTGTCCTCGATGTTGGCGAAGTGCATGGCCAGACCGGCCACCTCCAACCCCTCCCGTCTCGCCGCGGCGCACATGCAAGGGATCCGCTCGATCCGAACGCCCTGACGGTTCGTGCCCGTCTCCACCTTGAGATGCACGGATACCGCGGGGCCGCCACCGCGCCGCAGCTCGCCCAGCCAGCCGATGGTCTCCTCGGTGGATACCAGGACGTGGCACCGGTCGTCCAGCCACCCCAACTCGTGAGGCGTTGCAAAGCCCATCACGAGCACCGCACTCTCGATCCCAAGCTCTCGCAGCTCCCGGACCTCCTTGGGGGAGTGCACCGCGAGCCACTCGACCTCCCGGGCCACCACCGGCGCGACCTCGGCCAGCCCGTGGCCGTAGGCGTTGGCCTTGACCACCGCCGCCAGCTGCGTTCCCGGCGAAACGACGCCCCGCAGCACCTCGATGTTGTGCCGGAGCGCGTCGGCTTCGATCTCGATCCACTGGGTCACCTGATCCTCCCTCAGCGCCGATCCCAGTGTAGCCCAGAACTCCCGCCGGGGAATTCCCGCACCCTTCCGCCCGGCGCATTCCGCCGTCCCGGCCAGCCGATTTGACCGCCACGCCAGGGACAGCTCCAGCGCAAACCACACCCTTTCATCTGAGTGATTCCGTGGCACTTCCACTCCAGAACCAGGAGCAGGCACGCTCTCCCGGGGAGCTTCGTACGCACCGCTCCATGCCAGGTCAACCGGGCTTGGGTCCTCGAGAATGCGCTTCCCCACAACGCCCAAAAACGTGCCCATCGTCCACCCCATCCGCCGTAACAACCGCCCGACTCAATTGAAGAGAACTCCCGGTTGACTTCTGAAAAGAAAAATATTACAATCATTTTCCAACTCAATGGAGGTGCAGGATGGCATACGAGAAATTCATCCCAAAGACGACCAAACCTTCTCGCCCGAAGGCGACAATCCGGCCAAGCGGACTGATCTCTTTCGATGCCCAAGCCGTCGAAGATTTCGGCCTCTTCGACGCCACGCACGCCGTGCTCTTTTTCGATCGATCGAAGAAGAGAATCGGCGTCAAGATCCTCAAGAATGGCGACGAAGAGGGTGCGGTTCCGCTGACCCGCCGGCGCCGCTCGGTCAGCCTCAAGGCGCCCGGCTTTTTCGATCAGTTCAGCATTTCCCTGCCCGCCCCGAAACGTCTCGACGTCTCTTTCGACGAGGGCGAAGGGTTGATCTCCATCGGCATAACCTCGGTCCGGAGGCGGCCCGGCCGTCCCCGCCGAGCCCGCAACTGAGCTGCTCCATCAACGCCTGAGACGTTTGGCAAGAGCGGGAAGGCCCTCCTCGAGCAACCGGGGCCCGTAGTGCGCCAGCACATTGCCCCCGGTCACAACGATTTCGATCCCTCTCTCGAGCCAGTCCTCCAGGCCCCGCACCATCAGACGGTCCCGCACACTCTCCGCAGTCTCCTGCTGGCCGGGCTGTGGGTCGTACACCATGATGTCGGGTCGGAGAGACGCCAGCCACGAGCTCCCCGGCGTCGACCACGCCCGATCACCCGGCGGAATCAAGGGCGAGAGCCCCATCCACCGCAGCGCCCAGTAGGCGTAGGAGCCACGCCCACAGGTGACGGCCCCCCCGAGGTCGATCTCCACATACGTCGGCCGGGGCTCCAGGATATCCCGCAGCGCCCCCACGGCATCGTGGAGCCGCCCGAGCGGGCCGAAGGCCGCATCGGCCTCGCCGGCGATCAGGGCGACCGTGGCGAGGTTGTCCAGGATGCCCCAGAGTGTCACGGGCAGGGGCACCACGTAGACCGGCTGGCCGGCACGGGAGAGCTCCCGGGCCAGCGGTTCCTGCACCCCCGAGGTCATCAAGATCAGATCGGGAGCCAGGCGGTCAAGGACCTCCCGCCGTACCCCCGTGTACGAGCCAACCACCGGCAACCGCTCGATGCCCTCCGGGCGCCAGCACCAGGCGGAACGGCCAACCAGCCGTTCCTCGAGGCCAAGGCGAGCCACGCAGTCAGTCAGGCTTGGCGAGAGGGAGACGATCCGTTCCACCCGGTCCGGGAGCCCAACCTCGGTCCCGAGGAGCGGACAGGGAAACACCCTCATACGGCGCCCCAACCCTCGGGCAAACGGAACAGCCGCCTGGCCGAGGCCGTGGCGCGCACCACCACCTCGCGGACGCCCAACTCGAGCTCGAGCGCCACCGCCTCGGCCACGTGACGAACCCAGGCCGGCTCGTTCCGCCGGCCCCGGTGAGGCACCGGCGCCAGGTAGGGGCTGTCGGTCTCCACCAGGATCCGGTCCATGCCGGCGGTCCGCACGACCTCGCGCACGTTGTCGGCCCTCCGGAAGGTCACCATGCCCGAGATGCCCACGTACAGGCCCATCTCCACGACGCTTCGGGTGGCGGCCTCACCCTCCGAGAAGGAGTGACATACGCCGTGCAGGGCCCCGGCCCGGGAAGCCAGGATACTCTCCATGTCCTCCCAGGACTCGCGGTTGTGGAGGATCACCGGAAGGCCGGATTCCATCGCCAGGTCCAGTTGCCATTCCAGGGCCTTGATCTGGTCCTCTCTCGGCGAGCTCATGTAGTGATAGTCGAGGCCAATCTCCCCAATGGCTACGATGCCATCGCTCCCAAGGAGCCGTTCGAGCCGTTCCTTGACCTCGCCGTTCAACGAGCTGGCCTCGTGCGGGTGGACCCCCACGGCGCCGGCCAGCAGCTCGAGGTGATCCCTCACGAGGGCGGTGACGGCCTCGAGATCGTCCGGACCGGTGGCCGGCACGACGATACCCCCGACACCGGCCAACACCGCCCGCTCCAGCACCCCGGGCAGCTCCCCGGGCTCGTACATGTTGAGATGCGCGTGGGAATCCACCAGCATCCTCACCCTCCATTCCCCGTGAGCAACAGTACATCACACGCGGTTCTTCCCCGTCCGGCCTGGGACCGTTCACCGGCCGAGAAGGGCCACGCCGGCCACGACCGCGGTCTCGGCGCGGAGGACGTGCTCGCCCAGGCGGACGCTCGGCCAGCCAGCCCGCAGGACGGCCGCCCGTTCGGCCTCGCCGAGACCTCCCTCGGGGCCGACCAGGAGGAGACGGGAGCCGTCCATGGATAGCTGTCCGGGCCGCATCCCTTCCCGGTCCGCCAGGACCCCCTCCCCCGCCGCCACCTCCCGGAGCAACTCTTCAAGCGAACACGGCGCGGCGAGCTCCATGCGCCACGCCCGCCGGCACTGTTTGAGGGCCTGCAGGGCCACCCGCCGCCAGTGCTCGAGTCGCCGGCTCGCCGCGGTCCGGCCCAGCTGGGACCGCTGGCAGAGAACCGGCACGAAACGCGGAACCCCCAGCTCCACGGCCTTCTGGACAGCCCAGTCCATGGCGTGCCCGTGCAACACCCCCAGGGCCACCGACGGTACGGCCGCGGGGTCGGGCCGCGGCAGCTGGCGCACCTGGCGGAGCTCCACCGCCGCCGTTCCCGCCTCGCCGGGAACGAGCACGGCGTTGGCGATCCGCCCGGCGCCGTCGCAGAGAACCACCTCGTCGCCGGGCCTTTTCCGAAGAACCTTTCTCAGGTGATGGGCCTCGCCGGCGGGCAGGCTCACCACGGCACCGGCCTTTGCCGGCAACGCCTCCACGAGGATCCAGGGGTCAGCCATGTGCCGCCACCAGGCCCAGCCATTCCCCAAGCCCCCGGCTGGAGATGACATGAAATCCGGTCCCCGAGAGCTCCTCCGCCACCGCCGCTTCCTGAACGCGCAGGAGACCGGAAAGCACCGCCAGGCCTCCGGAGGCCGTCAGGCGGACAAGGGAGGGCAGCAGGGAGCGCATCCTCTCCCAGATCATGTTGCACAGCACGAGGTCGAAGGGACGTCCCGGGTCGAGGGCTGCGACGGTCCCGCCCAGGAAGTGGATGCTCCCCGGAAGCTCCTGCTCCGAGGCTGTCTGGACCGCCTCGAACACCGCGGCGAGATCGATGTCCAACCCGACCACGGGACGGCCACCCAGGAGTGAGGCCGCCACGGCCAGGATGCCACTGCCCGTCCCAACGTCGAGGACTCGCCTTCCGGCCACCGGCAGCGTCTCCAACTCCATGAGGATCAGCCGGGTTGACTCGTGGCTCCCCGAGCCGAAGGCCATCCTCGGCTCGACGGCGAGCCGGCGGCGGCCGGGGGGCGGAGGCTCTCCCGTCCCCGGACGGGGATCGATCCACCACGTCGCACCCACCGGGAAGGCCACGGCGCGTTCCCGGAAGGCACGCACCCAGTCCTCGGCCTCGAGCTCCCCCTCGACGATGGCGGTCGCCCCACACGCAGCCAGCCGTTCCAGAAGCGCCGCCACCGCCCAGCTGGCATCCATGGAGAGGTAGATCTTTGCCTCGGAACCGCCGGTCTCCGCCGGCACGATCTCGCAGCCCAGGGTGGGCAGGTCCAACAACGCGTCGCCCAGGGATTCCTCACCACCGGCGCCCAGGCGGCAGCTGACCACCAGGTAGCGGTCGTCCGGCCTCACCCGTCGTTGGCCAGGCGGCGCCGGATCCGGTGCAGCAGGCCCTCGTCATCGCGGACCGCCTCGCCGCCATGCGCCGCTGCCTCTTCGATCAGCCGGCGCTGCTCGGGGCTCAGCCTCTCGGGGATAACAACCTTGAGATGTACGTACAGGTCCCCGGTGCCCCGGGACTCCAACACCGGCATTCCCTTGCCCCGCACGCGGATGACCTGCCCCGGTTGGGCCCCCGCCGGAATCTCGATCTCCTGTTCCTCGCCCAGGATCGTCGGCACCCTCAGCCGCGTCCCCAGCATGGCCTGGAACACGGAGACGGGCAGGGTCATGTGCAGATCGGCGCCGTCACGGGTAAACAGCTCGTGGGCCTCCACGGCGACGACCACGTACAGATCCCCCGGTGGGCCGCCGCGCACGCCCGACTCGCCCTCACCGCTCAGGCGCAGGCGCATGCTGTTGTCCACGCCGGGCGGAATCTTGACCTCCAGGGAGACCTCGTGCTCGGTCCGGCCCCGGCCGCGGCAGGCGCGGCACGGGTTCCGCACGACCCGCCCATGGCCCTGACAGCTGGGACAGGTCTGGGCCACCGTCAGAAAACCCCGGCGGTACGCCACCTGGCCTCGCCCGCCACAGGTGGGACAGGTTTCGGGCGAGCCACCACCGGCCACCCCGCTGCCGCCGCACTCGTCACAGACCTCCAGACGGGGGACGCGGATGGTCTTGGTCACGCCCCGGGCGGCCTCCTCCAGGGTCAGGCTCATGGTGAAGCGGAGATCGCTGCCACGTTGGGCGCGATGCGAGGTCCTCCGGCGACCACCGAAGAGATCGCCGAAGCCGAAGAGGTCGCCGAGAATGTCGGCGAAATCGACGAAGCTTTCCGAGTCGAATCCCGTGAACCCCACGTCGCCGAGACCCTCGTGACCGAAGCGATCGTACCGGGCACGCTTCTCCGGATCGGAGAGCACGGCGTAGGCCTCGGAGGCTTCCTTGAACCGTTCCTCCGCATCGGGGTTGTCGGGATTCTTGTCGGGGTGGTACCGCACAGCCATGCGCCGGTAGGCTTTCTTGATCTCCTCGACGCCGGCGCTTCGCTCAACGCCGAGGATCTCGTAGTAATCGCGCCGAGTTCCTGTGGTCATGGTTCCGTTTTCCCAGATACGGTCAACTCTCCTCAGGTTCTTCCCCGTCCGGCGTGTCGGACGAGATCCCTCCGAAGGCTGACATGGGGTTGTACATGATCACCTGGGCGAGGATCTGGGCCGCCTCCTGGACGGCCAGGATGGCCTCCTCGAGAACCGAACGGTCCTCGCTGTTGAGGGCCTTCCTCGCCCGGTTCAGTGTCGATCGAACATGGTCGCGATCCTCGGTGCTCAGACTGCCACCGAACTCGCGAAGCACCCGCTCGTTGGTGTAGACGAGGCCTTCCAGGCGGTTCCGGATCTGCCGCACTTCCCGGCGTTGCTGGTCATCCTGGCGGTACTTGTCCGCCTCGGCGATCAGGGCGTCGATCTCCGAGCGGGAAAGGCCCCCCGCCGGGTTGACCTCGATGCCCTGCTCCTTGCCGGTGGCGAGGTCGCGCGCGGAGACGTGGACGATCCCGTTGGAATCGATGGAGAAGGTCACCTCGATCTGCGGAACCCCGCGGGGAGCCGGCGGTACGCCGACGAGGTCGAAACGCCCCAGGGAGCGGTTCTCGGCGGCCAGGCCGCGCTCGCCCTGGAGCACGTGGACCTCGACGGTGGTCTGGTTGTCCGCCACCGTCGTAAACACCATGGACTTCTTGGTCGGGACGGTGGCGTTGCGCTCGATGATCTTGGTGAACAGCCCGCCGTGGGTCTCGATGCCCAGGGAGAGCGGCGTCACGTCCAGCAGGATCAGATCCTTGACCTCGCCCTGCAGAATGCCGCCCTGGATGGCCGCCCCGATGCCGACGACCTCGTCGGGGTTGATGTCCTGGCAGGGCTTCCGGCCGAAGAACTTGGTGACCGTTTCCTGGACCAGCGGCATCCTCGTCTGCCCACCCACGAGAATAACCTGGTCGATCTCCCCCGGCTCCAGCCGGGCGGCCTCGAGGGCGTTCCGGCAGGGACCCAGGGTGCCCTCCACGAGATCGCCGACCAGCTCTTCGAGCTGCGAACGGGTCAGACGGACCTGCAAATGCTTGGGACCCGACGAATCCGCGGCGATGAACGGAAGCGAGATCTCGGCCGTCTCCGCCGTCGAAAGCTCGCACTTGGCAGCCTCCGCAGCCTCCTTGATCCGTTGCATGGCCATGGTGTCGTCCGAGAGATCGATGCCGGTCTCCGTGCGGAACTGCTCCAGCAAGAAGGTCATCACGCGCTGGTCAAAATCCTCCCCACCGAGGAAGGTGTCACCTGCCGTGGACTTGACCTCGTAGACGCCGTCCCCGATCTCCAGGATCGAGATGTCGAAGGTCCCCCCCCCGAGGTCATAGACGGCGATGGTCTCGTGCTTGTCGCTCCCAAAGCCGTAAGCCAGCGACGCCGCCGTGGGCTCGTTGATGATCCGGAGGACCTCGAGACCGGCGATGGTCCCGGCATCCTTGGTCGCCTGGCGCTGGCTGTCGTCGAAATATGCCGGGACCGTGATGATGGCCTCGGTCACCTCCTCGCCCAGGAATGCTTCGGCAAACTCCTTGATCTCCCGGAGGATGAGCGACGAAACCTCCTGGGGGCTGTACTGGCGGTTCTGGATCTCGATGAAGGCGTCCCCGTTTGGGGCCTCGACGATGGCGTACGGCACCAGATTCCGCGTCCGTGCCACCTCGGGCGAGTCGAAACGCCGCCCGATCAGCCGCTTGACGGAGTAGACCGTATTGTAAGGGTTGGTCATCACCTGCCGCCGGGCGATCTGGCCGACGAGCCGCTCCCCGGCGGTCGTGATGGCGACGACGGACGGAGTCGTCCTCGCACCCTCCCGGTTGGGAATGACGACGGGCTTGGTGACGTCAACCACCGCCGCGCAGCAGTTGGTCGTCCCCAAGTCGATACCGATGATCTTGCCCACGCCGCTTCCTACCCTTCTCCCCCGGACGACTCGAGCTCACGGGCGGCGCCCGAACCGTCCGAAGGCTCCACGGCGACGGCCACCATGGCGGGCCGCAGCAACCGTCCCCCGAGAGTGTACCCCCGCGCCAACACGGACACCACGGTGCCCGGCTCCCGGCTCGGGTCCTCCACACGTTGCACAGCATCGTGGAACTCGGGGTTGAAATGCTCTCCGAGCGGGTCGATTTCCTGGAGGCCCTGGCGTTCCAGCGCGTCCTTGAGCTGGCGAGCGATGAGCTCGATACCCTTCCGGAAGGACTCCAGGTCCGTCTCCCCCTCGTGGGAAAGGGCCCTCGTGAAGTTGTCCAGGACCGGAACGAGGTCCCGAATCAAGTCCTCCGTGGCCAGCTTACGAAACTCCTCCTTCTCCCGATCGACCCTCTTGCGGAAGTTGTCGAACTCCGCCAGCTTCCGCAGGTAGAGCTCGCGGAGGTCGTCCACCTCGCTCTTCAGACGATCCATCTCCTGGAGGATCGCCCCGTCCGGCGGTCCCTCGAGCCCGTTCTGGTCGGCCGAAGGTTGCACCTGCAGGCCCTTGTCCTCACCGGCCCCCGACGGCCCCTTGATGGGCTCGTTGGGTTGTTCCTCCCCTTCGTCAGGGATGAAGGTCAGGATGTTGTCCTCGTCGTTGTGCATCATTGAGCTCCCAGCGTTTCTCCGGTCCGAACGTCACGACCATCCAGCATACGGGTCACGGTATCACCGATGAATTCCACCATGGGAACGATGGAGAAGTAGTCCATGCGCCGCGGCCCGACGACCGCGACGGCGCCGATCCGCCGACCTCCGTGTTGGAAGACGCTGACCACCATTCCCAGACCGCCGGGCTCCGTCACGCCCGACTCCCGCCCGATGATCACCCCGGTGCGATCGTCGAGCAACGCCTCCTTGAGGGTGTGGAGCAGCCTGGCCCGATCCTCGAGCGCCGCCAGGGCAGAGCGAAGCCGGCGGGCATCGGAGAAATCGTCCGCCTGGAGTAGATGATCGGTACCAGCCACCACGACCTCGCCCTCCGTGTGGTCCCTGGCCAACAGGCCCCGAACCGCCCGTGAGGCCAGCATGTCAAAGCCGGCATCCCCCGCCGCGTCACCGGGGGAACGTGCTCCATCGACGTCTTCCAGAATCCGTGCCACAGAGTGGCCGGAGAAACGGTAGTTGATGTAGTTCGAGATCTCCTGAAGCCGTTCCTGGGGCAGGTCCCTGCCCAGGTCCAGCAGCCTCTTCTCCACCACACCCTCGTCCGTCACCACGATCCCCAGGACCCGCCGTTCCCCGAGCCGCACGAGCGACACGGCCTCCAACACCCGCTCATCATCCAGGGGCCGGGCGACGACGCCCGCCTCGCCGGTCAGCTCGGCAGCGACCTCGGCGATCCATCCGAGGTCTTCAACGAGCTCCCGGCGCCGCCTGATGATGTGCCGTTCCAGACGATCCCGGATGCCGGCGGCCAACCTCTTGGTGCCCGACTTCTCCAGCACCAGGCGGATTCCCAGGTCCGTCGGACGTGCCCCGGCGGAAGGGTGGGGACGCTTGAGCAATCCGAGCTCCTCGAGCTCCGCCATCACGTTGCGCACGGAAGCCGGGGAGAGTGAGATGGCCGGCGCCTGCGCCACCTGGCGCGAGGAAACCGGCCGTCCCGTCCGGACGAACCGGAGAACGACCTCACGAAGCACGGCGTTTTCCCGATTGCTCAATTCCACAGATTCTTCTCCGGCGCCGCTCAAAGAGTGCGCTACGACCCCGATGCATTGTAACATCGAGGCATGGTCCATCTCGATTTCGCACTGGTCGGACCCGGCCGCCTGGGCCGCCGGATCGCCCGGGCACTTGTGGACGGGGGTTCCCGCTGCCGCGCCATCCGCGCCCGCCGGCAGCCGGCCCTTCAGCATTCCAATATGGTACCCGATTGCCAGATCTTCGACACCTGGAACGCGCCGGAGCCGTGGCCGGAGGTGCAGCTCGTTCTCGTGACCGTTCCCGATCGCGAGATCGGCCGCGTCGCCCGGGGCCTGGCAGACCAGGGGCTCGCACCCGGCACGGTGGTCCTCCATACCTCGGGGCTGCACACCTCGAAGCTTCTGGAGCCATGCCGGGAAGCCGGCGCACACACCGGCTCCTGGCATCCACTCCAGAGCTTTCCGGCAGGGGACGATCCCGTCGATCTCCAAGGCGTCTGGTGCGCCGCCGAGGGCGATCCCGCAGCGGTGGACCTGGCCGCCGGGATCTCCCGCGGCCTCGGCATGCGTCCATGGGATATCCCGCCCGGGGCCAAGGCCCGGTACCACGCGGCGGCGGCCCTGGCCTCCAACCTGACACACGTCCTGGTGGTGGCCGCCGGCCGGATCCTCGGCGCCACCGGCATTCCGGCCAACCCGCCGGCCAGCGCCCTGGAACCCCTGGTGACGACCAGCCTGCGGGCGGCCCTGAACGCCGGGGGTCTCGAGGCCCTCACGGGCCCCATGGCGCGCCGCGACCGGGAAACACTGGAGCGTCACTTGGAGGTTCTTCCCCCGGAGCTGGCCGAGGCGTACCGGCAGTTGGCCCGTTTCGTGGTCTCGTGGAACGGGTCTTCCATCGGCGGCTCCATTGACCCCTGCGACGTGGATGTGTAAGCTACACATGGCACGAGAGGTTGGGAGTGTTGAATGGTCTTCTTTAATTGGGCCACCATGCAGATGGCAGCCAAGGTCGTCTACTACGGGCCGGGCCTGTGCGGCAAGACGACGAACCTCAGCTATATCTACGCCAAGACGGCGCCGGGATCCCGAGGCGAGATGGTGTCGCTGGAGACCGAATCCGACCGGACCTTGTTTTTCGACCTCCTCCCCATCGAGGTCGGTACCATCGGCGGGTTCAAGACCCGGCTGCAGCTCTACACCGTGCCCGGACAGGTGTTCTACAACACGACCCGGAAGCTGGTCCTCAAGGGCGTCGACGGCGTGGTCTTCGTCGCCGATTCCCAGCGCCCCATGCGGGAAGCCAACATCGAGAGCTTCGAGAACCTCCGGGAAAACTTGGCCGAGCTGGGCCTCGACCTCAACGAGATCCCCCTGGTTCTTCAGTTCAACAAGAGGGATCTCAAGAACATCCTGACCATCGAAGAGCTCAATGCCGACCTCAACGGGAACGGCAAGCTGCCCTGGTTCGAGGCGTCCGCCATCAACGGAGAGGGGGTCTTCGAGACCCTCAAGGCGATCACCAAGGTGACCTTGAAGAAGCTGCGGAAGAAGATGGCCTCGCCCCGAGACAGCGGCGCCTCACGCCTGACGCCGGCGCGGCCGGCAGCGCCGCGACCCG
>JAADFK010000230.1:40887-41460 GCA_013152925.1 Acidobacteriota bacterium | reverse complement strand
CGCGGGGGCGCGGATTGAAACTTGTCGGCAACCTCCAACACGTCGTCTAGTACAAGTCGCCCCCCCCCGCGGGGGCGCGGATTGAAACTCATAAATCAGGGTTGGGGCGTCCCCCGACCCCGGTCGCCCCCCCCCGCGGGGGCGCGGATTGAAACTTGCGGCAACAAACAACCACCGCACAACTATGCGAGTCGCCCCCCCCCGCGGGGGCGCGGATTGAAACACCGTGAACCGCCCGTTGGTGACGACCTCGCCATGTCGCCCCCCCCCGCGGGGGCGCGGATTGAAACAGCGCTGCCGGCTTTGGCTTACGGCCCTTCATCGGGTCGCCCCCCCCCGCGGGGGCGCGGATTGAAACTGGAGCAAGGCAAATGCAAACAGGAAGCTCCTCTAGTCGCCCCCCCCCGCGGGGGCGCGGATTGAAACGAGTATCTGACGATCTCATAGTCCTCGGAATACCAGGTCGCCCCCCCCCGCGGGGGCGCGGATTGAAACACTTCGTCTGGACGGAGGCCGACAGGCGCCGGGACGTCGCCCCCCCCCCGCGGGGGCGCGGATTGAAACTGCGAGGCA
>JAADFK010000230.1:0-40861 GCA_013152925.1 Acidobacteriota bacterium | reverse complement strand
CCCCCCCCGCGGGGGCGCGGATTGAAACTTGACAGAGCCGATGGGCGGGTCAGCCGAGCCGGCGATCAAGCTTGAGTGGGAGCGGGTCCCCGAGGCGTATCGAGGGAAAGTCCGGATGCAGGGGGTTGAGCAGGAAGCTCCACGAGCAGGGGACGACGGCGCTTGGAACCTTGAGCACGGGCGAGCGGAGTGAGTCGAGCCACGCGTCGCCAACTCTCTTGAGCTCATCGAGTGCCGGGAAGCCGCGCCAGCCGGGGGGCAGATCGTCCTCGCCGACCTCGGTGACGAGCCCTTCGTCGAAGGTTGCCGACAGGGCCGTGTAATGCGGCAAGAGCGATTCGCCGGCGTGAACGAGAATCTCGAGAACGGCCAGAGCAATGTGCTCGGAGGTGTAGACGACCGGGTGGCCCGCGCTGTTCCAACGGCCGGGGTAGAGGCGGGCGCCTTCCCCATCGAAGGCACTTTTGCTGTGCCTGGTTTTCGTGACCCTCCAGGAGATCAGGCTCACGAGAACACGCCGTGCTCGAGGCGTCCGATGAGCGCCTCCACTTCGCGGGTGCCGACATCGGTCGTCATCAGGTTCAGCGGCGTTTCGCCGTCGAACGCCGGCTGGGGGCGCGCGAGCCACGAGCGAGCTGCGTCGGCATCGCCCTCGAAGAGATCGATGGCTTCCGCGAAGACCCGTGACAGCCGCAGCAGCCGGTCAGACTCGTCGGGCTGCAACCTCCGGGCCTTCTTGCGGCGGCTCAACGTGCGTGGGCTGATCTGCACCAGCTCCGCCAGGTCAGCAGTCGATAGCTCCATGTTCCGCCGGAGGCGCTCGAAGGAGGCGAACGAGAGCCCTTGCTGCACGCGGCGGATCAGGTGCCTCGTGTCGAACGACCTGAGACCCAGCAACGCGACGTAGGCGTGCTTGCCCGGGGCCGCCGAGAGCTTGGCCTCCCGAAACCGGCGCACGTCTGCGAGGACCTCGGAGTGAGTTTCCTGTGCAAACGATGCCATGGCTCCTCCTCTGCCAGATGGCAACAATATACACGCCATGTGGCTGAATGGCAAGCTCGCTCCTGCGGGAAACGCCCCCGCTGCCCACGGCGGCGGCAGGCGTCGGTTCCATCGGTGCCGACGGGGATCGGCGCCCAAGCGCTGTGAGCTGGACAATGGGAACGCTCCACAACCACCATCTCTACCTGAAGCCGATGTCGCCGACACCGAGGCATACCTCGACGACCTTTGCTCCCGGGATGGATCGCTTCCGTCACCAGGCCGGCCGGGCATCCGTCCCTTCTTCGACCAGCAGCGGGTCCTGCCCAACCGTCAATGTCACCTGGCCGTCCCTGGCCGCGAGATCATATTCCTCGGTGTTGCCGAAACGATCTGTGATGAGGTTCGTGACATGCACCAGGGCCGTCCCCGCCGGGAGGGTCACGGTGACCTCGCTCGTCTCATGCCACAGGACATGGAGTGCACGGCCGTCACTGCGCCGGCGATAGCCGTAGCCATAGAGCCCCCCACCGGTGAGGGACATCTCCCCGGATTGCGTGGCGACTGGGGTATCGGTGTGAGCGGCCAGCAGGCGGTAGCTCCAGTACGCGATTCGCTCGGTGTCCAGGCGCTCGGGCGGATCGCCGCTGTTTTGGCCGTCGCTCATCAGGCCCAGCGAGTTGAAGATGCTGCCGGGGTTGCCTTCGAAGCGGTAGCGATCCATCAACTGGCTCCAGAAGAGCTTGTCCAGCCCATGGGCCCGGTTCCAGACGAAGCGCTTGACCAGGGAGCGGGCCTGGTCCCGCTCATCCTGGAAGGGCTGTCCGGCCGGTGCGCCCACCCATGTCGCGTGCTCGCAGGACCAGATTTGAACCCCTTGCAGCTGCAGATCGTCGAGCAGTCTCCGGTAGGCTGGCAGGGCGTTCATCTTCCACTCGCCGGCCGGCCCCCAGTGGTGCAGGTCGAGGACATCGAGCTCGTGCGCCGGGGCCAGCCGGGCGATCACGGTGAGCAGGAAGGGGTCGGTTACCTCTGTCGTCGTCGGTGCCATGAGCACCAGCTTCGCTCCGGGATCGGCGGCCAGGGCTGCGCCGCGGACCAGTCGCAGGAAGGACACGTAGTCGTCCACGTCCCGCCCGCTGTTGAGCCAGATGGGGATCTCGTTGCCCACCTGCCAGTACCTGACCGCCACCCCGGGTGCGACATCGTCGTGTCCGTCGCCGTCGTAACGCTCCACGGCGGCCCGCACGAAGGCGGCGTACTCCCGGGGGTGGTCCAGCGGGTTGCGAAGGTCACCGTGCGCGGTACCCTCGTGGAACACTCCCAGCCAGTGGACGCCACCGGGCGCCCGGTAGACGTGGGTGACGACCTCGTCGGTGAGCATGGGGTTGTCCCAGTCATAGCCTCCGCCGATCACCGGCTCGACCAGGTCCCACACCAGTTGCAGGTTGCTGCGCGTCCAGTGGGCGCCCAGCTCCTGGAAGTGGATATCCGCCCAGTCCCAGTAATCCTGGTCGCTGAAGCCCATTCGGACCTTGAAGTAATCGTACTCCTGGGTGTACGCCCCGGCATCGATGCCGAAGGCCGAGGCGAAGCCGGGGGTGCCGGCGGGTAGAATCCGGCCCCTCGGGCGCCGTGCGGCGCGGGGTGGGCTCGACCGGGCCGTTTTCGCAGCCGGCGGGGGTGGCGGGAGAGCCGACGAGCCACCAGCCGGCGCGGGGCCGGCGTTGAAAAGCCAGGAACCCCCTCCCCAGAACATGGCAGCCAGAAAGAGCCCCTTCACGGGGAGGGCGGGCCACCCGATTCCAAGCGGCCGGTCCTTGCCGGCGTCGTGTACCCCGATGGAATGCATCGTCCTTGCTTCCCTGCGGATGTCCTCGCGTGGTTTCGACGGTGACGGCTGCCGGTGGGTTGACGTTCCGCTGCTCTGGAGTCCAGCGGTGCCCCGCGCTTTGCAGCAGGAGACTCATGCATCATCCCGGCCAGGATAAGATGCAGTGTGGGAATCGCCGCAGATGTTGCCATCATTGTCATAGCCGGTTTCCTGGGCGGTGTCGTCGCTCAACGCCTCAAGCAACCGCTGATCCTGGGGTACATCGCCGCCGGTATCGTCCTCGGGCCGGTGACCGGTGGCGCGTTTATCTCCGATCCCCACGACATCGAGCTTCTCGCGGAAATCGGTATTGCCTTGCTGCTGTTCGCCCTGGGCATCGAGCTCTCATTGAAGGAGCTGCGCCCGGTGCGAAACGTGGCTCTGCTGGGCACGTCCATCCAGATCCTGCTGACCGTGGGTGTGGCGGCGGGAGTCGGCCGGGCGCTGGGTTGGTCCTGGACCGATGGCATCTGGTTCGGTGGCTGCGTGTCGCTGTCCAGCACCATGGTCGTCCTGAAAACCCTGCAGAGTCAAGGTCGCCTCGGCACGCTCTCCAGCCGGGTGATGATCGGCATGCTGCTGGTGCAGGACCTGGCCGTGGTGCCGTTCCTGATCTTGCTTCCCAAGCTGACGGATCTGCGGGCGGGACTTCCGGACCTGGGCTCGGCTCTCGTGCGTTCGGCGGTCTTTTTGGCACTGATGATCGTGGTAGGTACGCGGGTGATCCCCTGGCTTATGCGTCAGGTCAGTCGTTGGAACTCCCGTGAGCTCTTTCTGTTGACCGTCGCGGGGCTGGGATTGGGCATCGGCTATGCCACCTACAAGGTGGGTCTGAGCTTCGCCTTTGGCGCCTTCGTGGCGGGCATTGTACTCAGCGAGTCGGACCATGCCCACCAGGCGCTGAGCGACATCATTCCCCTGCGGGACATCTTCGGCCTGCTGTTCTTCGCGTCGGTGGGCATGCTGCTGGAACCGCACTTCGTTCATGACAACCTGTTGCTAGTGCTGGGGTTGTCTGCCGTGATCTCCCTGACCAAAGGCCTGGTCAGCTCTGGGGTGGGGTGGGCCTTCGGTTACCGCAACGTGGTGCCCCTGGCGTTGGGTCTGACCATGTTCCAGGCGGGCGAATTTGCCTTCGTCATCGGTCGGGTTGGGGTAGCCACGCAGAGCATCAGCGCCGATCTCTATTCGGTGATCATGGCCGTCACCCTGGTCACCATGTTTCTGACGCCGTTCGTGTCACGGGCCACAGCTCCGGTCTATGGCTTTCTCAGGAGGCGCAGCCCGGAAGAGCCCGCGCTGACGACCAACATTGCCCACGACGAGCTTCACGACCACGTCGTCGTGGCGGGAGCCGGGCACATGGGTCGCACGGTGGCCGGGGTCCTGCAGCGTTTGGGGCTGCCGTACGTGGTGATCGAGCTCGACCAACACCGCCTGGAAACCTGCCGCACCTCAGGCCTCGCCGTCATCTACGGCGACGCAAGTCACCCGCTGGTCCTGGAAGCGGCGGGATTGATGCGGGCCTGCGTGCTACTGATCACAACCTCCTCGCCGGTGATCACGCTCGCTACCGCTCGCCACGCCCGGCAGCAGCGGCCGGATCTGCACATCGTCGCCCGCGCCGAGACGAACGAGCTGCTGGAAGAGCTGCGCGAGCTGGGCGTGCACGAGGTCGTGCTGCCGCAAATGGAAGCCGGGCTCGAGGTGACGCGCCAGGCTCTGCTGCACCTTCAGGTGCCAGACCAACAGATCGAGCGGTTCGCGGATGAGGTGCGACGCGAGTTTTATCGCCCGTTACGCGTCGATGGCGGGGATCACCCATCGCTGGAGTGAATCATACGGAGACGCTGCCTCAATGGTAGAATCCCCCGTCTGGAGGGACGATGGGCGAGCTTTCCGGTGGGCGGGGTGAGCGGCCGGTACGGGTGGGAATGATCGGCCTCGGCTGCGCCAAGAACCTGGTGGACGGCGAGGTGATGCTCGGACGGCTGGCCGGCTCGGGGTTCGAGGTAACGGCCGACGCGGAGAAGGCCGACGTCATCATCGTCAACACCTGTGGATTCATCACCGAGGCCAAGGAGGAGTCCATCGGCGCGATCCTGGGGGTTGCGGAGGCCAAGCGCGAGGGCCGGGTGCGGCGCCTGGTGGTGGCCGGGTGCATGTCCCAGGCCTATGCCGAGGAGCTGGGGCGGGAGATCCCGGAGATCGACGCCTTCCTGGGGCTGGACGAGCTGGATCGGGTGGCCGAGGCCGTCACCGGGATGCTGGACGGTCACGTTCCCGATCAGCGCGGTGCGGTTCGTGTGTACGATGCCGGCAACCCGCGGCTGCTCTCGACGACCGGTCACGCCTATCTCAAGGTCGCCGAGGGCTGTGACAACCCCTGTGCTTTCTGCCACATCCCCGCCATGCGGGGCTCGTTCCGGTCGCGGCCGGCCGACGACCTGGTCCGGGAGGCCCGGGCGCTGCGGGCCGGAGGGGTCCAGGAGCTGGTGCTGATCGCCCAGGACACCACCCGCTACGGCGAGGACCTGGGCCAGGAACACGGGCTCCGGAGGCTGATCGAACGGCTGCTCGCCGAGACGGACTTCCCGTGGATCCGTTTTCTTTATGCCTACCCCTCGACCCTGGACACCGGGCTGTTCTCCCTGATGGCCTCGGAGCCGCGATTCCTGTCCTACCTCGACATTCCGTTCCAGCACGCGAGCCGCGGGGTGCTCAAGGCCATGAAGCGGGGCGGTGACGCCTCGAGCTACCGGAGGCTGATCGAGGAGGCCCGCGGGACGGTGCCGGACCTGACCGTGCGCAGTACCTTCATCGTCGGCTTCCCCGGGGAGGGGGAGGCGGAGCTCGCCGAGCTGGAGGCGTTCGTCGCCGAGATGCGATTCGACCACATGGGCGTCTTCGCCTACTCGTGGCAGGAGGAGAACCCCGGGGCGGAGCTGGGCGATCCGGTGCCCGAACAGGTCAAGGCGGCGCGGCGGGACCGGCTGATGGAGCTCCAACAGGAGATCTCCCGGGAGCACAACGAGGCGCTGGTGGGGAAACGGCTGGAGGCCCTGGTGGAGGGTCCGCTCGATGAGATGGAGATCCTGACTGCGGCGCGTCTTCGGCGCCATGCTCCGGAGATCGACGGGCGGCTGCTGATCAACGACGGAACGGCGACGGCGGGCTCCCTTGTGGAGGTGGAGATCACCGGGGCGCATCCTTACGACCTGGTGGGGCGGCTGGTGGCCGTCCGGGCGGAGGGACGGCCGGCGCCGGCCCTCCTGCCGGTGGTTGGGTGAGCGTGTCCATGGAGGTCCTCCGCGATCCGCTGGGCAACGACGAGCCGCCGCGCGGGGCCATCTGCACCATCGGCAACTTCGACGGCGTGCACCTGGGGCACCAGGAGCTCCTGAGGCTGGTCGTCGAGCGTGCCGGCGAGCTGGACGCGACCGCCGCTGCCATGACCTTCGACCCGCATCCCCTGAAGCTGATCCAGCCCAGGCAGGCGCCGCGTCTCCTGACGACCCTCGATCAGCGGCTTCAGCTTCTGGAGCGCCACGGGGCCCAGGCCTGCCTGGTGCTGCCCTTCACCCATCGCCTGGCCCGCATGCCGGCGGAGAAGTTCGTTCGCCAGGTGCTGGTGGAGCGCCTGTGCATCCGCGAGCTCTTCGTGGGCAGCAGCTTCCACTTTGGCGCCGACCGGGAGGGCTCCATCGACCTGCTGGCCGCCATGGGGCGGGATCTCGGCTTCGACGCGCACGCGGTACCGCCGGTACAGCTCGAGGGCGAGCCGGTCTCGTCAACCCGGGTCCGCCGGCTGGTGGCCCACGGGGATGTGGAAGGTGCGTGGAAGCTGCTCGGCCGGCCTCTGTTCATCGATGGACAGGTGTACCACGGTGAGCGCCTCGGCCGCCGGCTGGGCTTCCCCACCCTCAACACCGCCATCGAGAACGAGCTGTACCCGGCCCACGGCGTCTATGTGACGGCGGTGCACATCCCCTCGTTCGGAAGGACCTTTCCGGCCGTCACCAACATCGGAGTCCGGCCGACAGTCTACGAAAAGTACCGCACGACGGTGGAGAGCCATCTCCTGGATTTCACCGCCGATGTGTACCGGGAAAAGGTCCGGGTGTTCTTCTTCTCGCGTCTCAGGGAGGAGAAGGTCTTCTCCTCGACCATGGCGCTGGTGGCCCAGATCCGTCGGGACGTGGAGGCTGCGAGGTTGTGGAACCTCCAGCACGACCTGGAGGAGCTGGAGCTCATCCTGCCGTGATGGATACCGTCAGCCTTGCGGGCGCCGCCCTGTCCATCGTGCTCAGCGCCGTCGTGCTCGGGCTGGTGGTGTTGCTGGTGTGGTGGCTGGACCGCTACGAGCGGGAGCCGCTCGGCCTGGTGCTCCTGGCCTTCGTCTGGGGCGCCGTGGCGGCCCCGTTCCTCTCCCTGGCCGGCGAGCTTCCCGTGCGGGGGCTGATATTGCCGAGCCAGGGCCCGTACCTGAGCGCGGTGGCGGGGGCGGTGCTGGTGGCGCCGTTTATCGAGGAGCTGGCCAAGGGCGTTGGTCTCTTTCTGCTCGTCGGACTGTCCCGGAACGTGGACAACGCCACCGACGGCATGGTTTACGGTACGGCTGTGGGCCTGGGGTTCGCTGCAGCCGAGAACGTGCTGTACGGCCTGAGCGCCGCGGTGGCCGGCGGCGCCGGGGCGGTCGTCTCGCTGATGCTGGGCCGCACCATCCTCAGCGCGGGAATCCACGCCCTGTCGACCTCGGTTCTCGGCGGCACCCTGGGGGCCGCCCGGCTGGCGGCCTCGTGGCCGCGCCGTTTCGGCCTTGCACTTGCCGGCCTGGTGGGAGCCGTCGGCGTGCACGCCGGCTGGAACCTGGCCCTGGTCCGGCTCCAGCTCTTCGGCCGTACCGGCGCCGAAGCCGGCGTGGTCATCCTGGCCGCGGTGTTCCTGGAGCTGTGTTTCGTGGCGGTCTTTTTCGTGGCGACGGGCATGGACCACAGGATCTTGCTGCGGGAGCTCTCCGAGGAGGTGGAGCTCGGGGTTCTTCCGGCCTGGGTTGCCGAGATCATCCCCTTCTACCGCCGGCGCATCCGCGGAGCGTGGTGGCCCTCGCGGCAGGAGCGCACCGTCCTGTGCCGTCTGCTGACCCGGCTGGCTTTCCGGAAGCATGCCCTTCGACGGGTGACGGGGGAGGATCGCGACCTCGCCGGGTTGGAGGTTGTGCAGCTCCGGCAGCGCCTCCGGGAGATTCTGGGAAGCGGGGACGCTTCGGCAGCGTCAACCTGATCCGGAGAGTGGGGCGGGTGCGGGCACCGCGACGAGGTGCACGATGCCGGGTGAGATCCCTCCGCTCACTCGCTTCGCTCGCTCGGTCGGGATGACAGGGAGTTGCGTGATTCCGGCCGCCCCGCCCCCCTCTGCTCACTCGCTTCGCTTGCCCGGCCGGGATGACAGGGAGTGGCGTGATTCCGGCCGCCCCGCCCCCCTCTGCTCACTCGCTTCGCTTGCCCGGCCGGGATGACAGGGAGTAGCGTGATTCCGGCCGCCCCGCCCCTCTCTGTCATCCCGACCGAGCGCAGCGAGTGGAGGGATCCCCCGCGGCGTCGAAGGGCGACGGGTCTCCCGCTCCTTCGAGGCCGCTCCGGCGGCCTGGTGGAGACCCATTCCCATGGAAACCGGAGCGCGCCGGGCAACGTGGGGTGTGCCGGGGATGCGGGCTATCATGGGGCCATGATGCGGATCGCGGACATGAACGCTCCCCAGCTGCTGGAGCTCGCCCGTGGCGACGGGCTGGACGAGGGGCAGGTGCTGGAGGTGCTCCGCAACCCCTTCTGCACGGCAGAAGTGGCGGAGGTTCTCGTCACGCGCCGCGAGCTCCTGGGCTGGCACACGGTTCGAGAGCGCCTGGCCGGCTTCCCCGGGATGAGCTTCGCACGGGCCATGAGCCTGCTGCCGACGCTCCCGTGGCTGTCGGTCCTCCACATTGCGCAGAACCCCAGGACGCCTCCCCAGGTGCGGCGCCAGGCGGAGCGCAAGCTCTTGAACACGCTGCCGAAGCTCAGTCTCGGCGAGACCATCGCCCTGGCGCGGCTGGCACACCGCCCCCTCCTGCCGGCGCTGATCGCCACCGACCTGCCCAAGGTGCAGATGGCGGTCCTGGACAACACGCGACTTGTGGAGAACGACGTGCTCCTGCTGCTCCACCGGGAGAGCCTTCCGCTGGAGGTGTTGCTCGGAATCCTGCGCCACGGGCGGTGGGGACGTTCGTACGCGGTGCGCAAGCGGGCGGTGCGTCACGCCCGGCTGCCGCTCCCCGTGGCCATGGGGTTGCTGGTGGAGCTGGGACCGGCCGCGTTGATCGAGATCTCTGGTGTGCCGGGCCTGCGGGATGAGCTCCGGGATGCCGCAATCAGCCTCGCGCGGCGGAAATCGGAGAGGGCCGTGGAACAGGGTGATACAATCGGCGGTTGATGACAACGGACCGGCGTTTCTCCACCAGCCCGATGGACTTCGGCAGCGAGCTGAGGCGTTTGCGGGAGAGTGCCGGGCTCACCATGGAGGACATCGCGGCGGAGACCAAGATCTCACCCCGGATCCTCCGAGCGTTGGAGGAAGGAAAGTTCAAGTACCTTCCCGAAAAGGTGTTCAGCCGCAACTTCGTGCGCCAGTACGGTCACATCATCGGCATGGACGACGATCGTCTTGCCGAGGCTTTCGAAGCGGCGTGGAGCAGCTTCGAGGAGGAGTCGGGCAGCCATTCCGGTGTGCTGGTTCTTCCGCCGCCACCCAAGCGGTCCATTCACTGGGCCCTGGTGGTACCGATCATCCTGGCCGCCGTGGGTCTTCTGGTGGCGGCCGTGCTCATCTGGAGGACCTGGCACCAGCCACCCGAGCTTCCCGGGCTCGGTGCCGTCGCGACGCCGGTGGCGGCGGCTTCCCCCGCCCGCCCCGCGGTGACGGCCTACGTGCCGGCCCCGGCGGCAGAAGTGGCGGAGCCGACGCCCGTACAACGGGCCGAGGAGGGTACCGTCGGGTTCTCGGTCACCGTCACGCCTCTGGGGGAGTGCTGGTTGCGCTACCGGGATGCGACGGGGAGGACCTCCCGCGAGCTCGTCGGCGGGGGCCGCACCAGGAGGTTTCACCTGCCCTCGCCGGTGCGGCTGACACTTGGCAACGCGGGGGCCGTCTCGGTGGAGGTGGAGGGCCGAAGCTTCACGGACCTGGGCAAGGACGGTCAGGTGGTGCATCTGGAGGTGACGCCGGAGGGGCTGACCCGGCTTCGTCCGGGCTCGAACGATGGCTGAGGGGCCGATCCAGACCGTCGACCAGTTGATCGAGGGGATCACCAGGGGGCAGGTTCCCCGCCAGGTTCGTCTCTTCGCCGCCCAGGGCCTGCTTCCGGTCTCCCGCGAGGACCTCTTGCGGCTCCAGATCATCCTCAGCGCCGATCCCGACGAGGAGCTGGCGTCCATCGCCCGCGCGTCGGTGCAGCAGGAGGATCGGGAGCTCATCCTGCAGTGGCTTGAGAACGACATGCTCCAGCCCCTGGAGCTGGAGCTGACGGCGCGCCTGAGGAATGAGGAATCCGTCTGGGCGCGGATCGCGGCCCACCCGGGGACCTCCGACGAGACGCTCCGTTTGCTGGCACGGAACGGGTCGGCGCTCATCCAGGACATCATCATGACCAACCAGGTCCGGATCCTGGGATGCCTGGACATCCTGGAGGATTTGCGGGAGAACCCCCAGGTCAGCAAGGTCATTTTGCGGCGGGTCAAGGAGTTCGAGGAGGAGTTCATCCGCAAGGCCGCGGAGGCCGATGGCAAGATCGAAGGCCTGGAGGCGGGCCCCAGCATCGAGGAGGCCCTGGCCGAGCTCAAGGCGATCGGGTCGCACCTCCCCACCGGAGAGGACCTGACGATCCCCGAGCACAAGGATCTCGAGCTGGCTCAGAAGGCCGCGGCGAAGGGTCAAAGCGCCACCGCCCGGATCCTGACGATGACAACCCCCCAGAAGATCATCACGGCGCTCAAGGGGAGCCGGGAGGATCGCACGATCCTGATCATGTCGCGCAATCGCCTGGTTGTCAGGGCGGTTCTGTCGAGCCCCAAGTTGAGTGACTCTGAGATCGAGAAGTTCGCCGCCTCCCGCAGCGTTTCGGAGGAGGTCATCCGGTTCATCTGCCAGAATCCGCGGTGGCTTCGGCGATACCCCGTTGTGCTGTCGCTGGCGCAGAATCCGAAGACGCCGATCCGGAAGGCCATGCACCTTCTGCCCCGGCTCAACATCCGGCACTTGAAGAACGTCTCCAAGAACAGGAATATCCACCCGGCCGTTCGTCAGCACGCCCTGCGCCTCATCCAGAACCGGCGTTGAGCGCATTCCATCGGCGGCTCCCTGGCGGGTGGCGAAGGAAACGCGGCGAGGAACCGGTTACGTTCAAGTAACGCTGCTGGGCGCCAACGGCGGGGCAACAGCTGCCGGCGGACCCGCGTGATCTCGATGAACTCCTTGAGAGGAATGGCCTTTTCCGATGGAATCCGGACGGCGTCCGGTTCTCGCCGGTAGGTTCGCCGCGGCATGGTTCTTGCTCGGTTGTTCCGTGGAGCAAGGGCTCCAGGGAGGGACGATGGCAGGTGAGGTGCTGCTGGGTTGGGTGGCGGTGGGCCTCGTGGTGTTCGTTCTCGGCTGTGGCTGGAGGGCGTGGCGTTACCGGAGTGCGCCCGTACACCTGCGGTGGGATCTCTACCCGGTTGCGCACGAGCCCAAGGCCCGGCGGGAGCACGGCGGTTCCTACCTCGAGGAGAAGGAGTGGTGGAAGAAGCCACGGGAACGCAGCCTCTGGGGCGAGCTCCTGGCCATGCTGGGCGAGATCGTTCTGCTGCAAGGGGTCCGGGAGAACAACCGGCGGCTCTGGAGGGCGTCGCTGCCCTTTCACTGGGGGCTCTACCTCCTGGTGGTGACGAGCCTGGGGATCTTCGCCGCGGCGCTGGGCTGGAACGGTCCGGGAGCGAGGCTGGTGCTCGGTGTCGCCGGCGGCGCGGGCGGCCTCCTGCTGGCGCTCGGCGCGGGCGGCCTGCTGGCTCTGCGTTCCGCCGACGCGAAGCTGAAGCCCTACACCACGCCTCTGGACCGGCTCAACCTGGGCGTGCTCCTGGTTCTCGGCGCGCTGAGCGCGTCCATCGCTCTTTCGGAAGGCGGTGTGTTGGGAGCCGCCACGGCACTGGCCGACACCGCACGGGGGCGGCCTGCGCCGATCCCACCGCTGGTGGCGGTGCACGCGGCCGTTGGCGCCCTCTTTCTGTTCTACCTGCCGTTCACGCGGATGGTCCACCTCTTCGCCAAGTACTTCACCTACCACAAGGTGCGGTGGGACGACGAGCCCCTTGAGCCCGGCAGCCCCATGGCCCGGCGGCTGCGTGCCGCCCTGGAGTACGGGGTCGACTGGTCCGCGGAACATGTGGGAGCGGGCCGCTCGTGGGGCGAGGTGGCGACCTCGCTGCCGCCGGCCGAAACGAAGGGAGGAGAGTGATGGCAGAGGCCGGGACTGCGACGGCGGACGCCCTGGCCCGCTTGTTGGCAGGGAACGAGGGGTGCGATCCGGCGCGGCTGGTACCCCTTCCCTTTCCCTACGAGGACTGGCGTGACGAGGCGATCCCACCGCTGACCGAGTCCCAGCGGGCGCGGATTGAACCCGGCCCGGACGGCGTCAGCGCCGCGCAGATTCCCATCCCCGGCGGCGAGGAGGAGCGGGAACGCCTCGTGGCGGGCTTCCTGGACGGGCTGAGAAAGCTGCTGACGAGGGAGAACAACTGGACCTTCCTCCAGCCGCTGCTCCTTTCCATGGAAAACTGCGTCAAGTGCCAGACCTGCGCGGAGGCCTGCCCCATCTACACGGGCTCCGGGAGGATGGAGGTCTACCGGCCGACCTTTCGCGCGGAGATATTGCGCAAGATCGTCGCCCGCCACCTGAAACCAGCAGGCCGCCTCTTCCCCGGCCTGCGTGGACATGACATCGAGCTCGACTGGGAGACAGTGGTCAAGCTCGCCGAGCTTTCCTACCGCTGCACACTGTGCCGCCGCTGCGCGCAGGCCTGTCCCGTGGGGCTGGACAACGGCCTGATCACCCGGGAGATTCGCAAGCTCTTCAGCCAGGAGCTGGGCATCCACATGCCGGAGCTGCACGAAAAGGGAACGGTCAAGCAGCTGGAGGTCGGTTCTTCCACCGGTCTCAACCGGGCGGGGCTGGCCGACATCATGGAGTTCGCCGAGGAGGACATCCGGGAGAAAACCGGGCTGGACATCAAGATCCCCTTCGATGTGGAGGGCGCCGAATACCTGGTCATGCACAACGCCGGCGAGTTCCTGTCGTGGCCCGAGAACCTCCAGGCCTTCGCCGTCATCCTCGAGCTGGCCGGCGTTTCCTGGACACTCTCGTCGGAGCTGGTGGGGTACGACTCGGTCAACTACGGCCTCTTTTACGACGACGTGCAGTACGCCAGGGTCGCCCTCAAGCACTACGAGGTGGCCAAGAAGCTGGGCGTCGAGAAGATGATGGTGGGGGAGTGCGGGCACGCCCACAAGGCGCTGATGCCCATCGCGGACCGGCTGATTCCCGATTCCCTCCGCGTGCGGACGGAGAGCTGCCTGGTGGTGCTCGAGGACATCGTCGTCAACGAGAAGATCCTCCTCGATCCGTCGCGGAACGACTTTCCGGTCACCCTCCACGACCCGTGCAACATCACACGCTCCATGGGGATCGTTCAACCCCAGCGGAACATCCTCGCCAGGGTCGCTCCGAGGTTCCGTGAGATGGAGCCGCACGGTGTGAGCAACTACTGCTGCGGCGGTGGCTCCGGCTTCGCCATCTGCTCTTCCCTGAACTTCGGAGAGTGGCGGACCCGGGTCTCCGGCCGGGTCAAGCTCCGCCAGATCCTCGAGGCGTTTTCCGACTGTATCGAGCCGGAGACCAAGAAGTACCTCTGCGCACCCTGCTCCAACTGCAAGGGGCAGATGCGTGACCTGTTGGGTTACTACGACGCGTGGAACCGCTGCGGCATTCTGTACGGCGGCCTGGTGGAGCTGATCGTCAACGCCATGGTGGACGTCCGCGAGGGCTTCATCGAGTGGAATCTCCACTGACCGGGGGGGAGGCTCATGGCACTGGTCAACCTGTTGCAACCCAGGCACCGGCACAGCGACCCCGCGGTACGGCGGGAGGCGGTCAAGCGGCTCGACGACGAAGAGACCCTGGTACGCCTGGCCTCCAGCGACCCCGATCTGGAGGTGCGGCTGCTTGCGGTCGGCAGGATCGGCTCACAGGAGGGGCTGACCGCGGTGGCCATCGGTGGCGAGTATCTGGAGTCGCGGCTCAAGGCGGCACGGCGCATCGGCGATCCCCGGACCCTGGCGGGCATCATGAGGAAGCGCAAGCAACCCGAGCTGATGATGACGTGCTTCGAGGGAATCCGCGACCAGGAAACTCTTGCGGAGATCGCGCGCGATCCCCGGCAGAGCGTCACGGCACGGCGCATCGCCATCAACATGTTCGCCGACCAGGATCTGCTCCTCGAGGTGCTGCGCTCGGTGCGGGAGCCCGGCCTGCGGCGGGCGGCCATGGACAGGGTGAAGGATCCCTGTCTCCGGCGCCAACTGGAATCCGAGCTGGAGGAAGAGCACCGGGCGGGCCGCATCGACCGGGTCCTCGATGCCTACGACCCCGATGTGGTGGTCGAGATGCTGGGGGCCTTTCGTGATTCGACGGCGGCGGTCCAGGCCCTCGGGACGCTGGCGGCTCGCGGGGGCAGCGCCGGCGGCCGCGCGGTGGAAATCCTGACGCGGCAGCTGCGCCATGCACGGGCGGAGGTTCGCCTTGCGGCGCTTCGGCAGCTGGCCGGGGCAGGCGCGCTTCCGGTGGATGCCGTGGAGCCGTTGGCCGGGGAGGACCCGGATCCAGGGGTCCGCAAGGAGGCTGCGGCCCTGTTGAGCCCGCCGTTGGAGAAGGCATGAGAGGAGACTGTCATGGGTGCGAGCATTCTCATCATCGATGACGAGCAGGACGTCAGGATTTATCTGCGGACCCTGTTCACCAGGGCGGGGTACGAGGTGGTGACGGCCGCCGATGGGGAGGAGGGGCTGGAGCTGGCTCGGAAGAGCCGTCCACAGCTGATTTTCCTGGACATCATGATGCCCAAACGGACGGGCATCATGCTCTATCGCCGCATCAAGAAGGACCCCGGGCTGGGGCAGGTTCCCGTGGTGATCCTGACGGGGCTCTCCCAGTACAGGGCCTTCTTCGCACAGGACTTCGAGGAGGTTCCGCAGCCCGAGGCCTTCGTGGAGAAGCCTCCGGACCGGGAGGAGCTTCTCCGCCTCGCGGCGGAGCTGACGGGGACGGCGACGGCAGGCTGAGCCCCATGTCCGGCACAGAGGTCCAGCGTTCGGCGGGAGGCTCAGGTGCCGCCAGCGTCCGGCTCGAGGTGGATCGCCTCTTCGACCTGGTTCCCAGCGCCATCTCCATCCAGGACCGGGACTACCGGATCGTCCGGGTCAACGCCACGTTCCGGCGCCTCTTCGGCGACCGGGTCGGCGACTGTTGCTTTGCCGCCTACAAGGGGCGAGAGGAGGTCTGCCTGGACTGTCCCATGGCGAGGACCTTCGCGGACGGCGAGATCCACCAGAGCGAGGAGGTCGTCCGGACGGCCGATGGGGAGATCCTCCAGGTGGCCGTGCAGACCGCCCCGCTCGTCGACCGGGACGGCGGGATTTCGGGCGGAATGGAGGTGATGACTGACATCTCGCGGACCGTCGCCGAACAGCAGGAGCTCGTGCTGCTGGGGCAGGCCATGGCGGGGATGGCGCACTACATCAAGAACCTCCTGACCGGTCTCGACGGGGGTCTCTACGTGGTCGAGGAGGCCATGGAGAGCGGCGACGAGGCGCTCCTCAGGGAGGGCTGGGAGATGGTTCGCCGCAACGTGGAGCGCGTGGGCAAGCTGTCCAGGGACCAGCTCTTCTGCTCCAGGGAGCGGCCGCCCGAGATGGCGGAGATCCCGGTCAACCCGCTGATCTGCGAGGCCGTGGAGCTTTACCGGCCCCGGGCCGTGCAGGAGGGCACCAGGCTGAGCGTCGAGCTCGATCCCCGCCTGGGGACGGGGTGGCTGGATGCCGAGGGCGTTCACCGCCTGGTGACCAACCTCCTGTCCAACGCCCTGGACGCCTGCCGTTTCGACACGGACACCGAGCGGCACTGGGTCAGCGTCAAGACCTTCCTGGAGGCCGGCGGCCAGCTTCACCTGGAGGTCGCCGACAACGGTCCCGGTATCCCACGCCGCCTCTGCGGCTCCGTCTTCGAGGAGATGTTCACCACCAAGGGCAGCGGTGGAACCGGCCTGGGGCTCCTGGTGGTCTACCGCGTCGTTTGCGCCCACGGCGGCCGGATCACCGTCCTCTCCGAGGAGGGCGCTGGCACCGTCTTCACCGTCATACTGCCGCTGACCGCCAGGGGTTAGGCCGGCCGGGACCGGTCTCGTATCGCAGCGGTTCCACGGCCACGGTCCCGGTGGGAGCGGTGGCGCGGCCGCTGCAGCGGCCTGCGGTCCTCCACCGGTGTGCGGTGCACCTCCGGCCTCGGGATCATGAGGCCGGCACGGGTTCCCTCACCCTTGGCCGAACAGATCCTGGAGCCTCGGGGCCAGGCCGGTGTGGCGCTTTCTTTGGGTGGTGGTGCGGACGGCGCGGTGGAGGGCGCGGCGGCTGCCGACGATGACGACGAGGCGCCGGCCGCGGGTGACGGCGGTGTAAAGGAGGTTGCGCTCGAGCATGATGTGGTGGGAGTGGTGGAGAACGACGACCACGGCGGGGAACTCGGAGCCCTGGGACTTGTGGATGGTCGAGCAGTAGGCCAGCTGGAGGTCCTCGATCCCCTCGGGAGGGATCTCCACCAGGCGGCCGTCGAAGACGGCCAGGATGCTCCGTTTGCCGGGATCGACGGAGGCGATACGCCCCAGGTCGCCGTTGAAGATTTCGAGGTCGTAGTTATTGCGGATCTGCATCACCTTGTCGCCGCCGCGGAAGCTGCGGGAGCCCTGAACGAGCTCGGGTCCGGCGTCCGGCGGGTTGAGCAGCTGCCGGAGGGCGGCGTTGAGAGCCGCGACGCCCGCGTCGCCCCGGTGCATGGGCGCCATGACCTGGATGTCGTCCACCGGGTCGAGGCCGAAGGCCTTGGGAATCCGGTTCTGCACCAGGTCGCCGACCGTGGTCACCAGGGCGCCGGGATCCTCCCGCTCGATGAAGAAGAAGTCGGCGCCCTCGGGGTCCTTGGGGATGAGGGGCATGTGGCCTCGGTTGATCCGGTGGGCGTTCTGAACGATCAGGCTCTGGGCCGCCTGGCGGAAGATGTGCTCGAGGCGGACCACCGGCAGGGCGCCCGAGGCGATCAGATCGGCAAGGACGCTGCCTGGCCCGACGGAGGGGAGCTGATCGGCGTCGCCGACCAGCAGCAAGCGGCCCCTGGAGGGAGCGGCGCGAAGCAGGGCCGCCGCCAGCTCAACGTCGAGCATGGAAGTCTCGTCGATGACGATGGAGTCGGCGGAGATGGGGTTGTCCTCCGAGCGGGCGAAGCTGTGACTCGCCGGCGTGTACTCGAGGAGGCGGTGGATGGTCCGCGCCTTGCGGCCGGTGGCCTCGGCCAGGCGCTTGGCGGCACGGCCCGTGGGGGCGGCCAGCTCTACGGAGCGGTCCTTGGCTGCGAGGATGGAGGTCAGCCCGCGGACCAGGGTCGTCTTGCCGGTGCCGGGACCGCCGGTGACCACGAGGATCTTCTCGGTCAGGGCCGCCGTCAGGGCGTGGCGCTGGGTCGGGTCCAGCTCGAGGCCGGAACGCTGCTCGTACCACTGTACGGCGCGCTTGGGCCGGTCGGTGACGGTGCGTGCGGGGGCGCGGGAGATCTGGAAGAGGCGGCCGGCGACGGTGACCTCCGCCCGGTGCAGCCTGGGGAGGTAGACGGCGCGCTGCCCGTTGGTGCCCTCGGCGACGACCTTGCCGGAGGTCTCCAGCTCCTCGAGGTGCGGTGGGAGGTCGCCGGCGCCGGTCTCGAGAATGGCGGCGGCGCGTTCGAAAAGCACCGGCTCCGGAAGGTAGACGTGGCCCTCGCCCGAGGCTTCCTGGAGAGTGAAGAGGAGCCCGGCCTGGAGGCGCTCCGGCGCGTCCAGAGGGACCCCGAGGGATCGCGCCACGCCGTCCGCTGTCCGGAAGCCGACGCCGAAAACCTCGTCGGCCAGCCGGTACGGATTCTCCCGGACGACGGCCAGGGCCGAGGCGCCATAGCGCTTGTGCGCCTTGATGGCGACGCCCGGAGGGATGCCGTGGGACAGCAGGAACACCATGATCTGCTGGATGCCCCGTGCCTCCTCCCATGCCTTCGTGATCTTGGCGGCCGTGCGGGCGCCGATACCGGGAACCGAGGTCAGCCGTTCGGGGTGGTTGTCCAGAACGTCGAGGACCTCCATGCCGAAGGCCTCGATCAGGCGCCTGGCCATCACGGGGCCGACCCCGGGCAGGCGGCCGGAGGCCAGGAAGGCCGCCAGACCTTCGGGGGTCCTGGGTGACACGTGGATCCAGGACTGGACCTCGAGCTGGCGTCCGAAACGCTCGTGCTGCTTCCAGCGGCCGGTCATGTGGAGCGTGTCGCCGTCGCGAACGCCGATCAACGGTCCGACAGCCGTCAGCCGTTCCCCGCCGGCGGTCTTCATGCGAACGGCGGCCCATCCGCTCTCCTCGTTGGTGAACAGGGGACGGACCACCCGGGCTTCCAGGGAGACCGTCTCGCCCCCCTCGTCCTCCGGGGATTCCAGGAGCTGAGGCTCGTCGGTTCCACTCATGGGCCGATTGTACGTGACCACACCGAGGCGCCGGCGGGAGCGGTTCTCCTTGGCGCCGGCGTTCGCTCCCGGGCGGGTGGGCGGAGGCCCGCCCGGGAACGCCGTCCGCCGGAATGCGTCGCGGAACGCCTCCTTCGATGGCACACGAATGCTCCGGCCACCCTTCCCGTGGAGTGCCACTCACGCACTTCTCTCCTTGGCGTAAAGGGATCGCCGACGCGCTCTGGAGAAGTCCGTGGGTGGCACGTCCCGTCCAGCGATCCCTTCGCCCGAGGAGATGGCCACCCATCGCGCCACGGCAGGGCGCGAAGGGCGGCACGTGCCATGCTCGGCGTTTTCTTGGAGAGCCTCCAGGTGACCAGCGCGCCGGTGGAAAACGCCGAGCTTGGCAATGCGCGGGAACACCGGCGGTAGAAGGTGTTGGCCCTCCTGAGAGGCGTCCCGCACCGGACTCCGGCGGGCGCTCTCGACGCCTCGTCCTTCCGACAACGTCGCGCCCGCCGGAGGAGGACGGCGTTTCCCCGCGGCCACCCGAAGGGGCCGCGGGGAAACGGACGCCGGAGCCGAACGAAGGGAAACCCCGTGACGTTGGGGAGAAAGCAAGGATTCTTCGGGGCGTGAGGTGTAGGATGCCGGCATGTGCACGCTGCTGATCTACAGGCGGCCCCTGCCCGCCGTGGAGCTGGCGGTGGCCGCCAACCGTGACGAGCTCCACTCGCGTCCCGCGGGGAGCTTCGGCTGGATCGGGCACGATCCTCCCATCGTCGGTGGGATGGACCCCGAGGCCGGGGGAACCTGGCTGGCGCTCAACGGAGCGGGCTTCGTCGTGGCGGTGACCAACGCGAGGCTCGGGGCGCAACGGAGACCGGGGCAGCGGAGCCGCGGGCTTCTGGCCCTCGACCTGGCCCGGCGCGGCGACTTCGAGGAGGCCTCCCGGTCGCTCTTCGAGGAGGACCTTCTCCGTTACGCGCCGGTCAACGTGGTGGTGGCCTCGGCACGTGGGGCCGTCGCCGCCACGAACCTTCCGGAGGCCCGGGTGGAGCGGGTTGTGGAGCCCGCTCTCGGCGTCGGCAATACGCCGGTCTTCGCCGGGGACGGGCGGATCGCGGCGCTCATGGAGATGGGGCGGCCGCCGGACGCAGTCCGGACGCCAGAAGACCTCGCCGCGCACCTCCAGGGGCTCCTGGCCCGCCACGAGCCGCCCACGGCCTGCCACCACCTGGAGCACGGCGGGACGGTTTCTTCCACGGTGATGCTGCTGGCCGGGCCCTTCCGGGAGAGCCTGATCCTCCACGCCGACGGTCCGCCCTGCAGGACGCCATGGCGCAGGGTCTCCCTGGGAGGGACCGCGCCGGGTTGAGCGGAGGGAATCGCCGGGCCGCACTACAATCGGCCGGTGGTGAGAGATCGACGACTCCTCGAGGCCCCGGTGATGCCCACGCTGATCCGGCTGGCGGCGCCCATGGCGGCGGGAATCGTCGCCATCATGTTCTTCAACATCGTGGACACCTTCTGGGTGGGCCGCCTCGGCCCCGAGGCGCTGGCGGCCATGGGCTTCACCTTTCCCGTCACCTTCATCCTCAAGTCGGTGACCATCGGGCTGGGTATCGGTATCACGGCGACGATTTCCCGCGTGCTGGGCTCCGGCGATGGCGACCGCGTCCGCTCGCTGACGACGGACAGCTTGCTGCTGGGCCTTCTGGTGGTCGTGGCGATCTCCGTAAGCGGACTCGCAGGCATGAACCCGCTGTTCCGGCTGCTCGGGGCGCCGCCGGAGCTGCTGGGGCTCATCCGCAGCTACATGGTGCCCTGGTTCGCCGGCATCGGCCTCCTGGTGGTCCCCATGATGGGCAACAGCGCCATCCGGGCCACCGGGGACACCAGGACGCCGGCGGTGATCATGATCCTCGCCGGTTGCATCAACGCGGTCTTCGATCCATTCCTGATCTTCGGCCTGGGACCGTTTCCGGCCATGGGGCTCCGGGGGGCCGCCGTCGCCAGCGTCTGCTCATGGGTCGTTGCGCTGGCGGCCTCCACCTGGATCCTGGGCTGGCGCCTCAAGATGCTGCGTCCGACGCTTCCCCATCCACGGCAGGTTCTGGAATCCTGGAAGCCCGTTCTCGCCATCGGCGTCCCGGCGGCAGGGACGAACCTGCTGGCGCCCCTGACGATCGGTTACGTGACCCGGCTGGTGGCAGAGCATGGCCCCAAGGCGGTGGCGGGTTTTGGGGTGGCCACCCGCATTCAGAGCATGGCTCTCATCGGGCTGATGGCCATGGGAGCGGCCATGACGCCGTTTGTCGGGCAGAACTTCGGCGCCGGCTCGTGGGACCGGATCCGCGAGGCGGCGCGGGAAGGTGCCCGGTTCTCTCTCGCCTGGGGCGCCGCTTCCCTTCTGGTTTTGGCAACCCTGGCAACGGTGTTGATGGGAATCTTCACCGATGACGCCACGGTCATCGCCACCGGCGCTCTTTTCTTGAGGATCGTCCCCTTCAGCCACTGGGCCGCCGGCGTCGGCCTGCTCGCCGGTTCGGTGTTCAACGCCCTGGGAAAACCTCTCAACGCCGCCGGGTTGGTGATCCTCCGGCTCCTCGTCTTCGCAGTCCCTCTGGCCTGGCTGGGCTCCCGCCTCTTCGGTGTTCCCGGGATCTTCGGCGCCCTGGCACTGGCGAACATCCTCGGCGCCGGCGTGGCCTGGTTCTGGGTCCAACGGTTCCTCCGGCGGGTAGCCCGGACAATTCATGAGGCGTCGTGACGAAGGGCGCGGAGCACCGCACCTGGCGGCGTTGTCTCGATTCGGTCGTTCGACGTGCCGCAAGCACGCCTTCACTCCCTCGTCTTGCGAGAACACCACCATGCACGGCGCCTTTTGCCCTTCGCGACGATGTTTGACAATCATCCGGGCCAGGGCGGGTGGAGAGGGGAGGTCGGCCCCGGCGCCGCACGGTATACTCGTTGCATGAGCAAGATCGCGGAGGATGTCCGGAAACGCCACGAGCAGCGGGTTTTGGCCATGGCTTCCTCGGAGAGGGTCGAACTGGCCCTGAAACTGGGGTGGCAGGACCTGGAGGCGTTGTGCCGCGCCGAAGGGATCTCCCGCGAAGAAGCGTTGCGCATCCTCCGCCTCGGGAGACAGGAGGGGAGGACGCCGTGCTCCTTCCTGGGAGAGGGGCGATGACGGCCCTGGAAAGGGTGCTGGAGGTCCTACGGGCTGCCGGAGTCCGCTTCGCGGTGATCGGCGCTTCCGGCATGGCGGTCCGAGGTGTCGTTCGGTCGACGCTGGACGTGGACCTGTTGACGACGGATCGTCGAGTTCTACGAAGAAACTTCTGGGAGCCGTTGAGGAATACTGGCTTGGAGATTGAGATTCGCCTGGGCGACATCTTGGACCCCCTGCTGGGGGTGGTCACAGTCTCTGAAAACGGCGGCCGGCCGGTCGACATTATCGTGGGCGAAGCACCGTGGCAGGACCGAGTCGTGAACGAAGCCATTCCTGGTACTGTGGCGGGAACAACGGCTCCCATCGCAACGCTCCTTGGCTTGGTTCTTCTCAAGCTGTACGCGGGAGGTCCACAGGATCGCTGGGATATCGAGCAACTCCTCCGGCGTGCGGAAGACCGCGAGGCTTTGGAGCAGGAGATCTCCACCAGGGTTCATGCTCTCCCGGCGCGTGCCCGGCGGCTGTGGGAGGAGCTGGAGGGCCTTCACTAGCCCGGATCATGCATCATTCCTCCATCTTCTGCGGTGCGGGACGCACCATGTCTGGCGGCGTGTTCTCGATTCGGTCGCTCGACGTGTAACGAGCAGGCCTTCACTCCCTCATCGCGCGAGAATCCCAACATGCACGGTGCCTCGCCTCTCTCGTTTCGAAGCCTCGCGAAGAATCCGGGCTTGGGGGTACCCGCGCCGGGATTGGTGGCTCTCTGGAACCGGCCAGGATCCAGCGGTGTCGAGGAGAACGCTGCTTCGGGTAAAGCAGGGAGCGCGAGCGCGAAAAGTGGCGAGGTTCACGATCCGCCGAACACGGGGAGGACATGGACGGGCAAGGGGCCCAGGTGTTCCTGAAACCGCCGGTGGATCGACTGGAGCGCCACGGCCGCGGGACCGCCGCACTCGGCCGGGGTCAGCCCGCGCCGCTGGCAGTCGACGATGGAGGGATCGTAGGGGACCCGGCCCAGTACGGTCACGCCCCGTGTCTCCATCTCGCGGCTCAGGGTGTCGGCCAACTCCACGTTGAGGTCGGCCTTGTTGAGCACGGCGGCCACCTCCACCTCGAAGTGTCCGGCGACGGTCAGGAGGCGCTCGAGGTCGGCCCGGGCCGAGGGCGTGGGCTCGGTGACGGCGACGACCATGTCGGCGCCGCTCATGGCGGCGATGACGGGGCAGCCGATCCCCGGCGGGCCGTCCACCAGCACCAGGGGCGCGGCCAGCTCTCCGGCCAGTTCCGCCGCGCGCCTGCGGACCTGGGTGACGAGCTTGCCGGAGGTCTCTCCACCGGCGGAGAGGGTCGCGTGAACGAGCGGACCGAAGCGTGTTTCGCCCACCGCCCACCTTCCGGCGGTCCGTCGCTTCATGACGATGGCCTCCTCGGGACAGACGATGGAACAGACGGCGCAGCCCTCGCAGGTGTCCAGGATCCGTGCGAGCGATGTGGCGATGGTGGTCTTGCCGGTCCCACCCTTGCCGCTGGCGACGGCTACCTTCAACCCTGGCTCCCGTTGCCGGCATCGGCGCCGGTGGCCTTTGGCAGTGTGCCGTCGAGGAAGGCCGTGACGGCATCACGGACCGTTCCGGACGCTCCCGTGTGGACATCGATCCCCGCCGCCATGAGCACGTCGAAGGCCTTGGGCCCTACGTGACCGGTCAGGAGGGCCCGGACCCCCGAGCGGGCGAGGGTCATGCCGGCGTTGACACCGGCGCCGTGGTTGGAATCGGCGCTGGAGCTCTCGAGAGTCTCGGCGGTCATGGTTTCCGTGTCGACGAGGACGAAGGCGCCGGCACGGCCGAAGCGGGGGTCGACCGGCGCGTCCAGACCCTGTCCCTGGGCGGTTACACACACTTTCATCGTTTCCATCCATTCGGGTGTATGTGGGATCCGGTTGGGCGGGCCCGGTGGGGCCCGCCCGCACAATGGTTCATCCTTTGTCGGAAACCAGCGAGTCGATACGACGGGAAATGGCATCCAGGCGGCCGCGAAGGGCCTCGGCCTCCCGCTCCAGGAAGGAACGTTCGTCGGCTTCCGCGGTCCGCGGCCATGGAACGCTCCAGCCCGTCCAGCCGCCGCCGGCAAAGCGGCGCCCGAAAGCTCCGCCATGTCCGAAACCCCGGCCACGGCCCCAACCCCGGCCGAAGCCCATCCGGCCTCCCCAGGGATTGGCGGAACCCGGTCCGTCGAATCCACCGCAGAATCCCGCTCCACGGCCGGTCATGGGACCGGCGCCCAACGGTCCTGTACGATCTCCGTACGGCATGATGACCTCCCTCGAGCCCTTTCGGCTCGCGGCCTTTGGGCTCATGGTCTTGGGACCCGGCCCCGAGCTCCGGATCCTTCTCGTATCTCTAATATGAGTCATAAGTGCATGAAATGCAAGCAGTTGTGGAGGTTGTTCTCAACTGAGGCAGTGTGCAAATTTCGACAGCAGCGCAGTCTCGTTCTCAATGCTGTTGGTGGTTTTGCGGCCTCACTGCTGGATCACGAGGAGACCATGTGACCGGAGAGCTTCCACAAGACCGGAGGGGCCAACGAGGTGGAGCACGCCCACGACCACCAGCACATCGCCGTCTTCATGGGTCATGGCCTCGATGTGCGGGAGCCACGCCTGGTTCCGTTCGACAACCAGTTTCTGGTATGCCTTGGGAGCGTCCTTGAAGGTGGATATCAGCATCTTGGCCAGGGCATCGGCCTGGCCCGTGCGCCACAGCTGCGTCATGGTCCCGAGCTGCGGCGCCACCTGATCGAGCTCGTCGAGGGTCTGGCGGAGGAGCTCGATCTGTTCCTGCATGGTGAAGCTGTCAAGGATCTCGATCTGGTGAGCGAGCGTTTCGAGTCCTCCCGTCTTCTTGCCGGCCTCGATGGCCTCGCTCCACAGGCGAAGGTCGATGCCCTCCGAGGCCTGGTAGCCGGCGGCCTGAAGCTCCAGACTGGCGAGCGTCATGGAGGCGAACCATGGCTTGACACCTTCGAGAGTTTCCGGATCGCCGTCAACCTTGGCGAGGGCGGCGACGAAACGCCGGTGAAGCTCCGGCGGAAGCAGAGTGGACAGGGTCGTACCGCGGGGCAATGCAGCGCGCTGGAGCATCAGCATGCCGGCCCCGACGGTGTCACCGAGATCGGCCTCGAAGACGACCCTTTTGGCGTGGTCGAACGCGCGTTGCATGGGGTTGGGAAGAGGCCAGGCGTCGGGCGGCAGCATGTGGATGGAGCCGAGGAGGTAGACCGCGTTGTGGTCTCCGGTGATCTTCCACAGGCAGGTGTGGTCCCGGGCGGTGGCGGTACCGGCCGCGCCGAGCGTGAGCCCGGCCAGCACCGGCACGAGGATTGCGGCCTTCCGGACGATGTTTCGTACCATGTCAACCCTCCAGCACGATGGTGAACGGTCCCCAGCTGTCCACGCCAAGCGCCAGGCGAGTGCCGAAGGGGGCCTGGACCACGCTCACGACCCCGGTGGCCAGCAGGGCATCCCCCAGCAGCTCGTAGAGGGCGCGGGAACGTTCCGGGGACGCGGCGTCCTGGAACCCCGGCTTCGCACCCCGGGCGAAGTCCGCCATCAGCGGAAGCTGGGCGACGGTCAGGACCTCGCCGCCGGTGTCGAGGACCGAGGCTCCGAAGAGGCTCCCGGAGCGCTCGAAGATCCTGGCCCGCGCGATCTTGCCGGCCAGGCGCCGGACGATCTCGCCGGAATCTGACCGGGAAAACCCGGCGAAGACCACCAGCCCCGGCCCGATGGAGGCCACCGGCTCACCGTCGGAAGAGGCCCGGGCCCCCGTGACGCGCTGCACGACCACTCGCACGGCTCCACAGTAGCAGGCCCGGGCACGGAGCACGGGTGGTCGACGAGATCGATGAATGATGAATGAAGAGAGGTCATGTCGCTTGCTTTCCTCTGCGGGTGCTGCGGGTGCTCCGAGGGGAGCTCTTGGATGGGAAGGGGTAGCGGGTCCATGCGTCGTGGCCTTGCATTCCCCTTCTCGCCGCCTACGAGAGCTCCTCGCCCCCGCTAGGAGTCCCGGCGCCCGGACGCAGTAGCCACCAGCCGCCGTGGTGGGAGGTGACGCCGTGACCGGCGACGGCGAGGTCGGCCTCGGCGGCGTGATCCTCGAAGGGGCGGGCGATGAAGCCCGGGTAGTGGGGGCCCTCGATCCGCTCGATGATGCGGACGATGAGGGGACCGGGCCCGGGGTAGTCGAAGACCAGGATCCAGCGGCGGGCCAGGCGCGCGGCCTCGCAGAGAACGAAGCGGCGGAAGGCCGGGGACAGGCCGTGGAGCAGGTAGGCCATGGCGACGCCGTCCCAGGAAGCCGCCGGGAGCGAGGGGAGCTCGGCCAGGTCCATCTGGCGGAGGTCGCCCCCCGGGAGGCGGCGGCGCGCCCTGGCGAGAAGACGTCCGGCGAAGTCGATCCCGGTGACCGTGTGACCCCGTTCGGCGAAGGCCAGGGCCAGAGTGCCCGTGCCCGTGGCAAGGTCGAGGACCGTGTCCTCCGGGGGAAACCGAAGGCCCTCCAGCACCTCCCGGTAGGCGGGGATGAGGTTCCGGTCGATGAGATGGAAGGCCGGGGCCACCAGGTTGAAGAAGCGCCGGGTGCGGCGCCGTTCCACGGCGTCGCCGGCGTTGTCCGGGGCCCTGGCGTCCCCGGCGCAAGGGCCCGGGAAGGTCCCACCGTTGCGGCCGGGTGGGGTGGTCACAGCCCCAGGCGCTTCTGGGTCAGCGCCTCCAGGCCACCCGCCAGGATGAGCTCCTGGGCGGCGGGCCCCAGGGGCGAGACTGGGTACTCCCGCCCGCGCCACAGGGCCGCGGATCGGGCGATGTCCACGGTGAGATCGCCTGCGGGGATGGTCCGCCGGCCGGCCCCGGCCTCGTCGGCGAAGGCCTTGCGCACGGCCGCCACGAGCTCCGGGCTCTCCAGGCAGATGAAGGCGTTGTTGAAGGCGTTGCGCAGGTAGGTGGCGGAGAAGCTGGCCGCGATGACCATCCGGATGCCGCGGTAGGCGAGCGCCGTGGCCGCCTGCTCGCGGGAGGAGCCGGTGCCGAAGTTGGCGCCGCCGACGATGATGTCGCCCTCGTGAGCGATCTCGCCGAAGGCCGGGTCGTAGTTGAGCATGGCGTAGCCGGCCATCTGCTCCGGCGTCAGGTCGTCGCGGTAGGTGACGTCCTTGCCGTAGATGCCGTCGGTGTCGAGGTTGTCCTCCGGCAGCAGGAGGATCCGGCCCTCGAAGCGGTCCGGGAACCCGGGAAGGATCTCGACGGGGCGTGGCTCGGGCTTCCATCCCAGGTCGCGGAAGCGGTACCCGGGCCCGTCCTCCGGCACGCCCTCCGGGGCCGTGATGTATCCGGCCAGGGCCGAGGCGGCGACAACGGCGGGGCTGGCCAGGTAGGCGCTGGCGTCCCGCGAGCCCATGCGGCCCTTGAAGTTCCGGTTGGTGGCCGAGATGCCCACCTCGCCGGGCTCCAGGAGCCCCTGGCCGAGACCGATGCACGCGCCGCAGCCCGGCGGCAGAGTGACGGCGCCGGCGTCCACGAGCTGCTGCCAGGTGCCGTCGGCCCGGGCGGCCGCCTCGATCTCCGCCGAGGCGGCGGCCACGTAGAGCCTGACATGGCCGGCCACGTGCCGGCCGGCAAGGATGGCCGCCGCCTCCCGGAGGTCCTCCAGGCGGCCGTTGACGCAGGAGAGCAGGTAAGCGCGGTCCACGCGGATCCGCTCGCGGGCCAGGACGGCGGCCGGCCGGCTGACGGTGACGGTGTCAGGACCGGTGACGTGGGGCGAGACCCGTCCCAGGTCGAGGACGATCTCGGCGGCGTAGGCGGCGCCGGGGTCCGGCGCCGGCGGGTCGGCCTCCCAGGCGGCGATGCGCGCCTCGTCCAGCCGCTCCCCCAAGCCCATGGAGGCGAGCACCCGGGCGCGGGCACGGAGATATGCGGAGGTGGTGGCGTCGAAGGGGAACCACCCCACGAGAGCGCCCCACTCGGTGGTCATGTTGGCGATGGTCATGCGCTGGGCCATGGAGAGCGAGGCCACGCCGGGACCGTGGAGCTCCACGGCGGCGTTGAGCACCTCGCCGCCGGAATAGAGGGCGCAGAGGGTCAGGATGACATCCTTGCCGCTCACGCCGGGCCGCAGCTCGCCCTCCAGGACCACGCGGACGGTCCGGGGCACCTGCCACCAGGTGGTGCCGGTGGCCCAGAGGGCGGCGGCGTCGGTGCGGACCACCGGGGTACCCAGCGCCGAGAGGGCGCCGTAGATGTTGGAGTGGGAGTCCGAGGCCACCACCAGGCGCCCGGGGTGGACGAAGCCCCGCTCGATCATCAGCTGGTGGCCGATCCCCTCGCCGGCCCGGTGGAAGACCACGCCGTGCTCCCGGGCGAAGGCCTCGATCCTCTCGTACTTCGCGAGGTTCTCCGGCGAAGTGTCCTGGACGTTGTGGTCCAGGGCGAAGACCGGCTGGCCCGGGTCGGCCATGCGCCGTGCGCCGATGGTCCGGAACTTGGGGATGACGGCACCGGTGTTGTCGTGGGTCATCACGTGGAAGGGCCGGACGGTGACCATGTCCCCGGCCAGGACCTCGTGTCCTTCCGGCAAGCCCACGGCGTGGGCCTGAACGATCTTCTCGGTGACGGTCTGTGGCATCCTTGCTCCCTTTCGCGGCCGGTCATGGGCCGGGGAAGGGATTATAGCCCGCGGTGGGGCCTGATGAACGAGGGCAGCGCGCCTCGGGGGGGCGACCTCCGGCGACGGCGTGGGAGATTCCTCCACTTCCGGCCCCTTTCGGGGCGTTCCGGTCGGAATGACGGGCGGAGAGGGCGTTCCGATCCGTTGGCTGACGTACCCAGGCGAAAGAATGCGACCCGACAGTGACGAGCGTGCCCAGAAGTGGACCCTTCCGGGCTTCCAGAAACGGTTGGAGGAAGACTCTCCACCCGAGCTCCTCACCGAGGCCGCCGATGACGGCGTTGACGATCGAGGCAAGGGCGATGGAAAGGAGGAGGTTGAGGGCGAGATACGCAAAGCTCTGGGCGTTCGGGCCGAGAAGCGTTCCGAGCCCGTGGATGCCTGCCACGCCGTTCCCATCCGCGGCCAGAGGAAAGTGTTCCGTGTCCCACCGGTACCGTCCGGCGAGCACGAGGAACAGCTTGGTCAGCAGGATCTGGCTCCAGCCAACGGCAATCCCCAGCGGGACGAAGCGAAGACCGCGCATGTGGAAGGACCTTCGGACCAGCTTGCGGGTCCGTGACGACACCAGGAGGACCGCCACGGCGGGCGTCCACATGGTCAGCCAGACCCAGAAGCGACCGCCCTGGGAAAGGCCGGCACGAACCGCAAGCATCTGCGTGCCATAGCCGAGGAGGAAAACCAGAATCAGGTACCCGTAGAGATCTCGTCGCTGGTGATTCATGACAGTCCTCCGGCACGGTGGTCCGCCGCCTCCTGCACGGTGAGAAGGAGCCTCCTGAGCAGCACGATGCTGATCTTGAGGAGGCCAATGCCGAGGAGGGCTCCGGCCGGGATGATCCAGTAGCCGAGCACCTCGGAGCCCCCCAGGGGAGGATGCGCCAGAAACCCCGCGGCGAAGGAGTATCGACCGGGCCCGAGCCACACTCCAACATTCTGAGGGAACACGAGCTTGAGTGGTGCCAGGGCCATGAGGCTCGCGGAAACGGCGAGAAGGACGAGCAGTCCGGCGCTGTGCAGGGCCGTCAGCGCGCCGCTTCCCGCCATACGGAAGGCCTGCCGCATCATGGGCCACGGTGCACCAGAAGCGATCGCGGACGAGAGGTCGAAGCTCTCGACGAACTGGCGCGCATACTCCTCCGGCGCACCGAGCTTTGCGAGCTCCTCGTGCAGGTTCTCGGCCGAAGGCGAGGCGCCGAGCCGGTCGATGAGGTGGCTGCCGACCTCACGGACGATCTCCTGCCGGTCAGCCTCGGAGAGCGGCGACAGCCCCCACCGCAACCGGCGGAGATAGTTGTTCATCATCGCGTTGACCTCTGCAGTCCGAGTCATTGTCCACCTCCCTGGATCAGCCGATCCACGGCGCGGGAGAAGCCGCGCCACTCGTTGACCATCTCACCCAGGGCCGCCCGTCCCAACGGCGTCAGCCGGTAGTACTTGCGGGGATGGATGGCGTCTTCGTCCTCGCGCCACGCCGCCTCGAGCTTTCCATCGCGCTGGAGCCGGTTGAGCAGCGGGTAGATCGAGCCGTCCGAGATCTCGAGCCCCTGCAACGAGCTCAGAGTTTCCAGGATCTCGACCCCGTAGCACGGCCGCTCTCGCAGAATCGCCAAACAGGCGAGCTCCGCCGCCCCCTTCATCAGCTGTGACTTCCATCGATTGATGTTCATGTTCACCTCCTCGACCCTATACCATGCATAACACGGTAAAGTATAATGCATTGTATAGGTCTTTGCAAGGGCCTGCTCCCGAAGGCCCGGAATCGGGATCTCGTCACAGGAGTTGATCGCCGGCGAGCTGTGCGTGCGACACGTGTCAGGGGACGCCGATGCCCCCGGGTTGATGCTGCACCGCGCAGGCGAGGGAATGTACGTGGTCGCGGTGCGATGGTTCGGGTACACTTGTTTCAAGTCCATGAATGTTGTGCGACGCCGCCTCTTGGAGCTCTTCGTTGTGGTTGCCGTTTGCCTCGGGAGTGTTTCCGTGGCGTGGGGTCTGGACCCCGGCAAGCGGGTGACGCAGTACACGCTGACGGTCTGGCAGGCGAAGGACGGGCTTCCCCAGGAGACCATCACGGCGGTGGCGCAGGGGCTGGACGGCGCCCTCTGGATCGGAGCGCCGTCGGGGCTGTTCCGCTTCGACGGGTCCCGCTTCCGGCGTTTTCAGTTTCCCCAGGGCTCGAGCCCGGGGGACCACTACGTGACGGGGCTCCTGGCGCGCCCGGATGGTGACCTCTGGCTCACCACGCGTGACGGATTGTTCCGTGTGCGCCGAGGAATCTTCACGCGCTGGGGGCGGGAGGCCGGCCTTCCCGGCGAGGGCGCCATGGGCGTGGTGGCCCGCGATGACGGTACCCTCGCCCTGGCGACGGATCAGGGCATCGCCTACTTCGATCCGGTCACGGGGGAGGTGCAGCCCGGCACGGGGGCCGGTATTGGCGCGGCGTCGGCGCTGGCGGTGGCGCGCGGTCAAAGCGGACGCATCTGGGGCGGGACCATGCGAGGTCTGCTCCAGCTCAAGACGGTTTCGGAAAGGGTCCCGGCGGTCGACGAGTACGTGGGCGACGAGATCGTCAATGCGGTCCTGGACGACTCCCACGGCCGGTTGTGGATCGGGACCTCGCGTCGCCTGGTCGTTGTCCAGGATGGCCGCCGGAGAAAGCCGCAGGAGCTGCGGCTGCTGGAGGGGCTCTGGATCCGCTCCCTCCTCGAGGATCGGGACGGCAACGTCTGGATCGGCACGCGGGGCAACGGCGCCTACCGGTTTTACGGCGGCCGGCTCGAACGGCTTTCCACGGCGGAAGGCCTGCCGGACGATCTCGTTCGCCAGATCTTCGAGGATCGCGATGGCTCTCTCTGGTTCGTCACCGCGGGCGGGCTCGCGCGACTTCGGGATGGGGCGGTCACCTCGTGGACGGTCCGCGAGGGATTGCCCGTGCCCTTCGTCTGGTCGGTGTACGAGGATCCTCGCTCCCGCCTGTGGGTGGGGACCAGCGGAGGTGGCGTGGTGCGGCTCGAAGATGGATCCCCCGAGCGGCCCCCTTTCAGCGATCCGGGCCTGAGCGGCGTCGAGATCAGGTCCTTCCTGACCGATCGCCGGGGCGAGCTCTGGATCGGTACGAGCGGCAACGGGTTGGCCCGGGTTCGCGGCGGAGCTGTCCACTGGCGCCGCTTCTCGGGATCCGGCCAGCGGAACGTCGTCTACTGCCTTCTGGAGGACCGGTCAGGGCGCCTGTGGGTCGGCACGGGAGATGGGCTCGCGCTGCTGGATGAACGTGGGCGCGCCACGTGGTACCGGTGCGAGGCCGGGCAACACACGGTGGTCCGGAGCCTGAGCGAGGACTCCCGCGGCCGAATCTGGGTGGGTACGACGGCGGGTCTCGCGTGGATCCGCCGGGGGAAGCTCGCAGCCGTCCCTGGTACCCGCGCCCTGGCAAAGGCTCGCATCCACTGTATCCGTCAGGGTGAGAACGGCGTGGTGTGGCTGGCGACCGACGCCGGCCTCGGCCGGCTGGAGGACGGCCGCCTGGACCTGATCGGCAGCGAGCAGGGGCTCCCGAACGAGATGCTCTACTGGATTCTCACGGACGAGGAGGGGTATTTCTGGGTGAGCAGCGACCTCGGGATCCTACGTATCGGCCGGCAGGCGATCGAAGAGGTGCTCGCGGGGAAGCGGTCGCGCCTGGAGGCCCTGGTGATCGGCCGCAGCGACGGGATGCCTTCCACCGAGTGCAACAGCGGCCATCCGGCGGGCGCCCGGCGCCGGGACGGCTCCTTTTGTTTCGCGACGACCAACGGTGTCGCCTGCGTGGATCCCCGCCGGCTGCGCGCCCTGGAGCGGCCACCGCCGGTGTCCATCGAGGAGGTCGTGATCGACGGCCGCGCCGCCGCGCCGCTGGAGACCGCCGGCGTGCCGACCTTCGAGGTTCCCAGCGGCACGCGCCGGGTCCAGGTCGGCTTCGGCGCGATCTCGCTGGAGGCTGCGGACAAGCTGTCCTTCCGGTACCGGCTGTACGGCTACGATGCGGACTGGATCGATGCCGGGCGCACCCGGGAGGCCCACTTCACGGGCCTTCCTCCCGGAAAGCTCCGTTTCGCCGTCATCGCGCGCCACGGCACCGGGCGCTGGAGCGATCCGCCGGCCCTCGTGATGCTGGACGTTCGTCCGGCGTTCCACCAGACGCCGCTCTTCTTCGTTCTCGTGCTGGGGGTCCTGGGGCTGACGGGGCTGGCGATCTTCCGCGTACGGACTGCTCAGCTCAGGGTGCGGGAACGGCGTCTTCGCAGCCTGGTGACCCGGCGTACCGCGGAGCTCGAGGAGGCGAACGCCGAGCTCGAACGGCTGGCCACGGCGGACCCCCTGACCGGCCTGGCCAACCGCCGGCGCCTCGACGAGGTTCTCGATGCCGAGTGGCGGCGGGCTATCCGAATCCGGCAACCCCTCTGCCTGCTGATGGTCGATATCGATCATTTCAAGGCCTTCAACGATCGTTACGGACACGTGGAAGGCGATGGGTGTCTTCGCAAGGTCGCGCAGATTCTGGCGGGGTTCGCAAGGCGTCCGGGGGATCTCGTCGCACGGTACGGAGGAGAGGAGTTCGCGATCCTGCTGCCGGGCGTCGGGAATGACGGCGCGGCCGAGATCGCGGAGTCCGTACGGCGCGGCACGGCCGCTCTCGGCATCGTCCACGAGGCGTCTTCCATCGCGACGGTGGTCACTGTCAGCGTTGGTTGGGCCAGCGTGACTCCGGCGGAGGGCACCGATCCCAAGGAGCTGATCGCCGCGGCGGACGATGCCCTGTACGAGGCGAAGAACAGGCGGAACGCGGTTTCCGGACGGCGTTGGCCGCCCAGCGATGACGGTACGCCTCGTGCGACCGGCGGGGCCAGCCCGGATGATTCATGAGGGTTCGTGACGAAGGGCGCGGGGCGCCGCTCGTGGTGGCGTTCCCGCACGATTGGTCCGGCCAGTAGCCGCCGCGGCGTCCTCCGCCCGCTCCTCGCCATGTGCCGGAAATCGCGGAGCTCTCGCGGGCCGCCCATCGGTTGCCATGGCCTCCGGTGGAGAACCGAGCTGACACGGTCGAGGCGCCAGGGGATGGGGGCTCACCTGTTCCTCTGTCGTGAGAGGAGCCCTTGGGGCAATACAAGGGACTTGCCCACGTGCGCATGAAACACTACGATGGGATCAGATGCGCAAGTGTCGGAATAGTCGAGCAGGGGAGGCAATCATGAAGAATGGGGAGGAAACCCGTCTCGTGGTTTCGGCCTGCCTTGTCGTGCTGCTCGGGCTGACGCTGGTCGCCTGCCAGCGCCTGGACAAGAGCACGGCGCGAGAGGTGGTCACGGCCTACAACGGCAAGGTGATCCAGGCCTTCAAGGAAGGGGACGCGGGATACTTGAGGGGAGTGGCTGCCACCGGGCAGGCGGAGAGGATGGAAAAGCTGATCAAGGCGAGGCTCCAGCGGGATCTCGCCCTGGAGTCCAGGCTGGAGGACCTCGAGGTCGTCGGCGTGCAGAAGGGCCGGGGATCGGTGGCCGTCCGCACCAAGGAGCGCTGGTGCTACTGTGACCGTCAGCTCAGCACGGGGGAGCTCGTCGGGCGTCCATCCGAAGACGTGTACGAGAAGGTGTACATCCTGAAGCGCCGGGGGGGCGCGTGGATCGTCGAGAAGGTGCGGTTCACGGCGCCGCCGAAGTTCGGCGAGAAGGCCGGCCCCTGGGAGGACGATTCTCCGGCGCCGCGGGGCCAGGAGAGCCAGGGCCGGAGCTCCTGATCGGAGGAACCGGGCCGGGCGAAGGCCGTTCGTGCCGGGGGCCTGATCTTCGGCATCGCGCTGGGATGGCGCTGACGGCGGACCTCCCATGGTGTGCGGGAACATGCCGCTGAGGACCGGCCCCGGAGCCCAGCGTCACCCAGGCGGGCGCTACTTCCAGCGGACGCGAAGCAGCCGGGATGTGATGTGGCCGGCGCCCCTGACGCGGCCGTCGATCCGGATGGGGAGGCCGGTTCCCGGGAGGAGGGTGATCTCTGCGGGCCCCCGCATTCCCATGAAACCGGTGGAGGCCGGGCCGCCCGAATGGCCGTCAAGCCACCTCGGCGAGAGCCTCAGGGTTGGAGCGTCGAGCCTGGTGTCGAGCCGTGCGGAGCCGCGGGGCCAGCTCTCATCGAGCCTGAGCCGGGTTCGCTCGAAGTCTCCCGCCGTCAACCGGATCTCCACGAGACCTTCGCGGACGGGGATGAACCAACTCCGCGTCTGGCGTTTGGGGCCGAATCGGCTTCGCGAGAGCAGGTAGATCGTGGCGTACGAGCTGGTGACGACGGCGCCCTTGGGGGGCAACGGATTCCAGCGGATCATGCGTTCCTCGTGCTTGGTCCAGGCCCGGCGGCGCGCCTTTCGCTCTTTCTTGTCCATGGGCGCCTCGCGGATCTCGTGGTAGCCGTCGGCATAGAAACGCCGGAGCTTCCAGTAGTTGCTCCTCCCGTGGGTCTCCTTGATCGTTTGCAGCACTGCACCGTTGGAGGCGTCGATCCAGGTGTCGACGACCTCGGTCTTTCCGGTGGTCATGCTGGCGACCGTGTGGATCCTGTCCACGGTCTCGCCGCTTGGAAGAAGACCCTCGAGATCGCCACCGGCGGCCACGATGTCCTCGAGGGCTTGGCCCGAAGGGAGGCTCCCGACGCTGATCCGGACGGTGGCGCTGAAGATGAGCTTCCTGGCGCCGAGCTCGAGCTCGGTCCAGGGCAGGTCCACCTCGAGAAGGGGGGATGCGGCCGGTGCGACCCTGACGGGCGTACCGGCGAACGCCGGACCGGCGGCGAGCACGAGGAGGAGAGCTGTGGGCAGGACCGGTGGGCTCACGGCAGGCATCATACTACGAGCTGCGGATGGCGAAACCGGGGTGATACCATGGGGGCGAACGAGGATGGGATATTGGAAGGCCGGGGGACCGGCTGGAGGGGTCATGGCTGAAGAACATTCCCGCCCCGGGGTTGTGCTGCGTTTTCGAGACGGCGGCGTGGTTCACGGGCGGCTGGTGGGGCCTTTCGAGCCAGGAGACCGGACCGTGGAGGCGGTGACGGAGGAGGGGGCACAGAGCTCGGTCCCGCTCGATGAGCTCAAGGCCATCTTCTTCCTCAAGGATCCCAAGCGGCGGGTGCTGGAGATGGAATACGGGGTAAAGAGCGGGGAGGAGCCTCCTGGAGCGCCCGCCCGCGTGGTCTTTCAGGACGGCGAGATCATTCACGGGCGGGTGGTCAGCTACTCCATGAGTGACGGTGGTTTCTTTCTCTATCCCACCAGCAAGGATTCCAACAACGAGAAGATCTTCGTCGTCGCGAGCGCCCTGGCCTCGCTGGCGATCGAGGGCTGAGGGCCGACAGCCGTGGCCTCGATCCGGCGGGGAGCGTGGCTTTGCGCGATGGCGGCCGTTGCCCTGACGGCGGCGGTTGTGGCGGCGGGAGCTCCATCTCCAGCTCAACAGGCCATCGACCGGCTGGCCGCGTTGGGCAGGGCGTTCAGAAGCCATGCCGTCTGGACGGCATCCTACCGTCAGGAGTACATCCCGGCAGGTATGAAGCGGGGGGAGTCCGCCGCGGGCTCCGTGTGGCTTGCCTGGCCGGACCGCGCCCTGTTCATCACCGGTGATCCCGCCCAGCGGAAGATGGCCCTCGAGGGCCGGGCGGTCCGCCTGATTGACCTGGAGCTGGGAAGCTGCGAGGAGCACGTGCTCGACGACCAGGAGTGGGAGCGTATCCCCTTGGTGGCCGTGCTCGATCCACGGCATGCGCTGGATCATTTCAGCGTGAAGCTGTTGGGGAAGCGGGGCCTCTCGCTGGAGCCGTTGGAGCGCGGCGGCGTCGCTCGCGTGGAGGTCGTCGTCGGTGCCTCCGGGTTGCCGGAGGAGGTGACGGTCGTGGACATCCAGGGGGCGGTCAACCGCCTCTGGTTCACGGCCTGGGCTCCGGCGGCGGGTCCTCCCGGCGGGCGGTGGATGCCCCGGCCGCCGGAGGGCGTCACGTGCCAGCCGGTGGATGGAGGAGACAATGCGCGGTGACGGCCCACGAGAACCGTTCGACAGTCCGCGAGATCCAGGGTAGACTTCGCCCGTGGTTGGAAGCGTTCACGCAATCCGTCAGGCCCGGGAAATCCGCCAGGTGTTCGGAGGAGTCCAGGAAAGGCTCCGGGAAGTGGAGTCGTTCCTCGACCGGGAGATGCAAAACGCCCTGCCGTTGGTCGGCAAGGTCGCCGGCTATGTCCTTGGGAGCGGCGGGAAACGGATTCGTCCCGCGCTGGTCCTGCTGATCAGCAGGATGCTGGGTTACGGCGGCGAGCGGGACGTCCGGTACGCGGCGGTCATCGAGCTCATTCACACGGCCACCCTGATCCACGACGACATCATCGATCAGTCAGACCTGCGCCGGGGCAAGGCGACGGCCAACCGGAGATGGGGTAACCAGACCACCGTGCTCGTGGGAGACTGGCTCTACACCCGCGCCATGGACCTTTGCCTCGAGCTGGGCGATGTGAATGTCATGCGGATCCTGACCGGTGCGACCCTCCAGATGACCGAGGGCGAGATCCTCGCCGACCGGGTCCGCGGGCGGATCGACGTGGACGATACGACGTACATGGACATCACGCGGCGCAAGACTGCGGAGCTCTTCGCCGCCGCCTGTTCGCTTCCGGCGCTCTTCCAGCCGTCCACGCTCCACCTGACGGATACGCTGGCCGATTTTGGCCGGAACCTGGGTCTTTGCTTCCAGCTTGTGGACGACGCCCTGGACTACACGGCCTCGCGCCGGGAGCTGGGCAAGCCGGTGATGGCGGATCTCAGGGAGGGCAGGGTGACACTGCCGATGATCCTGTTGCTGCCCCGGCTGAGCCGGGAGAAGCGCCGCCGCATCGAAGAGGTGGTCCGCAGCCGGAGCTTCGAGGCCATCTCCGAGACCGAGGTCCTGGAGATGATCAAGACTTCGGGTGTGCTGGAGACGTGTCACGACCGGGCCCACACCTTTGCGAGCAGGGCCGAGGAGTGTGCCGCCCGCTTCCCCGAGTGCCCCGAGCGTGAGGCCCTGCTGCGGGCCGCCACCCTGCTTCTGGACCGGCGCACCTGAGCCGCCGGCGGAACGGCGAGCGAAGTCGTGAACGTGAAGCTCGCTACCGGAAGGGGCGGCGGGGCTTGGTTGACACCACGGCGGGTGTGGGTGCTTCGGCTGACCGTCGCGGGTCTGGCTCTGGCCAGCCTCTTCCTCTACCTGCGGGGGTTTTACCGCCAGGAGCTGTACCACTTCACGGGCGATGCGCAGTGGATCTGGATCAGCGACGACGTGCGGGCTCCCGAGCCCACGGCCTGCGTCTTCTACCGGATCCTCGAGCTGCACGAACGCCCCCTGGAGGCCGTCGCCAAGGTCTGTGGCGACCGGAGCTACGTGCTGTGGATCAACGGGCAGCCGGCCCTGTCGGGGTACAACCGCCCCGACTATCACCTGGACGTCGTTTCGGTGACCGACCTGCTGGCCCCGGGGCCCAACCTGATCGCCATCGAGGCCCGGAGCCCGACCTCGGTGGGCGGCGTCCTCTTTTCTCTCGACCTGGTGCCCTCGGAGGAGGGGTGGCGGGAGGGCGATCCCAGGGGGCGGAACGTTCTCGTCAGCGATCGCAGCTGGCGTGTGCTGGACCGTGCCTGGCCGGGTTTTCCCGGCCGCGCTCCGGCTGGGGGGCGGGTACCGTGGGTGTGGGGGCGGCCTCCTGATCACCCCTGGGTGTACCCAGCCCCGATCCGGTACCAGCTCCCGCTGGCCCAGGCCACCCGCGGCGACGAGATCCGGATACCATCGGCAAAGCTTCGCCGCAACGGCCAGGGTGTCTGGCGGTATGACCTCCACCGGCTGTTCACGGGTCTGCTGTGGCTCGAGGGGAAGCTGCCCCCATCCGCAACCATGAGGATTCGCGTCAGCCGGCACGGAGCCCCCGATTCGCGTGCTCCCTTCAGGACGGTCGTCGTCCTGCCGGGTCAGACGCGGTGGTTGCTGGCGGGGATCGTCCGCGGCTCGGTGCTCGAGATCAAGTCCGAGACTCCGCCCCCCTCCATCGTCCTGATGCCGCTCCAGCCGGGTGCGGCGCCATGAGCGGCTGATGAGGAGCAGGTTGTTGGGCGGCGAGCTTGCCCCCCACCCCCTCACTCTTGACTCTGGCCCTTCACACCTGACTCCAAACTCCTCACGTCTCCCCCTTACTTCCACACTCCTGGGATCTTCCGGCCGCAGTCGGGGCAGTGGCCGTTCTCGAGGCGGTTGGCCAGGATCTGGAAACCCAGGCGCCGGATCAGCAGCGCGCCGCATCCCGGACAATAGGTGCTCTCCCCGGGGTGTCCCGGCACGTTGCCCACGTAGGCGAAGTGCAGGCCCTCGGCCTTGCCGATCTTCCACAGGCGCTCGATGGTCGGCACGGGAGTGGGTGGCAGGTCAGTCAGGCGGTAGGTGGGATGGAAGCGCGTGAAATGGACGGGAACGTCGGGGCCCAGATTCTTGACGACCCATCGGGAGAGGCCCCGCGCTTCCTGGTCGGAGTCATTCCAGGTGGGGATGATCAGCACGACGATCTCCAGCCACGTGCCGATCTTCCTGGCCCGGACGAGGGTGTCGAGCACGGGCTTGAGCTCGCCGCGGATCAGCTTCTTGTAGAAGCGTTCGCTGAACGACTTGAGGTCGACCTTGTACGCGGTCAGCATGGGAAGCACGTCCCGCAGCGGCTTTTCCTGGATGTAGCCGTTGCTGACCACCGTCGGGCGGAGGCCGGCCTTCCTCGACGCCCTGGCGACGTCGCGGACGTACTCCCAGAAGATCACGGGCTCCGAGTAGGTCGCCGCCGTCAGCTTGGCGCCGTACTGGCCGGCCAGCTTGACCATGGCGTCCGGCGGGAGCCAGTAGGAGCTGACCTGTTCCGGGCGGAACTGGGAGATCTCCCAGTTCTGGCAGAACTTGCACTCGACGTTGCAGCCGGCGGTCGCGTAGGAGAGTGCCTTCTCGCCGGGGAGCACGTGGAAGAAGGGTTTCTTCTCGATGGGGTCCACGTGGACGGCGCAGGAGGCGCCCCAGACCAGGGTGTGATAGGTCCCCTTCCGGTTCTCCCGGGCTCCGCAGAAACCCCGTTCGGCGTTGGCCACCCGGCACTTGCGGGGACAGAGGTGGCACTCGACGCGCCCCTCGTCCAGCTTCTTGTACCAGGAGGCCTCCGGGGCCGGAAAGTGGTTGTCCGTGATCCGTTCCCCCGGCTGGAGCCTGGCGGCGGCGCGGGTGGCCGCACGGCCGGGCAGCGCGGCCGCCAGGGCGCCGGCGGTGCCCAGGACGATCAGGCGCCTCCGGTCGATGCCACCGTTCATGCGCGCACCTCCCGGATCTTGGACGGATCGCCGACGCCGAGCCCGTAGCGCGCCGCCGTCAGGATGAAGCGTGGTGTCCGCTTGTCGGCCTCCAGGGAGGGCTTGCCGCGCCGCTTCCTTTCGGCATCGAGGACCTTCCAGGCCCAGGCGTCGGCCGCCACGGGATCGGTGCTGGCGACGATGCGGCCCAGGGGCCAGGTGAAGGCGGCGTTGAAGGCGGGGCCGCCATGGTACTGGGCGAGCGTGCCGTCCAGAACCGTCAGCCGGAGCTTGTCCCGGATCCACGGGTAGTTGACCACGTCGGCCACGTAGGGATCGCAGTTGTTGTCGTGGTACTTGTTGGGGTTGTGGATGACGCCGTACCAGTTCTTGAGGCCGGCCGAGACGCCGGCCAAGTCGTGGTCCTTGACGACGCCGAAGGAGACCAGGGCCGTGCAGCGCCGGGAGACGATGGTGGCATAGCAGGAGCCGATCTCCCCCGAGACGGCCGGCTCGGGCTCGTAGTCGTTGTCGATGCCCAGGCAGCGGTAGTGGGCGTTGACTCCCCGAGAGAATCCGGCCCTCCGGAGCTCTCGGCTGGACCGCTCGAAAACGAGGATGCGGTCCGGCGGAACGCCGGCGGCGCCGATCAGGACCGCCAGGGCCTCCACGAGCTCGGGGTGGGGTGAGAGCCACCGGCCCCCCAGGCAGTTGAGCTTGATGCCGACCGTATCAGCCGGGGCGAAGAGCATGGCGGCGGCCTTCTCGCCCGTGGCGGCCCCCGTGGCCGCTGTCAAGGCCGCCTGCATGGCACGTCGCGCCGCAGCGGCTTGGACCCGCCCGCGGCGGCCGGCCTCGAGGGTGGCGACGCCGACGATGCCAGG
>JAADFK010000229.1 GCA_013152925.1 Acidobacteriota bacterium | reverse complement strand
TGGGCTGGGCCATGGTTGCCCTGGGCGCCGGCGGCTGGGCTGCCCTCCGCCCGGCCACGCGCCGCGCCGGCTGGCTCCTGGCGGCCTCGGCCGCCGTTCTTGCAACGATCTTCTCGGCCGTGGCGCCCGGACCCGGGCCGGCGGCCGGTTCCACGATACGCGTGGCCGCCATCCAGCCCGGCACGAGCCTCGAGGAGAAGTGGGACCCCTCCCAGGGTCCGCGGATCGCCCGCCAGGTCTGGCAGATGACCCGGAAGGCTGCGGCCGGCGGCGCCCAGCTGGTCCTCTGGCCCGAGTCGGCAGTGCCCTACAGCTTCGAAAAGGACGCGGAGTATCGCCGGATCGTCGAGGGCCTCGCCGCCGAGTTGAACATTCACATTCTCCTCAACTCCATCGGCACGACGCCCGCCGGCGGCTTCACCAACTCGGCGTACTCGGTCGGCCCCGGCGGAATTGAGCCCGGCCGGTACGACAAGGTCCGCCTGGTCCCCTTCGGCGAGTACGTTCCCTTCATCGGGCGTTTCGCCTTCGCCGAATCTCTGGTGCGGGAGGTGGGACAGTTTACGCCGGGCCGTGATCCCGAGCCCCTTCGGGTCGGCAGGAACCGCGTGGGCATGGCCATCTGCTACGAGGTGGTCTTCCCCTCGTTGATCGCCCGGGAGGTCCGGCGGGGCGCGAGTTTCTTGGTCACCCTGACCAACGACGGCTGGTACGGCTACTCCTGGGCCCCCCACCAGCACTTCGCCCAGGTGATCCTCCGGGCCGCCGAGACCCGCCGCTGGTTCGCCCGGGCGGCGTTGACGGGCATCTCCGGCTTTATCGATCCCCGCGGCCACGTGGTGCGGAAGCTTGCCGTCGGCAGGACGGGAATCCTCTTCGGCGACATCACACCCCTGAGCGCCGAAACGCCCCGTGTCCGCCTGGGTAACTGGTGGGTCTGGATCTGTGCCCTGGGCATGCTGGTCCTGCTGCGGCCCGCCCTGGTGCGCCGGCACCGGAACGGCAGGAGCCCGGCCGGTGGCTGAATTCGACGACGATGCCGTGGTGCTCGACACCACGCCCTACCAGGATCGCCACCAGATCGTCGCCGTCCTGACCGCCGGCCACGGCCTGGTCCGTGGCGTCCTGCGAGGCGCCCGGGGCGGCAAGGCTCCGGCGGCGGCCGCCACCCAGGTCCTCTCGCTGGTGCGGGCCAGCTGGTGGCTGAAGGCCTCCGCGGAGCTGGCCTCCTTCCGGCGGATCGAGCTCCTGCGTTCCTCTTTCCCCCTGTCGTCCGACTTCGAGGCCAGCGTCGCCGGTGCCGCCATCGCCGAGCTCTTCCTCAGCTTCTGCTCGCCGGGGGAGCCTCATCCCAGGCATTTCCGTCTGGCCGGCTCGGCAACCAAGGCGCTCCTCGACGGCAAGGATCCCGCGGCTCTCCTGGCCTACGTGGAAACGTGGATCCTCCGCCTCGGTGGCGTTCTCCCCGAGCTCGGCGCATGCAGCGAGTGCGGCGCGGCCCTCGAAGACGATCTCCACCTGGACCCGGCGGGCTTTCTGCCGCTCTGTCCAGCCTGCGCCCCCGACGGCGCTCCCCGCTTGGACCCCGACTCCGCCCGGTTTCTGCGAACCGTCCTGCGCACGCCACCGGACGCGCTCCGGGGCCCGCCCCCGCCCGGCGCCGTCCGCTGGCTCGACCGGCGCATCCGCGACGAGGCCCACCGCCCCCTTCGCGCCCTGGACTTCTTCCGCCGCCACGCCGCAACCCCGTGACCCTCCGGGGAACCGGAGGCCATGGCGGGGGAGGCCGGTATCCAGAGAACCGGAGCGCACCACCGGCGAGACCCCACGCCACCTGGAGGAGCCACGGAGGATCCCACACCGGATGTGCGATGCCACCCGCCCCGTGCACCCGGGCCTCTGTCCCCCATCTCCTCACCCCTGACTCCTCACGCCTCACTCTCCCCCCTCACCGCCTCCAGAAGCTGGGCATGAACAGGGCCAGGAGGGTGAAGATCTCCAGGCGGCCGAAGAGCATGAGGAAGGCCAGAACGATCTTGGCCATGGCCGGGAAGTGGGCGAAGTTGTCGTAGGCGCCCACCTCGCCGAGGCCCGGGCCCACGTTGCCGATTGCGGTAACCGCGGAGGAGAGGGAGGTCAGGAGGTCGTAGCCGTAGGCGGCCACCACGGCCGCGCCGAGGAGGGTCAGCAGGGCGTAGGCGGTCAGGAAGGCCCAGATCCCCGAGAGGACGGCCTCGGGAACCACGACGCCCCCGAACTTGACGGGGCGCACGGCATGGGGATGGATCAGGCGCTGCATCATCACCTTGAGGGAGCGGAAAGACAGCAGGGCGCGCAGGCTCTTGATGCCGCCGCCCGTGGAGCCGGACATGCCGCCAAGCACCATGAGGATCAGCAGGATCAGCAGGGCCAGCTGGGGCCACAGCTCGAAGTCCACGCTGACGTAGCCCGTGGTGGTCAGAATGGAGACGACTCCGAAGGAAGCCACCCTGAGGGTCTCCAGGATCGCCTGGCCCGGCCGGTGCAGCAGCACGGCCACGACCGCCGTGGCCACGGCCACCACGCCGAGGAAGTAGCGCAGCTCGGCGTCCCGGAGCACCTCCCGCCAGCGTCCGGTCAGCACCTTGAAGTGGAGGACGAAGTTCATTCCGGCGAGCAGCATGAAGAGGGTGATGATCCACTCCACGGCGGGGAGACCGATCTCGCCCACGGAGGTGTTGCGGGTCGAGAAGCCGCCCGTGGCCAGGGTCGTGAAGGCGTGGCAGATGGCCTCGAAGCCGTCGACGCCAGCCAGCCTCAGGGCGATCCATTCGAGGCCCGTCAGGCCCACGTAGATGGCCCAGAGGGAGCGCGCCGTGGAGGCCAGCCGCGGCTGCACCTTGTCCGCCACGGGCCCCGGCACCTCGGCCTTGAAGAGCTGCATCCCGCCGATGCCCAGCAGGGGCAGGATGGCGATGGTGAAGAGGATGATCCCCATGCCGCCGACCCACTGGGTCATGGCCCGCCAGAGGAGCAGGGCGTGGGGCACGACGGTGACGTCCGGAATCACCGTGGAGCCGGTGGTGGTGAATCCCGAGACCGACTCGAAGAAGGCGTCCTCGAGGCCCAGCACGCCCCCCGCCACGTAGGGGATGGCGCCGAAAACGGAGACGATCAGCCAGGCGCCTCCAACGACCAGGAACCCGTCCGCCGGCCGGATCTTCCGGGAGGCGTCGCGGAAACCGAACACAAGGCCGCCCCCGCTTCCCGCTGCGAGGCCAAGCGCCACGAGGTATGGCGTGACGGACTCCCCCACGGCCAGGGCCACCACCAGCGGAACGCAGAGGAACGCCCCGGCCAGCAGGCTCAGCCACCCCAGGAGAAAGGCGTCGAAGCGGAGGTTCATGGCCTTCGCCTCCGGCCGACGGAGTGAGGCGTGAGGCGTGAGGCGTGAGGCGTCCGGGGCGGGACAAGGCCCGCGGCCGGTGTCACCGGGTGGAGGGAGTGAGGAGAAAGGGAAGAGGAGAACGAGGTGTGGAGGGGCGCGAAGCCGCTCCGGGGCCCGGGCTCCGGAGCGGCCGCCGGATGCCCCGGGGCGAGGGCCGTGTCCACCAGCCGCCGGACGCGCCCGGAGAGCACCCTCAGCCTCCGAGAAAGCCGTCGAGGCGCCCGGCGGCATCCGCCGTGGTGATCAGCAGCACCCGGTCGCCGGGCGCCATCCTGTCACCTCCCCCGGGCACGAAGATTCGGCCCTCGCGCTGCACGGCGGCCACCAGGACACCCCGCGGGAAGCCGATCTCCGCCAGCCGGCCCGAGGCCAGGCGGCTCCCCTGCGCCACCTCGATCTCGAGGACCTCCACGAGATCGTCCAGCAGGGCGGCCACGGCCCGCACCCGGCCCCGGCGGACGAACTGGAGCGCCAGGCTGACCGACAGCATCCGTGGCGAGATGATGGCGTCGATGCCCAGCTCCCCCATCAATCCCACCAGTGCAGGGTTGTCCACGACGGCGAAGGTCTGGCCGGCCCCGAGCTGCCGGGCCAGCAGTGCCGAGACCACGTTGACCTCGTGATCCTCGGTGCAGCCGACGAAGCCGTAGGCGCCCGAGATGCCCTCCTCTTCCAGGAGATCGCGATCCGTGGGCATGCCGTGGATCACCAGGGTGCCGTCCAGGCAGCCCGCCGCCTCGTCGCAGGCGGTCCGGCGCTCCTCCACCAGGGTCACCGGTACGCCACGCTCCTCCAGAGCATCGGCCAGACGGATTCCGATCCGCGTCGCCCCGGCGATCATGACGCGCTTGCCCCGGGGCCGGCTCCGTCCCAGCAGGGCCAGGACGTTGTCCACCTGGCCGGGATCCAGGGCGAAGTAGACCAGGTCGCCCGCCCGGATCTCGTCCTCGCCGTGGGGCACGATCCACCGGCCGTTCCGGCGGATGGCCACCACCAGCATGGGAACGCCCGGGAAGAGCAGGCGCAGGTGGGAGAGCAGCAGGCCGGAAAAATCGCTCCCCGGATCGATGTTGAAGCCCGCCACGAGGATCTTCCCGTCCAGGAAGGGAACAACGTCCACAGCGCCGGGAACGGGCAGCAGCGAGAGAATCCGCTCCACGGCGGCCTGCTCCGGGTCGATGGCCAGGCGCTGCCCGCCGCCCCCGGCCGCCAGGGCGCGGAAGCTCTCCAGGTGCCCCGAATCGCGGAGCCGTGCCACGACCCGGGGGACCTCGAACAGGGCGGAGCCCACCAGCGCCACCACCATGTTGGCCTCGTCGGAGTTGGTGGTGGCGAAGAGCAGGTCGCAGGACTCGATCCCTGCGTCCAGGAGCACCGGCACCGTGGCGCCGTTGCCGGCCAGGGTCTGCACGTCCAGCCGGTCGGCCAGGTCGGCCAGGAGGTTCCGGTCCCGTTCCACGACGACCACGTCGTGCCCGTCGGCCGCCAGCTTCCCCGCCAGCGTCGAACCCACCAGCCCACCTCCCACGACGATCGCCCGCATGTTCCTCCCCTTCGAGCCCCCCTCATTCTCCCCGGCCCCGCCCCGCGGAGCAAGGAAAACCGGAATGGAAGCCGCTTCCAGGCTGTTCCTGCACGTGAAGCCCGGCGCTTCACCACACGAAATCGGGAGAAAGGAGCTCCATCATGGCCACAACACACCTCAAGGGAAGCGAAGCTCACACCAACGGCGAGCTGCCGGCCGTCGGCGCCAAGGCGCCCGACTTCGAGCTCGTGGCGGGCGATCTCAGCGAGAAGAGCCTCGCCGACTTCGCCGGCAAGAGGAAGATCCTCAACATCGTGCCCAGCCTGGACACGCCCGTCTGCGCTGCCTCGGCCCGTCACTTCAACGAGGACGCCTCCAGCCTCGAGAACACCGTGGTCCTCGTCATCTCGGCCGACCTGCCCTTCGCCCAGAGCCGCTTCTGCACGACCGAGGGTCTCGACAACGTGGTTCCCCTCTCCATGATGCGGAACCGCAACTTCGCCAAGGACTACGGCGTCCTCCTGGTGGACGGCCCCCTGGCCGGCATCTGCGCCCGCGCCGTGGTGGTCCTCGACGAGAACGACACCGTGATCTACACCCAGCTCGTGGACGAGATCACCACCGAGCCCGACTACGTGGCCGCCCTGGCCGCCGCCCGGGGCTGAGGCAGGCTCCAGCCCGGACAGCGCGTCCGCCAACACGCCGCTTGATTCCCGGTGAAACCCCCGGCCGGCCGTACTCTGTGCCGGCCGCGGTTCACTCCCCTTCCCGCATCGCTTTGACCTGCCGAAGGATCCTCGCATCCTCCTGGTGGCGTGGATGGTCGATGGCGCTCTTGATGGCGATCAAGGAGTCCAGGTCGATCCAGTTGGCGGGCGCCTCCCCGTAGGAACCTCGAATCCGGCGCTCCCACGCCACCTGGAAGTCCATCCCCGCCACGTGCCGCAGAAGATCGATCCGGTTGGGTTCCACGCCCACCTGCAGGATCTCGACGGCGTTGTACGGATCGAGCAGCTCGGGGCTCCCAAACTCCTGCAGCGCTCGGTTCGCCCTTTCGACGTTGGTTTCCTCCGGGTCCAGCCAGAGGTCCATATCCTTGGTGTAGCGTGGCTTGGCATGGTAGATAAACGCCATACCACCGATGATCAGCGCGCGGACGCGGTGCCGGTCGAAGAGACGTAACAGATCCTCGAAATCGTCCACGGCGGAAACCTTCATAACCGGCCGTCCTCTTGGGCAGAGGCACGCCGGTCGCGTTCCCTGGATTCCAGCACGATTACCACGTCCCGTTTGAGGGCCAGGAAGGCTTCCATGCGCTCCTCGGGAGTCCGCGACTGCCAGTACTCGAGGTCCCATGCCTCGGCATCATCGAACCCAGTGGCACGGTGCACCACCATGCGCCGCCGCCGCTCCGCCGCTCGATCCAGGATCTCCTGCACGTCCCTGTTCATCACAGTCTCCCCATTCCATTATCCCACACGGCCGTTCCACCACCGCAATTCAAGCCCTCGCCCGGAAACCCGCTCCCCGCGGCGAGCTCCCATCCCCTCTCCCCGGCTTCTTCCCTGGGGTTCGCCGGCACGCAGCAGGGCAGAACTCTGCCTCGGCAAAGCGTTGGTGAGACTCTGTCGCAGCAGTTGGCAGTAACGAGCCCCACTGGTTCATCGGAGCTCCCCCGAAGCACCCAATCCGCCCGCCAACGCAGCCCCAAGCCCCTCGCCGAAGTGTTAGCGGTGGATTCTGGGTCTCGTTCCCGTCCAGTACCGGGAAGAGAACGTGGTACAGTTATTGTGCCATGTTGTTGGAGTACTTGCAGGCGGCCCTGGACCGGGCTCATTACGAGATCATCGAGGATGAGGAGCCCTTCTACGGGGAGATTCCCGGGATCACCGGCGTTTGGGCCTCCGGCAGGACCCTCGAGGAATGTCGGCGAAACCTCGCTGCTGTGCTGGAGGATTGGTTGCTGTTTACCATCGCCCAGGGTCAACCCATCCCCGAAATCGGCGGTGTCACGATCCCCGTACCCCAACGGGTGGCATGAGCCGGCTGGCCCCGGTTTCCCGGCGAGAGCTCATCCGAAGGCTTCGTCAACTGGGTTTCGATGGTCCCTTTTCGGGAGGACGGCACCAGTTCATGGTTCGGAATGAGATCCGCCTCGTGATTCCCAATCCCCACCGCAGTGCGATCGGCGTCGAGCTCCTGCGGAGGATCTTACGGCACGCAGCGATCGACCTCGAGGAGTGGCGTACCCTCTGAAGCGCCCATACCACCAGTTCGTCACGCTCACCCGATCCATCCCAGGGAGCCACGGACCTCAGCGGTCTCCACCCCCAAGCCCTCGCCCGGAAACCCGCTCCCGGCGGCGAGCCCCCACCCCATCTCCCCGGCCTCCTCACCCCTCACCCCTCACTCCTCCCTCCTCACCCCTCACCCCTCACCCCTCCCTCCGTTGCTACACTACCCCCATGAACCGCATCGACACACTTCGTCGCGCGCTCGGCGAGCGCATCCTGTTGCTGGACGGGGCCACGGGGACGGCGCTGGAGTCCATGGGGCTCGACGACGCGGCCTACGGCGGGGAGGCCCTCGTGGGCTGCAACGAGGCCCTGGTGCTCCACGCGCCCGGGGCCGTGCTGCGCCTCCACGGGCTCTTCCTGGAGGCCGGGGCGGACATCGTCGAGACCGACACCTTCGGCGCGACGCCCGTAGTGCTGGCCGAGTACGGGCTCGGCAAGCACGCACTCGAGATCAACCGCCGGGCCGCGGAGCTGGCTCGGGAAGCTGCGGAGGGCTACGCCACGCCGGAGCGTCCGCGCTGGGTGGCCGGCTCCATGGGACCCACCACCAAGAGCCTGACGCTGACCGGCGGGATCACCTTCTCCGAGCTGGTGGCCGCCTTCCGCGTCCAGGCCCAGGGCCTGGCTGAGGGCGGCGCCGACCTGCTGCTGATCGAGACGGCCCAGGACGCCCTCAACCTCAAGGCCGCCCTGATTGCATGCCGGGAGGCCGCGCCCGGTCTGCCCGTGGCCGTCTCCGCCACCGTCGAGCCCGGGGGCATGACCCTGGGCGGTCAGACCATCGAGGCCGTGGCCGTCATGGTGGAGCCATGGGAGCCACTCTGGCTCGGGCTCAACTGCTCCACGGGACCCGGCCCCATGCGGGAGCACGTGCGCGCCCTGGCCGCCCTGACGCCCAGCTTTCTCTCGGTGGTGCCCAACGCCGGCATGCCCGACGAAAACGGCCGCTACACCGAGAGTCCGGAGCACCTGGCGACCGTCCTGGCGTCGTTTGCCGCCGAGGGCTGGATCAACGTGCTCGGCGGCTGCTGCGGCACGACCGGGGAGCACATCCGGGCCCTCAAGAAGGTGGCTGACGCCCACGAGCCGCGGCGGCCCGCCGCCTACGAGCCTTCCTGGGTGGCCGGCGGCATCGCCGTACCGCTCCGCCAGGAGCGCCCGCCGATGCTGATCGGCGAGCGTACCAACGCCCTGGGCTCGCGGAAGTTCCGGGAGCTGCTCGACGCCGGGCGTTTCGCCGAAGCCGCCGGCGTCGGGCGGCAACAGGTGCGCCGGGGCGCCCACGTGCTCGATCTTTGCGTGGCCGACCCCAACGCCGACGAGGCCGCACGCATGGCCGAGCTGGTCCGGGCGGTCCGCCGGGCCGTCCGCGTCCCCCTGATGATCGACACCACCGATCCCAAGGTACTCGAGACCGTCCTGGAGCTGGTGCCCGGCCGGCCCGTCATCAACTCCGTCAACCTGGAGGACGGCGGCGAACGCCTGGCTCGCATCGCCTCCCTCGCACGGCGCTTCGGCTGCGTCCTGGTGGCCGGCTGCATCGACGAGGACCCGGCCAACGGCATGGCCCGCACGGCGGAGCGCAAGCTGGAGGTGGCGCGGCGGCTCCTCCGGGTTCTCGAGGGCCACGGACTGCGCCGGGCCGAGATCCTCCTCGATCCCCTGGTCTTCCCGGCCGCCACCGGCGATCCCAAGTTCGCCGGATCGGCCCGGGAGACCGTGGAGGGGATCCGGCGGATCAAGGAGGAGCTGCCGGGCGCCCTGACCCTGGCCGGCGTCTCCAACGTCTCCTTCGGCCTGCCGCCCGCCGCCCGCAAGGTGGTCAACGCCGTCTTCCTCCACCACTGCGTGGAGGCCGGCCTGGACGCGGCCATCGTCAACACCCAGGCCCTGGTGCGGCTCGCCACCCTCGATCCCGGAGACGTGGCGCTGGCAGAGGCCGTGCTCTTCGAGGGCGACCGGGCCGCCATCGACGCCCTGGCCGAGCGCTTCCGCGGCGTCCGCGAACGGCGCGCCGGAGAGCTGGAGCAGCTTGCCCCCGCCGAGCGTCTCACCCGCATGGTGCTCGAGGGGGAACGCGCCGGCCTTGAGCGCACCGTCGCAGAGCTCCTCGAGACCATGGCGCCCCTGGACATCATCAACGGCCCCCTGATGGCCGGCATGGACGAGGTGGGCCGCCTCTTCGGCGAGGGGCAGCTGATCGTCGCCGAGGTGCTGGTCTCCGCCGAGGTCATGCAGGCCGCCGTGGACCTCGTCCGCCCCCACCTGGCCGCCGGGGACACCGCCGAGCGCGGCTCCATCCTGCTGGCCACGGTCCGTGGCGACGTCCACGACATCGGCAAGAACCTCGTGGGGATGATCTTTGCCACCAACGGCTGGCGCGTGGTGGACCTGGGCGTTCAGGTACCCTCCGAGCGGCTCATCGAGGCCTGGCGCGCCGAGCGTACGGACCTCATCGGGCTGTCCGGGCTGCTCGTCCGCTCGGCCCACCAGATGGTGGCCACGGCCCGGGACCTGGCGGCCGAGGAGGTGACCGTTCCCGTGCTCGTCGGCGGCGCCGCCCTCAACCCGCGGTTCGTCCGCGAGAGGATCGCGCCGGCCCACGCCGCGCCCGTTCACCACGCGAAGGACGCCATGGAGGGCCTCCGGCTGGCCAACGCCCTGGCCGCCGGACAGGCGGAGGCCGGCCGCGAAGAGGCCGCCACCGCTCCCCCGGACACGGCCGCCACCGAGGTCGCGCCGGCCGCCACGGGCCTCGCCGTGGAGCCCCTGGAGCCCCTGCCGCCCGAGGCGCTGCCCCACCCCCCCGACCTGGTCCGCCACGTGCTGGATCACATCCCCGTGGACGAGCTCCTCCCGCTGCTCAACCGCCAGATGCTCCTGGGCAAACACCTGGGGCTGCGCGGCTCCGTGCGGCGGCTCCTCGAGGACGGCGACCTCAAGGCCACCGAGCTGGGCCGCCGCGTGGACGCTCTGACCGACGAGGCCGTGGCCCACGGGTGGCTCCGGCCCGCCGGCGTCTTCCGTTTCCTCCGCGCGCACTCCCTCGGCGACGAGGCCGTGCTGACCGACGCGGATGGCCGCGAGCTGGGCCGCCTTCACCTCCCGAGGAAGACCCGGCCGCCCCACCGCTCCGCCGCCGACTGGATCCACCCCGACGCCGGCGCCGGCGACACCGTGGCTCTGATGGCCGTGACGGCGGGGTCTCCCTACCGCGAGGCCGCCGCCGAGCTCCGGGAGGCAGGACGCCTGCTGGATTCCTTCGCCCTCCAGGCCCTGGCCCTGGAGATCGCCGAGGCCACCGCCGAGTGGCTCCACCGGCGGATCCGCAGCCTGTGGGGAATCCCCGACGCGCCGGAGCTGACCATCCCGGACCTCCTCCGGGCTCGCTACCGCGGCATCCGTCTCTCCCCCGGGTACCCCTCCCTGCCGGATCTCGAGGCCCAACGGGTCCTCTTCGGGCTGCTCCGGCCCGGCCAGATCGGCGTCGAGCTGACCGAGGGCCTGATGATGTCCCCCGAGGCAAGCGTCTCGGCGTTGGTCCTCCACCACCCGGAGGCGGGGTATTGAAGAAGGGCGAGGAGTCAGGGGGAAAAAGTGAGGGGGCAGAGGAGAGAGGAGAGACGAGAGAGGAGTGAGGGGTGAGGGAGCTGGGAGAGGGGGTCGGGGGGGGGTTGCCTCGAAGGGAGCGGTCATGGCGGACTCTATCCCGCGCCCCCCCCGGTTTCTCTCCCGGAGTCATCCCAACGTTGTCGCGGCGCCATCTTCGAGTAGGGCTTTCCCGCACCCGCCCCCATCTCCTCACCCCTTACATTTCACTCTTCACTCCGTACTCGTCACTCCCCACCCCTCCCCCATCGTCCTTCCGGTGCTCCAACTCCCAGAGGAAGCAATACTTGAAGAGGATGTAGGCACACTTGCTGGCCGCGGCGATCAGGCCGGGCATGCCGTCCAGAAAGCCGCCACGCAGGATGTAGGACTTGAAAACCCCCGCCAGGGGACTGAGGACGATCTTCCCCGCGCCCGAACGCTTTCCCCGCGCGTGGTAGGACTGCGCGGCGATCCGGGCGTAGCCCACCAGGCGCCGGAAATGGTCGTCCAGATCCCGGTAGGAGTAGTGCTCCAGGAAGCCGCCGCCCAGTTTGGCCGTCGTTCCTTCGATGCTCAGGGAGTCGTGGGGATCGTAGCCGCCCCAGACGGGTTTGGCGCCGCGCCGCACGAGGCGGAGCTTCCAGTCCGGCTGCCACATGTGACGGAGTGTCCGTCCCAGGTAGACAGTCCTCCGGTTCACGAGATAGCCATCGGCCGAAGGGTCGTTTACGGCCGCGACGATGCTGTCCCGCAACCCCGGCGACACCAGCTCGTCACAGTCCAGGGCCAGGATCCACGGCTCGCTGCACTTGCCGAGCGCCGAGTTTTTCTGGGCGATGTGGCCCTTCCAGTCCTCCTCGAAAACCCGCGCGCCCAGCTCTCGCGCGATCTCCCGCGTCCGGTCCGTGGAGTGGGAGTCCACCACGACGATCTCCGAGGCGATCTCCCGGACGGCCTCGATCGTCTTCCGGATGGTGTCCTCCTCGTCGAAGGAGATCATGGCCACAGAGAGGGGAAGACGCATCGACAACGACCCTTCCCGGCGGCGCCCCGAAGCGCGAGCCCCTCACGCCGCCGCGGATTCAGTCTAGCAGCATGGGCAATGCCGCTACCGCCACGGGTACGTTCAGCCGCCGGCCCCCCGCCGGATCCGGGCTGCCGGCCGCCGTGGCGGTG
>JAADFK010000228.1 GCA_013152925.1 Acidobacteriota bacterium | reverse complement strand
GAGGAGCCGCCGGCCAAGGGCCCCGAGACCACCTGCTCCCGGGCGCTCTGGGAGGCGCTGGCCGAGGAGATGGGCCGGGACGAGCGCGTCTTCCTGCTGGGCGAGGACGTCAGCCACGGCGGCTACTTCTCCGTCACCACGGGGCTGGCCGACGAATTCCCCGGGCGGGTCCTGGACACGCCCATCAGCGAGTACGCCATCGTCGGCTCCGCCGTGGGCGCCGCCATGCGCGGCCTCCGTCCCGTGGCCGAGATCCTCTTTGCCGACTTCCTGACCACCTGCATGGATCCCATCGTCAACCAGGCGGCCAAGCTGCGCTACATGTCCGGCGGTCAGTACGCCCTGCCCCTGGTGGTGCGCACCCCGGGCGGGGCGGGCTTGGGCATGGCCGCCCAGCACTCCCAGAGCCTGGAGGCCCTGCTGACGGGCATCCCGGGTCTCGTCGTCGTGGCGCCGGGGAACCCGGCCGACGCCAAGGGACTCCTCAAGGCGGCCATCCGTTCGTCGAACCCCGTGCTCTTCTTCGAGAACAAGCTGGGCTACCTGGAGACGGGGCCCGTGCCGCCGGGCGACTGGATCGTTCCGCTGGGGAGGGCGAAGATCGTCCACCGCGGTGACGACGTGACCCTTGTAGCCGTCGGCGGCATCGTCTCGTCGGCCCTGGCCGCCGCCCGCACCCTCGAAGCCGAGGGGATCGGCGTCGAGCTGATCGACCCGCGGACCCTCTATCCCCTGGACCTCGAGACCATCGCCGCCTCCGCCGCCCGCACCCGCCGCCTGGTGACCGTCGAGGAGGCGCCCGTCTACCACGGCTTCGGCGCCGAGGTCGTCGCCCGCGTCACCGAGGCCCTGGGACCCCGCGCCCTCCGCGCCGTCCACCGCATCGGCGCCCGCCATGTCCCCATCCCCTACGCCAGAAACCTCGAACGCGCCGCCCTCCCCGACGAGGACCGCATCACCCGCGAGCTCCGGAAGGTCATGGCGTAGCTTCGGCGAAGCCTTCGGCCGTGGCGGGGATGGGCCAACGGTCGCGGGGATGGCCCCGCCGGCTGAGCCGGCGGCTGGAGCTGCTCGTGGCGGGGCTTGCGAGAGCCTTCGGCTCCCGGCGCCCCTCCCCGGGCGGCCCCGGTCCCGGCCGCAGCGGCCGGGACGCCCATGCCCGCATACTGCTGGGCGATCTGGCCGCTTCCACGATATTGGTGCCCCACCCACCCGGTGTCGACGTCCATCGCCCCTCGAATCCCATCGCCCCGGCCTTTCTGTCATTCCGACCAAGCGAGCGCAGCGAGCGCGCGGAGGAATCTCCCGGGCGAGCGTGGTCATCCCATCGCCCCGCTTGTATGGGAGGGATCGCGCGGGATCGCCCTCTCGCGGGGTTGGGGTGCCTTCAGCTCCGGCGTCCGTTTCCATGCGGCCTGGAAGAATGTCCGCATGGAAACGCCGTCCTCCTCCGGCGGGGAAAGACGGCGTCGACGTCCGAGAGGTGAAGGGGAGCCGCCGGAGTCCGGTGCGGGACGCCTCACTCGTTGGCCAGCGAATCCTGCTGGCGTCGCCGCCGCGCATCGCCAAGCTTGGCGTTTCCCCGTGTGGGAAGTTCCGAAGCCGGGCAACCACAGATTCAGCAGAATCCCGCCCTTGAGCACGTAGGACTCGGCATGACGCGAGCGGCCGAGCCGGTACAGGAATCGTTCGATGGCGAAGTCGGACAGGACGCGCTGAAGCTCCACATTCCGTTCACGCGCCATATGCGTGAGGCGAGCCCGCTCCGAGGCGGCCTGGTCACGGGGATGGCGCCCGGCCATCACTCGATCGCCTGCAGGGGGCGGGGCGGGGTGTAGCGGTAGAAGTAGCGGTTGAAGTTGATCTCGTAGCCGACGACGCCCACCTGGCCGTCCCTGGGGTCGCGCTTCTTCGTGTCGATCCAGGCATCGGGGACGTGGGATCATCTCCCTTGAGCAGCAGCACCTTCGTTGTGTCACGGAGCTGGGGCCGGGCTCGGGGTTGCCACCCTTATCGCGGAAGATTATCGCGGCCTCGTCGAGGACACGGACGCAGACTTCACGGTCCTCGCGCAGCGTGTCCTGATAATCGTTCCTTTCCGCCTCCTGGGCCCCGGGCCCGGCTTGGCGCAACGTTCCCGGGTGGTATCCTCGGTGAAGCTTCGTTCCGAGAAGGCCACGAGGCAAAAGGGGCGATGGCTCGGCGGGCAATGCTCCTCCAGGGGCCGTCCTGCCGGGGAAGGAGCACTGACAATGACCGGCATGCCGAAGACGGCAATCCTCGTCGTGGAGTTTCAGAGAACATGGACGGAGAGGAGCTTCTTTCACCGGCTCATCAGGAAGCAGTACGTGTCACGCAACGTCCATGAGAACACCCGGCGGCTGCTGGAGGTTGCCAGGAAGCGCGGCCTCACCGTCATCCAGTCCCCCTTTGTGTTGGACAGGAACGACCGGGTGACGTACCGGCAGATCCCGCTCCCGCCGAAGCTGTTCCGGCAGTTCACAGCCAACACCTGGCGGGCCGAGTACACCGAGGGCATCTTCCACGAGTCGGACATCGAGGTGCGGGGGCGCACGGGGTTCGACAACACCAGGGGCAGCAACCTGCGGGCCATCCTCCAGGAGCGAGGGATCGAGAGGATCTATTTCACCGGATTCACCACCGACCAGTGCGTCGCCCGAACGATGGACACGCTGCTGGCCGAGGGTTACGAGTGCATCCTCGTATCCGACTGCACGGCCACGCGGAATGCACGGATCCAGAGAAAGACCGAGGCCCGCCACAGGTGCATCCGGGCCGACGAGCTGATCGGCGAGCTCGAACGCGCCGCTGAAAGGTAACATCCTTCGGGTTGTTCCCGCACAAATCCTCGCCACTGCTCCCCGGCGGCCCGGAAGCACGCACGAGAAGGGGACGCTGTTTTTTCCTCTGCTTCCGACGGCAACCACATGATCTGGTGCGGAGCTCCTTGCGCTGTGCCGTCCGGACGCCGCCTGCACCGAGGGACCCGGGCCCGCGCTTCGCAATGGCTCCGGCAGGGCCTCGATGAAGCTTCCGCCGTGGGGTGACACAACGGTTCACGTCACCGTATCTCTCGCCATCACGGACGTTGGCAACGAGGTGGCTGGTGGGGAGCCGTGAAACCTTAGTACGGCACGGCGTTGGCCGGGGGGCTCATGCCGAGCCAGCGGGAGACCAGGGTGGCCACGGCGGTGGCGGGGATCTCGTCCGGGCGCTCGTGGGGCACTCCGGCGCCGCGGGCGAAGCAGATGCCGCAGAGCTCGTCGTGGGTGTTGAGGTAGCCGTGCTGGCCGTAGTAGCGGCTGGGCTCGATGGCCGTTTGGGCGGACAGGTTTGTGGAGAAGGTGTAGCCGGGCCTGAGGAAGACCACGAGGTCGCCCGAGTCGGGGTTGCCGAGTCCGTTCCCGGCGGCCTCGTCGCGGTTCCAGATGGCCTCCACAACGGGCTCGCCGTCCGAGTCCAGGTCGGCCAGGGCGCGGGCGGCCCGTTGCAGGAGCGACGGGGCCCCTGCGCGCTGCACGACGCCGCCGGGCTCGCGGCCGGCGAGGTTGAGGTAGAGGTGGGCGCAGCCCCCCGAGGCGTAGGCCAGCATGGGGGTGTCCCCGGCGGGACGGGGCCGGCGGCCCGAGGTGTCGATCTTGACCAGCCCGGCGTTGGCCAGCACGCGGTTGACGTTGACCGTGTCGTGGAGGGGCATCAGGCCGTGGTCGGAGACGATCACCAGGGCGTCACGCTCCGGGTCGAGCACCTTCCACCAGGAGGCCACGGAGCGGTCGAAGGAGCGGCCCACTCGCTTGAGCCCCTCGGCGGCGGCCAGCTCGGTGCCCGGGCTCCACGCCCACTGGCGCTTCTCGCGGATCAGGCCGATGTGCTCGTACTCGTCGGGGTTGGGGTGGTAGGCCATGAGCAGGTCGAAGGGCTCGTTGCCGACGACCCAGGCGCCCACCCGGTCCAGGTAGCGGTCCAGGCGCTCGAGTTGCTCCAGGAAGGTGTCCAGGTCGATCCCCTGGGCGGGGTCCAGCCACCAGCGGGCCAGCCCGTTGCGGTCGGGCGGCCCGGGCCAGAAGCCCACGGCGGCCTCGAGCCGGTCGTCGAAGCTCCCGGGATAGCCGATGAGCCGGTAGACCTCGCCCCGGTAGAGACGGACGCTGCCCCGAAGGCGGTCCAGGCGCAGCACCTTGCACCAGGCGCCCCACCGGTGGGGGCGCGTGTCGTCCGGGCCGGTGGCCCGTGTGGCGACGTCGAACCACAACGGCCGCTCCAGGATCTTCGGGCCATCCGCGCCAGGGGGGGTGACGGCCACCGTGTCGTAAGCGGGCACGCCGTCGTCGGTCCCGTCCACGACGGTCAGGGTGAACGGGACCTTCGATGGGTGCGCCTTCCCGAGCTCCAGCGAAACGGTCCAGACCAGGGGCTCGACGCCATCGGCCGACGGCAGGGCGGAGGCGTGGCCCGCCCTCGCGGGATCGAGCTCAAGGATCTTCGAGCGTGCCAGGGGCCGCGCCGGCCAGATCAGGCCGAAGTCGCCGCGCCGGTCAGGGCTCGTGCCGTCGGCCCCGGGCCAGGTCAGCACGCCGACCCGTTTGCCCTGATGGCGTGCCGCCTGCCACAGCGTCTGGGCGTGGATCGGGGCGGAAAACCCGGAGATTCCCTCGGTGATGGGCCGGTCGACGAGATGAAAGAAGTTGCAGACGATTCCCGTGGTCCCGGGCTCGGCACCCGTGGCCAGGGAGATGTGGTTGACGGCCGTCAGCGTGGGATTGACCATGCGCACCCGCCGCGCGGCGAACCCCGACTCCACCATGGCGTGGAGGCCCTGGGGCTCGGCGGCGACCCCCTCCTCGATCCAGCTCCAGGCGAGATCGGCGCCGACGCCGTCGTGGGAGACCAGCACGAGCCGCCGCGCCGTGGCCTTCGTGGCAACGGGTGCGGCGCTGCGGCAGGCGGGCAACAGCACGGTAGAGAGGAGGAAGCCCGAGAGGACGACGCGAAGCAGTGGCCGGCGCATGGCCCTCATGGTAGCGCAGACGGAGCCCGCGGAGCGCTACGAACGCTCCTTGGCGGAAAACGGCGGCCAAGCTTCATCCGGCGCAGGGGTCCTGGTTGCGCGGGGCAGCGTACGGCTCAACCGTTCCGAACGTGATGGAACATGGCATCGAGCACCTTGTTGGTGTTCTCGGCCCGAAGGAGGATCTCCGGGTGCCTCGTGGCGAAGACACGGAAGACCTCGTCGGCGAAACCCTGGCCCACCGACTCCACCTGGCGGAAGTCGAGAACGATCTCCCGGAACTTCTCGGCATTGGCCAGCAATCTCCGCGCCTCGGAGCGGGAGACGTAGCTCCGACGAAGCAGCTTGACGAACAGCCGCGTCGTGCCGAACTGGTAGTCGAACTCCGCCGGGGCGTACTCTCCAAAGACGTCTTCGAGACGCCTTTGGGTGGACCGCCGGATGAGGAAACGCACGTGGGTACCCTCGATGAAACGCCGTTTCGAGACGAAAACGTCCCCGTCGAGGGCGCTCCACTCCACCTGGATCCTGTGGGATCGCAGGACGAACCGGTCGGCCGTCCGGCTCGTGAAAAAGATGCCCTCACCCGTGTGTGCCTCGGGCCGTGTCGTCGTCCTGCCCTTGAGCAGCTCCACCATGGCCGTTTCCTCGGTATCGAGGTCCAGTTTCGAGGCGATGGATGCGAAGGCTCCGACACCGCGATCCCTGATTCCGAAGGACACCGTCGGGGCGGCGAGCTCGATCCGGATTCTTGCGGCCGTGGCTCCGGAGTGTTCGATGGCATTGTTGAGCATCTCGGTGAAGGCATACCGCATGATGGCCTCGACGTTTCGCGGAAGTGCGGCGGGGAGATTGAGGAGCGTTGCAACCTCCTCGTACGCTGCGCTTTCGTCGAGGCCGGCCAGGGGAATCTCCCGCGAGAGGGTGGCCGGCGAAGCGGCGCGTGCCGCCAGGTCGTACCGTGCCGAACGAGTGGAGCCGATTCGTGCGATCTTCCCGGAGAGAATCAGCTGCCGGAGGTGGACGTGCAGTGCCTGCCGGCTGATCCCGAGGAAGTCCCGGAGCTCCTTGCCCGAAACGTGGCGGTGATCTGCAAGGTACTGGAGAATCCTTTCCTTCTGATCCACGGTTTGAAGCTTAGACCAATGTCAACCCTATTGTCAATCTACGGATATATCGTTTGTCAACATGGCGCCGCGGTTAATAATTGCAACAAGACATGTTGTGTGGCTACAATGAACCATCGTGTCCGTCATCATAAGGAATCGTCCAGTCCGGGTGTCACCAGAATGTCAATGCCGGGAACTGACGAACGTCAAGGGCATGCCCGGTGGCCGGCCCCACGGTGGATGGGGAGCACCCAGCAGGTGGTGTGAACCTGCGGCCGGCACACGCCGCTCTCCACGGCAAGGGCGGCAACCACCCCGGGCCAGTGCCGAGACGATGCGGCCCAGCTCCTCGACGAGATCCATGCTCACGATGCAAAAGGGCACCATCCCGCGGGCCGGGGATTCCCGACGGCTCGCGTCAGTGAGACCTGGGGTATGCTTCCGGCCATGGTTGAGGACTGGCTATTCGACGAGGAAGATCGCCGCCTCATGGAGACCGCCCTGGCCGAGGCCCGTGCGGCGGCGGAGCGTGGGGAGATCCCCGTGGGAGCCGTCGTCGTCCGGGAGGGGCAGATCCTCGCCCGCGCCGGCAACCGGCGCTCGGGGAAACACGATCCCACCGGCCACGCCGAGCTGGTCGTGCTCCGGGAGGCCGGCCGGGCGCTGGGCGACTGGCGGCTGGCCGGGTGCACGCTCTACGTCACCCTGGAGCCCTGCCCCATGTGCACGGCGGCCTGCCGGCAGGCCCGGCTCGATCTCGTGATCTGGGGCGCCGCCGATCCCGTCACGGGTGCGTGCGGCACGGTCCTCGACCTGGCGGAGGACCCGCGCCTCGGACCGCCCCTGGCCCAGCGGGGCGGCCTGCTGGCCGAGCCGGCCGGCGAGCTTCTCCGCGCCTTCTTTGCCAAACGGCGCCGGAATGCGTAAAATGCCCTTCCCGTTGTGGAGAGGTGCCGGAGTGGTCGAACGGGGCGGTCTCGAAAACCGTTGACCTTTCACGAGGTCCGTGGGTTCGAATCCCACCCTCTCCGCCAGACAACCGAATGCGGAGAGGTGTCCGAGTGGCCGAAGGAGCACGCTTGGAAAGCGTGTGTGGGGGTTACTCCACCGCGGGTTCGAATCCCGCCCTCTCCGCCATACAATGGAGCGAAACGCCGGCCGCGGCCGGCCGCGGGATACGGAGCCTGGCATGGAGCCCGGGCCCTGTGCATCGCCGCCCTCCGAACCGTGTCAGGCCCGGAAGGGAGCAGCACTTAGGAGGTTCCGGCGAGTGCCGCAGGTCGCCTGGGTTCCATGGCGGGCTCCTCGTGCAGAGAATCCGCGGCGTTGTGCCGGCGCGGGCGCAACATCACCGGAGCTGCACGGTGGCGTCCGGCCAGCAGGCGACGCCCCCGGACGCTCCGGTTCCCCTCATGGATCGAGCCCCGCGCCGCATCACCTTCAGTCATGCACGGTGTGTTCTGGCTCGGCTGCGGGAACGGCCCGCGGGATCAGAAGATGACGTTGACCGACAGGACCGGGCCGGAGTACCTGTAATCGAACCTCCCCCGGAACCTGTTGCCGTTGTCCTGATACGTGATCTTCACGACGTCGTACATCACGCCGAACCCGACGTTCTTGAAGGGGAACCAGTGAAGGGAGAAGAGAAGGTCGGAGTACCTGGCCTCCTGGCGGTCGTAGGACCCCTTGAGGTAGTCAACGCTCCCCCCGAGAAAGAGGTTCCCGAGAATCGCCCACCGGACGGTGGCGCCCACGGACGGCACAGGGATCAAAGGGCTGGTGCTCCACGTCCTTTCGACGTTTCCTTCCTGGCCATCCCCCGCGATCCGAGCCTGGCCCCGCAGGCCGAAGTCGAGCTCCATCAGGTTGAGGCCGCCGCCGACGCCCACGGCCAGCCTGGATCCCTGGAGAGCCAGGTATCTGTACTGGAGCTTGTAGACGTCGAGGTTGAAGTGGGCCCTGACATCGACGCCCACGTCGAAGATGAGGTCATCCCAGACGATCTGGTCCTCGATGGTCTTGGTGGAGCTCCTGTCGAGCTTGAAGATGGACAGACCGATCTGATGCCGTCTGGAGAGGCGGTAGAGCCCATCGAAGCGGAAGACGGAGTCGTTGGCTTTGAACCCCAGGTCGTCCTCGAGGTCGACCCCGGTACCGTCGCCATCCGCGGAGTCGATCCGCGCATCGGTGTTGAAGCTGGGAAGGAAAAACCCGAACGACAGGACGACCCGGTCCTGGATGGCTCCGATGCTGGGCACATCCTTGAAGACCTGCGCCGCGGCGGTGGCCGGGATTGCCAGCAAGATGGTGAAAACGAGGGCTCCACGACGGCAATGACGGCCCATGAATCCACCTCCCGGGATGGGTATCGAGCACCTCGATGCTATCACGGTGCCGGTGCCCACACGCCGGATCCCGGAGGGGAGCCGTGTTGGGTGCCTGGAGTTGGCCGCTTTCCGACAGCCAGCCCCGTTCCGGCGTCCGGCAGCCTGGTTTGTCGTTCCAACTCCCGGTATGCCATGATGATCGTCATGGACGACACCGGCAACGACGGGAGCCCCCTCGCCGACGAGGAGTCGGCGGCATCCGGTCGGCCCCATGGGATGGATTCCACCGGCTGTCAGGGGGCGGGTGTTTGGGGTGCTGGCGACGGCGACGGTGATCCTGCTGGGCGTGCAGGTGGTGCTGGACCGGGCGCTGGCACCCTACGGGATCGTCGGGCTGGAGCTTGCGGGAACGCCGAAGCGGGCCGGGATCATCCTCATGGCCTGGGGGAGCCAGGGAGCCACCGTGGCCGCCTTCGGGCTCGGGCTGGACTACCTCTTCGCGCTGGCCTACGCGGCCACCCTGGCCATGGCCTGCGGGACGCTGGCCGGGGCCTCCTCCCGGCGCTTCTGGCACCGCCTGGGGGTCTGGCTGGCCTGGGGGGCTTTGGCCGCGGGATGCTTCGATCTCGTGGAGAACACGGCCATCGCCGTGATGCTGCTCCGGGGCTGGCTGTCCCCCTGGGCCGCCATGGCGACGGCCTCGGCCGTGCCCAAGCTCCTCCTGGCGGGCCTGGCCGTGCTCTACGTGGCGGCGGGCGCCGCGGCCGTTTCCTTCCGTCGCTGAAATCCGGCCACCGGGCGACCATCGGGACGTCTGGAGCAGGGGAAGGACCGGCCCCGGCAGGTTCTTCCCGGGGCCGGTCCGTGGCGTGGTCCGGATCGTCGTCCCTCCGCCGCGCTCAGGACTTCGGAACGGCGTTGCGCTCGACGACGATGACGACGCTGAGCTCGCCGATGTTGTAGTAAGGCCCCTTGAGCGTGCAATCGTTGATGCCCAGATAGAGGGTCCCCTCCTTCCCCGAGAAGGTCCGGTGCCGTCCCACGAGGAAATCGGGATGCCCCACGTTGGCGATCAGCGCGGCGTGGTTGACGTTTCTCATGGGGTCGTCGCAGTAGTTCCAGTTGTCTGGCCAGCTCTTGGCGTAGTCCCGGACGCCCCAGCCGTCGGGATCGACGCAGGATGCTTTCTCGCCGTTGCTGAAGCAAACCTTTCCCGTGGCCTTGATGGTGACCCGGTCCCCGGGCAGCAGGCGAATCCCCGTGTTCAGCCATCCCTGGTTCCCACGGATCCGGACGATCCGCTGCTCCTTCTTGGGGGGCCGGGGCGCATGCTGGGCGGCGGCAAAGGGCGCCGATAGAAGCGCGACCGCGGCGAAGATCATGGTGGCTACGATGACGTGACGATGTTTCATGGTGCACCTCCGTGCGTCGGTTTCGTTGATGATTGATCGGCTGTCGGCGCCGGACATCCGGCGCCTACTGTTCCACGAGCGTCACCCTGGAAAAGAACCGTGCGGGTCCGCCGGGGCCCACGGTGCGGTCGAGCGCCGCGCGCAGGGGATCCCGCGACTCGATCCGGAGCCGAAGGCCCCGGCCCTCGTCCTCGAGGGAGGCGAGCGACCGGGGCACCGGCGTGGGCACACCGTTGCATCGCCACGCCAGGGCGGCGCCACCGTCGTCGAAGTCCAGATCCAGCAGGACCTCCTCCGTGCGGCGGCGGCCAGCGGCCCGGATCACCACCGGCTGGGAACCGTGGCAGGCGCCACCCGCCGCGGACAGCGTCAGGGTGCCCCTGCCGCTGCCGGAAACGGCTCCGTCCTTCGAGATCGTCACCAGCAGCGATCCGTCGATTCTCGCCTCGGCCACCGCGGGATCACCCCGGCCGATCCGCAGCGTCACCCTGTACCGGCCCGGCCGCCGGCAGTCCAGGGTGAAGTCCAGCCGCTGGTACTCGTCGTCTTTCTTGCAGTGCACGGTGTGGTCTCTCGACCGGTGGTCCTCGTTCTTCGGACAGGTGGCGGTGACGAAGGCCGCACCGGTGGGGATCTCCTCGATGAGGTAGTCGCCGCTGCCCGAGGTGGTGGCGGTGTGCGTGCCGCCCTGCCGGTCCACCAGCTCGATCCGTGCGCCGGCCACGGGACGGTCGTCCCGGTCGCGGACCACGCCGCGCAGCTCGCCCCGGGGCTCGAAGGTCAGGGTCTTGCGGGTCGTCACGCCGGCCCTGAGCTCCACCGTGCCCTCCGTCGTGTCGCAGGGCTCGTCGCCCTTTCGGATCTCGTAGCGGACGGGATAGGTGGTGGAAGGGTCGTTGCTTGGGGGTTGCAGGCCGATCATGCCGATGGTGAACCGGCCTCCGGCGCCAGCGGTGGCGGCCGGGTGGACGTTTTCCCCCTGGAGCATGGTGACGCGCGCGCCCACCACCGGCTTGCCGTCCCGGTCCACCACGCGTCCTATCAGCCTCCCGCTGACGGGAACGAGCTCGAGGTCCTGCACGTAGTGCCGCCGCTCGGTGATGTCCCGAACCGGCTCGGGCGAGATGTGGCTGAAGATGAAGTTGTCGGAAAACGCGGTCAGGCCGTGGAAGGAGTAGGAGCCGAACAACGACTCGGGAATCGGCGGATACACGCGATAGCTCCCCAAGCCGTCCGCCACCACGGGGAAGTTGGCGTACTCTCCGCCGCCGCTTCGGGTGACGTCGAAGAAGATCCTGTGCGGCTCCTCCTCACAACCGGGCCTCAGGGAGATCCTTCCCGTGACCTCGGCCGCCGGATACCCAGGGCTCCAGACGACCCCGGTCCACGTGGAGAAGCGGGTGGTGGCCACCGTCACCGTCCGGCGCGCGCGATCGGTCCGCAGGGGCGCCAGCACGGAGTGGTGGCCATCCTCCGTCCGGATCACGGCGATGCGCTTTCCCCCGTCAAACGCCCGGACGGGAAGGGGAAGCTCCACCTCCACCGGCACCCGCGGCTCGGGACCGGCAAGCTCGATCCGGTAGGCCACCCCCAGGGGCTGAAAGTGGAGCGGCAGCGCGCGCGGCACCGGCACCCTCGTGACGGCCGGAGCGCCAAGGGTTCCGGCCTGCGGAGGGACCTTCCAGCGCAGGCCGAGGCCCATGGGCCTCATGGAGGCCGGGCCCGGAGGCAGGGGCCGGGAATGGATGGGCTCCACCTGCGAGGGCGGGGCCGCCGACGGCGGTGAGGGGACCGGCGCCGGCCCGGGCACCGGCACCGCGGCCTCGAAACGGATGTCGTGGCCCGGCCACCAGATGTGGAAGTCCGCACGGCCCCCGAGCAACCGGACCGTCATGTGGGACCCGGGGAGCTCGACGAGCCCCGACATCGACACCGCCCAGCCATGTTGTTCCCGGTGCACCGTCGCCCGCGGCGCACGGCGAACCCGAAGCTGCTGCATGTCCGCCACGATCACCGGATTGCCGGAAACCAGGATCCAGCGGCCGGCAGTGTTCCCGACGCCGATGGAGAAGATGTGCTTCCTGCCGTTGAGCGAGCCCCTGGCAAGCGGGACGGCGTCGAAGCGGGTCCGGCGGCCGCCGGCCACGGCAGAGAGCGGCGACAGGACGAGCAGAAGAAGGACGGCCATCCGTCGCGCGGCCAACATCACCGGCCTCCCGACAGGGGGATGCCGCCGGCCATCTTCGTGTATCCGGCGGGCAGCTCGAAAAGCGCGGCGGGTTGTGGTCCCATGACGATCTTGTGGTACTCGGTCACCGTTCCGTCGGCGGACACCGTCCGCAATGGCACGGGAAAGTCCCTGGCCATCCAGACGGTGACGACCACCTCCACGGGCCCATGGGCACCCTCGCCGCGGTGGCGGACCCGCATCTTTTCGCAGCGGTAGCCCTCGACGCGCTCGAAGCCCAGCCGCTCGACGATCTCTTCCGGAGACGGCTTGAGGAAGAGCCGGCCACCGCTGACCTTCGCCAGGGAAATCTCCTGGTACCGCCGCATCGCGGGAAAGAGGATCCAGGCCTTCCCGAGATCCTGCCGGCCGATGGTGATGAGGGAGCCGCCACGGGCATGCGACATCCGCATCTCGATCCGGACCCTCTCCGGCGCGAAGAAGCAGCGGGAGACGATCCTGCGACCTCCCCTCGTGGTGACCACCTGGTCGGCGGCGAAGGACACGGTCCGGGCTCCGCCCGCCTCTGCCCCCGCGCCGCAGGCCAGCGTGAGAACACAGGACGCCAGCACGAGAGAGACGCCACTGACGATGACGAGAATCGTGGTGCGCTTCATACAACCTCCCGGACGCCCGGCCGACAAGCACCGGCGTCCCATGCCAGCGTCGGGCACAGCGAAGGTCCTGTCAAGCCGTAACTATATGATTTTCGTTATATTTGAGGTCTTCTTGAGATGGATTTGACATGGGCCCCCACGATCCCTGGCTGGCCGTTGACCGGGAACCGCCTACAATGGGTACCGGGACATCCAAATGGCCGAGCTCTTCTTTGGCGAGTTCCGGTTCGACACCCGGCGGCTGGTCCTCGAGGGTCCCGAGGGCCCGGTGGAGGTACGGGCCAAGACCCTCGAGGTCCTGACCTACCTGATCGCCCACAGGAACCGCTTCGTTGGAAGAGATGAGCTGATGCGGGAGCTGTGGCCGGACGTCCACGTGACGAAGGCGTCCGTGACCCAGTGCATCTCGGAGCTCCGGCGGACGCTGGACGATTCTGCGCGCTCACCGCGCTACATCGAGACGCGCGTCAAGTACGGCTACCGTTTCGTGGCGACCCTCTACCACAAGCCCACCGAACATCTGGAGACCCTCCCGCCACCGCCCGAGCTGGCCGGAGATACACCGCCGCCCCCCGACTCCCGCCACCGCCCGATACTCCTGATCGCCGTGATGGCTCTTCTCGGTGTCCTGACCGCCGTGGGCATCCATCTGGGTGCCCGGCACACGGTCAGGGGCCCCACGGCGGTCCACGTGGTCTCCGTGGCCACCGCGGACTCCGGAAAGACGGCCGGTCAGCTGGCGGAGGCCATCCGCACGGAGCTCATCCAGGACATCGACAAGGATCCGAGCCTGTCCGTGGCGCCCCGCAAGGCGCTGGTCGGACCGGAGCTGGAGACCGAGGTCGCCGTCCGCGAAACGGCGTCCGGCCGGCTCGAGGTGGTGGCCGTTCTCAGGCCGCGGACGGATGGACGGGAGCTGTGGGGCTGGACCTGGATCGTGCCGGCGGAGGTAGGCCTTGCCGACACCACGGTGGAACGGATCGCCGAACGGATCGTCACGGCCCTCCGGCAGAACCGGAGTTGAGCCCTCCCGGTTGCTCCGGGTCGTTCATGAGTCACCTGCCCCGCGCCACGGGCCCCCAGGATCAATCCGGGTCACCTGGCATGCCGGAGCCACGAGGTGGCGTCGTGGAGGATGCAGATCCGGTCGGTCCGCCGCGCCACGGTGGCGACGATCTTCCAGTCAGGGCCCCAGTCGAACCAGCCCGTCAGGCTGGCCAGGAAGGGGAGCGCGGTCAGCCGCACGGCGCGCGCCGTCCCGCCGTTGGCCACGGGAACGGCCCAGATGTCGGCGCCGCCGTTCTCCCGGGGCTGGTCGAAGGCCAGCCAGTGCCCGTCCGGCGAAAAGCGGGCCTTGGCCCCCGCCCAGCGGTCGACGGCCACCGGCCGTTCCCACACCGTTTCCAGGGAGTCGACGCCCTCGCCGAGCCGGGCCAGGCGCAACCTGGGCGACGGGCCGTAGGCGCCGACCACGTACGCCACGTACCGGCCGTCCGAGGACACGGCAGGGTTGACGCCGCCGTCCTTTCCGAGGCGTAAAACCCGGCCGTCGCGCAGGTCGAGCTCGTAAAGATCGTCCACGTCCTCACGATCGGAAATGAAGAGGATGTGACGTCCGTCGGGGTGCCACACCGGCTGGAAGTTGTTGCCCGCGCCGGCCGTCAGGCGCTCGGGCGCTCCGCCTTCCGCGGGAACGACCCAGAGATCGCTCCGGCCATCCGCCAGGCAGGCGCAGACCGTCAGCTTTCCGTCGGGGGACCAGCCGGGGTTGTACTGTGCGGTGCCGACCGTCAGGAGCCCCCGGATCTGGCCCGTCAGCCGGTTCATTATCTGGACGGTCCCCGTGGAGGACTGGAAGAGCAGGAAGGACGGATCGGGCCCGATCCTGGGCTGGGTCGTACCGCGCGAGCCGGGCAGCACCTCCATGGCCGACACCGGAGGCCCGTTGCCTGGAGTGACGGCGAGCTCCACGAGCTCCGTGTCGATCTCGGTCAGCTGGAAGGCCAGGAGGTCTCCCCTGCGATCGAGGGAGGGGTGGGACGCCCGCCCGGGCCCCTGGTAGACCACACCGAGCGCGGGCGCCCGGAGCCGTGTCGCCACCAGGGAGGCATCGCCGCGGGCCACCGTCCGGACCGGCCAGACGACCGTCCCCAGCGCAGGGTGCATCGCGGCACCTGCCGTTGCCACGCCGGGGACCTCGATCAGTGTCCTCGCGCTCCCGTCGTCAAGAGAGATCTCCAGCAGCCCCGATCTCCGGATGCCGTCGGTGAAGCCGACGATGACGGTCCTCCCCCCGGGGCCGAAGACCAGCGAGACGGGAACGAGGGACCGCTGGAAGGTGTGCAGGGGACGAAGCATCGTTCCATCCCTGTCGAGCACCACGATCCGCCGCAACCCGTTGCCCACCGGTTGAATGGCCGCCACCTTCCGCCCGTCTGCCGAGATGGCCGACGCCGTTCCCGGTGCGATCCTCCGCGGGAAGCCGCCGTCCATGGCCACCTCCCACAGCCACGGCTCCCCGTCCCCGGCCGGCGAGACGAAGAGGACGTTCCGGCCGCCCGGACAGACGACCACGTCCGTGATGGGAGCCGTACCGTGCCAGACGGTCCGTGCCACACCGGAGGCCAGCGGGAGGATCTCGATGCCCCGGTCATCGGGTGACCGGTACACCACGGCCGAGCCGTCTTCGAGGAGCGCGGGCAGGCTTCCACCGACGTGCAGCCGCTCCACACCGTTCCAGGATTCGTGGCTCCCCCCCGGCCGCCGGGCCATCCACGAACCCCAGAGGAATCCCACCGCTCCCGCCGCCGCCAGCGCGGCCGTCAACGCCAGGAGCGTACGCCGGGAGAGGGAGGACAGGGGCGTGCTGACCGGCTCCAGCGCCTCCACCAGCCCCCCGCCGTCGGCGGGGCGCCGGCCGGGGTCCCCGTGGAGGCACCTCCGGGCCAGGCGCCGCAGGGCCCGGGTTCCACGGATCCACCTTCCGCCCTCCGGGAGCGCCTCGTCGAGCATGGCCCCGAAGGCGTACACGTCGCCGGCCGGGGAAGGCCGTCCCGTTGCGAGAACCTCGGGAGCGGCGTAGGGCCGTGTCACCGAGCCGCCGCCCTCCGAGCCCGAAGGCGCCGGCGGGACGGGGTCCAGAACCTTGATCCGGTCCCCCTTCCCGATCATGACGTTGGCCGGGCTGAGGTCGCCGTGGACCAGGCCCGCCGCATGGGCGGCCGCCAGGGCACTGGCCAGCTCCACGAAGATCCGGCGGGCCTCGCCGGGCGCCAGGGGACCTCGCGCCAGACGCTCCGCCAGCGTGCAGCCCTCCACCCACTCCATGACGAGCGCCGTGCCTCCCCGGTGGGGGAAGAGCTCGTACACCGTGACGAAGGCCGGATGCTCGAGGCGGACGGTACGGCGGCCCTCACTCTCCAGGCCTCGCCATCCCCACTGCCCCGGATCGAGGCTGCGGTGCAGCACCTTGAGGGCAACGGTCCGTCCCAGCGCCGGATCCCGGGCCTCGTAGACGGCGGCCGCACCGCCGACGGCGGCCAGCCGTTCGATCACGTAGCCGTGAACCCGGCTTCCCGCCGGGAGGAAGCCCCCCGTCACGGGCGTGGACGGCTCGTCAGAGGGCATCGGGCGGCTCGTCTCCGCCGCTCCCCGGACCGCTCCCGCCCGTGTCCCCGCCGCCACCGTGGAGAACGTCGAGGAAGGGGCGCGCCAGCTCGTCCGGCGCAGTGTCGCCCGACCGCCGGCCGGGATCTGCGCCCGTGCCGGTGACCGCACGGATCCGCGGACTGTGGACCTGGACGAGCTGGAGCATGGCGTCGAAGGCCCGGAAGAGCTGCCGGGAGGTCATGACCGCGTCCTCCAGTGGGAGCTCGATGGTGGCGCGGATCTCGCCATCCGAGGGATCGTACTCCCACTGGAGCATCTTGGTCTCCCAGGAGATATGGAGGAGGGTCTGCATCAGGGGGAGCTTGTTGGGGCCGTCCGGGTACGTGAAGAGGTTGGGGACGATGATCTCGAAGAGCTCCCCGTCCTCCTGAAGCCGGACCACGAGGACGACACGGTCGAATCCGGCCTCGGCGAAGCCGAAGGGCACGAGGATCGAGCTCCGGGCGTCGTCCCGCTGGAACTTGAGGTTGCGGGCGCCCAGGAAGCCCTCGCTCCGGGAAAGGCTGGTGGCAATGGGATCCTCCTTGGGCCTTCCCCGGGAGGCCGTGTCGTTCCCTCGCTGGAAAGGCATGTGGCTTGGCTCATCCTATCACGAACGACTCGCGCCCCGGAGCGCCGTACGGAACGGTCAGGCCCCGAGGTGCTCTGCCAAATGGCCGAGCGCTTCGGCCGGCGCGGTCCCCAGGTCCACGCGCAGGAGGATCCGCCGGCGATGGCGCAGGGCGGCGGCGTCACCGTCGGCCTGGGCGGTGATGAGCCGTCCAAAGCTGTGATCCGTCTCGGGGATCGGCAGGTCCATGGCCGGACGGTCCACGAGCTGGAGGAAACGGCCCGAGGGGGGACCGCCCTTGTGGAGCTGGCCCGTGGAGTGGAGGTAGCGTGGCCCCCAGCCCGTGGTAACCGGTAGACCGGACCGGGTTTCGAGAACCCGCCGCAGCGCCTCCACGGCTGCGGCGTTGGCTGGCGAGGGGTCCAGGAAGGCCTGGACGGCCACGTAGCAGCCCGGAACCGCCGTGCGCAGCCAGCGCTCCAGGGCTTCTCCGGCGCCGGCGGCGGCCACGGGCGCCGGGGCGCCGCCGCCGCCCTCCCCCGCCATGGCCCGCCTGGCCATCTCCTTGGCCAGCTGCACGTCGGGCTGGTCGAAGGGGTTGATCCCCAGGATCGTCCCGGCCATGGCCGTAGCCAGCTCCCAGCGGAACATCTCGGCGCCCAGCTCCAGCGGCTCGCCGAGCTCGATGCGAACCACCGGGTGGCCGGCGTGCACGAGGGCCTCGAGACCGCGCTCCACGGCGGCGTTCTCCTCGCCCGCCAGGCCCAGCGCCACGAAAACCCGGTCTTCCCCGTAGCGCCCGGGCGGTCCAAGGAGCTCGCCGGCCACGGGCAGGACGCCCCGGCCCTCCTTGCCCAGCGACTCGGCCACGAGCTGCTCCAGCCAGGCGGGGAAGGCGTCGAGGCCCGGGGAGGTGATCAGCGTCAGCTTGTCACGGCCGGCCAGGGCGGCCTCGCCCAGGAGCGCGCCCAGGGCGAAGCCCGACGCATCGACGCTCCGGTGGGCGCGGGCCGTGTCCCGGGCCAAGGCCAGGAGGCGCTCCACGGGCACGCCGATCAGGGCGGCCGGCGCCAGGCCGAATGGACAGAGGGCGGAGAAACGGCCCCCCACGTCGGGAGGCGCCAGCACCGTCGCCCGGAAACCGCGCTCCGCGGCCAGCCGTTCGAGGGCGCTGCCGGGGTCGGTGACGGCCACGAAGTGCCGGCCACGTCCGGGCAGCCCCTCGAGCAGCTTCCAGAAGTGGCGGTAGAGGGAGAGGGTCTCCACGGTTCCGCCGGACTTGGACGCCACGACGAAGAGGGTGCGGGCGGGATCGAGGGCCGATGTCGTCCGGGCGACGGCGGCCGGGTGTGTGCTGTCCAGCACGCTGAGAGAGGGGTGGTCCGGGGCGTTGCCCAGAACCCTCTGGAAGACCTCGGGCGCCAGGCTCGAGCCGCCCATGCCCAGGAGGACGATCCGCTCGATGCCGTCGGCGGCCGCCTCGCCTGCCAGGGCCTCGAGGTCGGGAAGGCGTGGCGCCATGCTCCCGGGCAGCTCGAGCCAGCCCAGGCGGTCGACGAGCTCGGGGCGGTCCTCGGCAAACCACAGGGTGTGGTCCCGCCGCCACAGCCTCGCGGCAACGTCCTGCCGTTGCCACGCCGCGTGCCGCGTTTCCATGGCGCCGGCCACCGGGCCCGGCTCAAAGCAGGCCATGGCCATCAGGCGCCCCCGAGCTCTCGCCGCCGGGCCTCCAGGGCGGCCAGCAGGGCGTCGAAAGCCTCGGCGAAGGCGCGGACCCCGTCCACCTGGAGCTGTTCGGTGACGGCGTCCAGGTCGATGCCGTGGGCGGGCAGGGCTTCGAGGACGGCACGCGCCCCATCGAGATCGGCGTCCACGGTGCGCTCCACACGGCCGTGGTCCCGGAAGGCCTCGAGGGTCGCCAGCGGGATGGTGTTGACCGTCTCGGGGCCGATGAGCTCGTCCACGTACTTGGTATCCGGATAGGCGGGGTTCTTGGTGCTGGTGGAGGCCCAGAGGGGCCGCTGCACCCGGGCGCCGCGGGCCCGCGCCGGGGCGAAGGCCTCGCCGTGAAATATCGTGACGAAACGCTCGTAGACCAGGCGGCTGTTGGCCACGGCGGCCTTCCCGCGCAGCGCCAGCGCCTCGGGCGTACCGGCGGCCTCGAGCGCGCGGTCCACGGCCGTGTCCACGCGGGAGACGAAGAAGGAGGCCACCGAGGCGACCCGCTGGGGAGACTCGCAGCGTGCCACGCCCCGCAGGTAGGCCCCGGCCACGTTCTCGTAGTGGCGCATGGAGAACATCAGCGTGGCGTTGACGTTGATGCCGGCGGCCAGGAGCTCTTCCATGGCGGGAATCCCCTCGCCGGTGGCCGGCACCTTGATCATCAGGTTGGGCCGGTCCACACGCTCCCACAGCCGGCGGGCCTCGGTGATGGTGCCCCCGGTGTCCCGGGCCAACCGGGGCGAGACCTCGAGGCTGACGTAGCCGTCGCCACCCCCGGAGTCCTCGTACACGTCCCTGAGGACGTCGGCCGCCAGGCGGATGTCCTCCACGGCCAGCTCCCAGAAGAGCGCCTCGGCCCTGAGGGAGGGGTCGCGCGCCAGGGCCCTGCGCAGGGAGGCGTCGTAGCGGCCGCCGCCGGTGATCGCCTTGTTGAAGATGGACGGGTTCGAGGTGACGCCTCGGACGCCGTCCGAGGCGACGAATCGCCCGAGCCCGCCGTCCTCGAGCATCCCGCGCTCGATGAAGTCCAGCCAGACAGATTGGCCCTGCTCCGAATGCAGCGCTTGCAGTGGATTCATGCCCCCTGCTCCCTTCACGGCCGCCGCACGGCCGCCACCTCACGGGCCACCCGGACCACGTTGTCCACCGTGAACCCGAAACGTACCATCAGCTCGCCCCCGGGCGCCGAGGCGCCGAAGCGGTCCATTCCGATGACGGCGCCACCGTCGCCCACGTAGTCGCGCCAGCCCCGCGTCACCCCGGCCTCCACGGCCACCACGGGGAGGCCCGGTGGCAGCACCTCGTGGCGGGAGGTCTCGGGCTGGGCGTCGAAGAGCTCCAAGGAGGGCATGGAGACCAGGCGCGTGGGCAGGCCGGCGGCCTCCAGCTCCTCGCGGGCCGCGGCCGCCAGGTGCAGCTCGGAGCCCGTGGCCGCCAGGATCACCTGCGGCGCTGCACCCGAGGCCTCCGCCAGCACGTAGGCGCCGCGGGCCACGCCGGCCGGCGCCAGCTCCGCCGTGCCGGAAAGCACAGGCAGGCCCTGCCGCGAGAGCACCAGGGCCACGGGTCCCTGCCAGTGCTCCACGGCCGTCTTCCAGGCGGCGGCGGTCTCGTTGGCGTCGCCGGGCCGGATCACCGTCAGCCCGGGAATGGCGCGCAGGGCCAGCAGGTGCTCCACGGGCTGGTGGGTGGGGCCGTCCTCACCGACGCCGATGGAGTCATGGGTGAAGACCCAGACCACGGGCAGCTCCATCAGCGCTGCCAGGCGGATGGCGGGGCGCATGTAGTCGGAGAAGACGAAGAAGGTCGAGCCGAAGGGGCGGATGCCGCCGTGGAGGGCCATGCCGTTGAGCAGCGCGCCCATGGCGTGCTCCCGGATGCCGAAGTGGAGGTTGCGCCCGCCGAAGCGGCCGGCCTCGAGATCCCCGGCGCCGGCCAGCTTCGTCTTGCACGAGGGCGCCAGGTCCGCCGAGCCCCCCACCAGCTCGGGCAGCACGGAGGCCAGCGCGTTGAGCACCTTCCCCGAGGCGGCCCGCGTGGCCAGTTTCCCGCCCTCCTCGAAGGAGGGAAGCACGCCGGTCCACCCCTCGGGCAACCCGCCCGAAAGGCGCCGGTCCCACTCGGCGGCCAGCTCCGGGTCGGCCGCCCGCCACGCCGCCCCGGTCTCCCG
>JAADFK010000227.1 GCA_013152925.1 Acidobacteriota bacterium | reverse complement strand
CCCCGAAGCCTGCACCTCTTCCCGAGCTTCCCGGCCAGGGCGACGACCTTGTCGATGCCGGCCAGGGTGTCGTAGGTATCAACCAGCAGCACGGTCTCCGGATAGACGCGCGTGAAGCGTTCCAGCGCCTCCGCCTCGTCGTCGTGGGCCTGGATGAAGCTGTGGGCCATGGTGCCGGTCACCGGAATACCGAAGGTCTTGCCGGCCAGGACGTTGGAGGTGGCATCGAGACCGGCGATGTGGAAGGCGCGGGCCCCGGCCAGGCCGGCGTCGGCGCCATGCATCCGGCGCAGACCGAAGTCGACGACCCGGCGCCCGCGCGCGGCCAGCAACACCCTCGCCGCCTTGGACGCCAGCATGGTCTGCAGGTGAACCTGGTTCATCACCAGGGTTTCCACGAGCTGTGCCTGGGGAAGGGGCGCCGTGATGCGCAGGATCGGCTCCGGCGGGTGGGTGACGGTACCCTCCGGGAGACCGTCCACGTCACCCCTGAAGCGAAAGCTCTCCAGCGAATCCAGGAACTCCTGCCGGAACAGCCCCGTGCTCTCCAGGTAGTCCAGCTGATCCCCGGTGAAGTGCAGCTTCTCCAGAAGCTCCACCACCGTGCCGGCCCCGGCCGCCACGAGGAAGCTTCGCCGCCGTGGAAGCCGCCGTACGAAGAGGTCGAAGGTCGCCGCCGCCTCCATGCCGTAGACGAAGTAGGCCTGCATCATGGTGAGCTCGTAGAGATCGACCAGCAGCGCGGCGTCGGCCGGCTCGAGCAGGGACCCGCCCTTCACCGGGGGACCTCATGGAGCAACGTGACGCCCGCGGCCCGGAGCTCCTCGACGGCGCGCTCCTCGTCGCCAGGCTCCACGTTGACCGCGCGGGTCGCCGGAAGGACCAGGCTGACCTCGAAACCCTGCCGGACCGCGTCCCGGCAGGTTGCCTCGACGCAGTAGTCCAGCGCCAGGCCGGCAACGAGGATCTTCTGGACGCCCCGCTGGCGGAGGTTCCGATCCAGACCCGTGCCTTCGAAGCCGGAGTAGGCGTCCCGGTCCCGAGCCGTCGCCTTGTGAACCAGGGTCAGAACCGGCGGCAGATCCAGATCCGGATGCAAGTCCGCCCCTCCGGTCCCGCGAATGCAGTGCGGGGGCCAGGGCCCGCCCTGGGTAATGAACGACGCATGGTCCGGCGGATGCCAGTCCCGCGAGGCGATGACCGGAATCTCCTGCACGTGGCAGGCCGCCAGCAGCGTATTGACCACGGGGAGAATGGCATCCCCATCGGGAACGGGAAGCGCCCCCCCAGGAAAGAAGTCCACCTGGGCGTCCACCAGCAGGAACGCGTCCGTGTCCAGAGCCATCGCACACCTCCCGGCGCCGCCGGACCACCCGCCCGCCGGCGCCCCCTTTCCCGGGCATTCGCGGCGGCCACCCCGCCATCGCCCGAACCACGGGACCCGGGCTATACTTGCCCAATGAAAATCCTACCAGGAAACGTGGTCCTCGTGACGGGTGCCTCGTCGGGCATCGGCCGTGAGGTCGCGCTGGCTTTCGCGCGCCGCGGTTGCCGTTTGGGCCTGGTGGCACGGCGGCGCGAGGCGCTGGAAGACGTCGGCGCGGAGGTGGAACGGGCCGGCGGAGAGGCCCTGGTCCTGCCGGCCGATGTCAGCGACGCCGCCGCCATCACGACGGCCGTGGAGCGGACCATCGATCGTTTCGGCGCGCTGCAGGTCGTGGTGCCCAACGCCGGGCTCGGGCGCTACGCCCTCGCCGCCGGACAGGATCCCCTGGAGATCGAGGGTCTGATCCGGATCAACTTCTTGGGGACCGTGTTCACCGTGCGCGCCGCGCTGCCCCACCTCCTCGGCCATCCGCCGGCCCACATTGCCGCCGTGGCCTCCTCCGCCGGCCTGATCCCCCACCGCCTGGGCTCCGCCTACTGCGCCTCCAAGGCGGCGGTCATCCAGTACCTGGCCGCCGTCCGGCTGGAGGTCCTCGACCTGGGTGTCGGGGTCAGCTGGATCTGCCCTGGCGCGGTGGAGACGCCATTCTTCGAGGGCGCCCGGCTCGATCCGGAGACCGACCTCCCGCTTCTGGCCCGACTCTTCGTCCGGACCCTCGACGCCGCCGAGGTGGCCCGCGCCACCGTGCGGGCCGTGGAACGCAACCGCCGCGAGGTCGCCATGCCGGGATCCGTGCGTTTCTTCGCCTTGAGCCGCCGCCTGACCCCGACTCTCGCAGACTGGATCAACCGGAAGCTGCCGTGAGCTCATCAAGGAAGAGCTATCTCATCGCAGCCTCGTACCGGCGTTTGGAGCCGTGTTGCTCCTGGCCGCCTGCACCAGCCCGGCCTACGAGCCGCTTCCCCGGGCGGCTCCCGAATCCCCGGGGATCGATGCCGGACGTCTCGACCGCTCCATCGGCGATCTCTCTCGGGCCGCCGGCGCCCGGATGATGGGCCACCTGCCGGCCGGCCAGCTCGTCTTCTGCGTCCCGGCCCTGGAGGTTGTGGTGGCGACCAACGCCCGCTGGAACGTCTCGGCCTCCGTCGCCGACCTGCAGGAACGGAAGATCCTCGACGTCATCATCGACGAAATGCTGCCGCTCTTCCCGGTGCGGCACCCCCTGGCCCGCCGCCCCTCATAGCGGCTTCGCCTCGTTTCGGCGGGACCTCCGCAGACGGAAGCGAGAGATCTCACCAATCCCCCTCCGCGGCCTTGATCACGGCCCCTTGCGAAACACGCTGTCAGGGGGCATAATCAGACCATCGTTATAATGTGGAGGAAGCGGACCATGAAGAAAACCGGCTCCCGTGTCGTTCTCGTGTTGTGCATCCTGGCCCTCGTCACCAGTCTCCTGGCCGGCCCGGCCACAGCCGCCACCACCGACCGTACGGAGCCACGGCTACCCAAGCTGATGGCCGAGCCCATTCCGGGCACGCCGGTCATTTCGGTGAGCGTGGACCGTCTGACACCCAATGACCGCATCGAGCTGAGCCTGCCCAGGGGTCTCGGCGAGGCCAACGCCCTCGAACGCGAGTGGATCCGTTCCCAGGACGCGCCGGACCGCACCACCGAGCTGTGGACCTTCCCCGGCACGAGGTCGAGCTCCACCGCCCTCACTCTCGACATGCTCGGCCTGGAACCTGGAGAGCGCGGGCTCCTCTCCATCTTCTCCACCGACCCGGAAACCGGCGATGAGCTTCAGGCCCACTGGTGGCTGGTGGCCGACGGCAAGGAGGCCGGCCTGCTGCCGGCGGGGGCGGCCCGCATTGAGAAAATGGTCCGTCTGACCCTGGCGCCAGGCGCTCCAGGAGCTTGGAAGGACATCCCCCGCGATCGAGCCGGCCGGCTCCTGCTTCGGCAAACCGACCCCAGGCTCGCCCACGTACTGCCCCGGACGATCCGGCAGGAGCCCTTCCTCAAGGCCCAGTCCATCTCCGCCGAGGCCGCGGGGGGATCGGTGAACGTCTCGACATCCTGGAACATGGAGTTCACCAACTACGTTTGCGAGTCCTGGATCGGGCTGATTCTCCAGGTGACGACCGCCCCGACCGATGCCGTCATCACGACCTTCGACGTCAGCTACACCGTCTACCACTCGGTGGACACATCCCGGTACAAGTCCTCCGTTTCACGGCGCCCCAACGGGGTAACCTGGCTCAACACCGTGTCGCTTTACAACGGAACATACTCCGGTCACAACTGGCACACGCGCTCTCTCACCGGCCTGCCCGACTGGGCGACCTATCCCGTGAACTTCGACTACGTGCTGGGAGTCTGCAACCTCTACGGCGCCGAGTACGCCTACCTTGACCAGTGGAGCCTCACCCTGTATTACAACACCGGCGGCGGAGGCGGTGGCAGCGTCGACCTCGTGGCGGATGACGTGAGGACCGACTTCGACACGGTGGCGGTCGGCGGCCAGCTTGGCTACTACTACGATGCCCACGTCGGTGGCAGCGGGAGCGTCGGCTCGGGTTTCAGCACCGGGGTCTATCTCTCCAACGATGCCGGGATCAGCACCTCGGACCGCCTTCTCGACACCATCAGCGAGCCCTCCACCTTGTCGGCAGGAGATCAGTTCGGCGCCAGGGTATTCTCCGGACAGGTCCTGATCCCGGGAAGCGTCTCGCCGGGAACCTACTGGGTCGGCGTCATCCTGGACAATTCCGGCGCCGTCGCCGAGACTAACGAGGGCAACAACACGGCAGCCCACCAGATCACCGTCGTCGGCAGCTCGTCCAAGCCCAACCTCAAGGTCAGCGGCTGTAGCGTCAGCCCGAGCCATGTCAGCTCGGGCGGCACTGTGGACCTGAGCTACCGCGCCCAGAACACGGGTTCCACCGGCGCGGCCTACTTCTCGTACAGCACCTTCATCTCCACCGATCAGACCTTCGACGGCTCGGACCAGATGGTCAGCGGCCTCGACGTTCCCGGTGGCTGGGCCGCGGGCTACGATGGCGGCACCCAGACGGTCACCGTCCCCCTCAACGGCCTGGCCGATGGCACCTATTACGTCGGGTTCATGGCCGACGTCGGCAACCAGGTCCCCGAGACCAACGAGAACGACAACTACTGCGTGGCGCAGGTCACCGTCGGAAGCGGAGGCGGAAGCGGAGGCGTCACCCACTGGCTGATTGCCGGCGCGGCATCGCTTACCGGCCTCAACAACGCCAACTGGAAGACCCAGGTCTCCATCGTCAATCCCGACAGCGTCTCCCACACGGTCAACCTCTACTACGTGGCCAGGGGGGCGGGCTGGCCCGGGGTTCTTCTCTCCGGTCCCATCAGCCTCTCACCCAACCAGGCCTGGTTCTCCGACGATCCCCTGGCCGGTCTCCGGCCCACCAGCGGCATGATGTACGTGGTGGCCGACTCTCCCGGCCCGGTGGTGACCACCCGGACCTACAACGATGTCAGCGGCGTGGGCCGGTACGGGCAGGGCATCGCCGCCCAGGCCATCGGCTCGAGCCCCGCCAGCGAGCTGATCCTGCCCATGGCACACTCGGGCCCCGGCCAGTACCACGCCAACCTGGGCCTGGTTCAGGCCGACTCGGGCTCCTTCACCGTGGAGGTCAGCATCTACAGCTCCGGCGGCTCGCTGCTGGCCACCAAGAGCTACACGCGTTCCGGCGCCTTCGACCAGATCACCGACATTTTCGATGACATGGGCATCGGCAGCGCCGTGGTCACCGGTGCCTGGATCCGCGTCAAGTTGACCACCGGCTCCCCCGCCTTCTGGACGACCTACCTCTCGCTGATCGACGACACCACGGGCGACCCGACCTACATCGCCCCCGTGGCGCCCTGATCCGCTGTACCGTTCAACAACAGGGGGGGCTTCGGCCCCCCCTTTGCTCCGCCTCCCCCGTGCTTCGGCCCTCTCGACACCGGCCGGGCTACGCCCTCTCCCGGTGCCACGCCGGCCGAGGGGGGACACGGGTGTCCCGACGAGAAGCACCGGCGAAAACGGCCACGGCCGCCCCGGCCTGGCGCCGCGGACGCCCGGCCATCATTGCGCTTGGAAAGGCCAGCGATGATATACTCGATCTCAGATGCTCGACCCTATCACGAACAGGGGTGGCCCCCAAGGACGGGGGGCCGGCACCTCATGGTGACGCCGGATCGCGATCCGTGCACGAACGGGATCCCCGCCAGGGCCGGCACCCCCACGGCAGCAAACCGCGCTCCGTGCCCCGGGTGGACGGAGCCCCACGTGCAGGATGACGCCAGGGCGGTCACCGCCGCCCCCCGCGCCGCACGGGGCGAGGCCGGGCCGTAATTGGGGCCCGGGAGCTGGGCGATGCTCGATCTGACCATCGTCGTGGTGGCGCTGGCCCTCGGTGCCTACCTGGCGTTCTCCAGGCGCCTGGCCGCGTCGAGAAGCTGGAAGGCCACGATCACGCCACTGGCTTCGATCATGGGCAGCGGGTTTCTGGTCAGCGCGCCCCTGCTGGCCGGAATCGTCGGCAACCTTGCTGTCGTGTGCATGGCACTGTTGCTCGTCTTGGCCTTCCTGGTGGGCGGCGCCATTCGCTTCAACATTCGTCACTTCGAGCCCATCGAAACCAGGGAGCACGGTCCCGCCCAGAATATCGCTTTCCTCTCCCGGATCGTCTTGATCGGAGCGTACTTCATCTCGGTCACCTACTACCTGGAGCTGCTGGCGGCCTTCGCCTTCAAGGCCGCCGGCGTGCACAGCGAGGCGGCCGCCGACGGCCTCACCACGGCACTGCTCGTGATCATCGGCTGCGTCGGGATGTGGCGTGGGTTGAAGGAGCTTGAGTCCGTCGAGAAGTTCGCCGTCGCCCTGAACCTGGGCATGATCGGTGCGTTGATCCTGGCCCTGGCACTCTACAACGTCCACCGGTTGCTCGCAGGGACGTGGGCGCTGCCGGCCATCTCCTCGGACATCGATCTCCACGACCTCAGGGTCCTGCTCGGTCTGCTGATCGTGGTACAGGGCTTCGAGACCTCCCGCTACCTCGGGGACGAGCATCCCGCCGAGCAGCGCATCGCCACCATGCGGAACGCCCAGCTCATCTCCACCGTGATCTACCTGGTCTTCATCGCCCTGGCGACGGTGCTCTTCCACGGCGGCCTGGGTGCCGATGTCACGGCCATCATCGACATGACACGACCGGTGGCGGTGGTCCTGCCCCTCCTGCTCGCCGTCGCCGCCATCGGCAGCCAGTTCAGCGCGGCGGTGGCCGACACCGAGGGAGCTGGCGGCCTGATCGAGGACATCACCGAGCGCAAGGTCTCCTCCCGGTATGCGTACCTTCTGATCCTCATGGTCACCATCGTTCTGACCTGGTCGACCAACGTCAACGAGATCATCGCCTATGCGTCGCGGGCCTTCGCGCTGTACTACTCACTCCAGTGCGGTGTCGCCTTCTTCGTCGCCCACCGGATGAAGGGCTCGGCCCGGAGGCCGCACCGTCTGGCGTTGTTCGCCTCGCTGGCCGTCGTCTGTTTTCTGGTGTTCGCACTGGGTATCCCCTCCGGTGGCTGAGGAGCTCGGCCGGGACGCCGGCACGCCGATCCGACGGAACAGCTCGAAACGGTGGCAACGCGCTGGGACCCCTCAACGGCCGCAGGGGATCGCCACCTCGTCGAGGTCCACGTCGCGGATCTCGAATGTCAGCGGACAGTGGTCGGAGACGTCCCAGAAGGTACCGTCCTCCCGGCCCGGCCTGGAGACGAAGGGCTGACACCCGAAGCGGGCGCAGTGGAGCCAGGCCTTCAGGCCGACCGACTGGTCGAGCTCCTGGAACCCCGCCAGGTACACCTGGTCCAGGAGGGAGGGTTGCTGGACACCGTCCCGCGGGCCCGGACCCTCCCAGTACTCGCTGCACCCGCTGGCATTGTCAAGCCGGCGGAATCCGGCCTTGCCGAGGATGCGGTCTGCGGCGATCAGCTCTGCCGCCACCTCCCCTCCCCGGGGTCCCGTGGTGTTGAAATCGCCCTGGACGATCACGTCGGCGTCACCCACCCGGGCGATCCACGAGGGCAGCCACCGTGCCAGGCGGCGGTACTGCTCCAGGCGCTGCTCGTAACCCCGCGGCCCGGCCCGCAAATGCACCTGGACGACGCTGAAATCGACACCGTCCTTGCGGGTGCTCCGAAGGTAGACCGCCAGCGCCGGCCGGAGCGTGTCGTCAAGGGCGACGGACGTGATCTCCACGGGACCTTCCACCAGGCTGAGGCGGTTCCGGTCCCAGCCCACCCCCACGTGCTGACCCCAGCGACCGCCGCTGACGGTGAAGACCATCCGGTAGCGCCGCCCGGAGTCGGTTTCCCGGAGGAGCCTCTCGAAGGGCCCGGTCTTCCGGATCTCTTCGACGCCGAGAACATCCGTCGCGAGACCCTTCAATACCGCTTCGAGGTCGCAGGTGTTGGTCCTCCGGGAAAAGCCAAGGTCCGGGTACTGGGGACGCTCCTCACCGGGGAAGTTCCGTACGTTCCACGTGGTAATCCGCAGATTCCCGTTCTTCGGTGGCGCCGGCGGCAGGTCGGCGGCCGTCACACCCGGCCCGGCGAAGCCCCGGCACGGCGATCGCAGCTTCGGCACCAGGAAGATCGCGGCGACAACCAGGATGATCACCGTGAGCAGGACGATGGTACGGATCGAGCCCTTCATGGCCGCAGTGTCGCGCAGCCCGCCCCCCGCGGCAAGCGCTCCACGGCGTCGAAACCCTCGCCCAATCCCGGCGCGGTTGTCTCGCCGCGGGGAAGCGCCGACGCCCGGATCACACCGGAGATCCTCTGGCCTATCTCCTCCGCTCCCGCTCTTCCCTCGTCACTCCTGGCGCCCACGCCCAACTCGCCCCTCACCTTTCTCCTCTGTCGTCCATCCTCCATCGTCTATCCTCTCTCCTCACGCTCCACGCCGCCTCACCTCAGGAACAGGATCGCTCCCCCGGCGACCGCGATCGCCGTTCCCACCAGGGCGAGACGGGAGGGGCGGTCGTGGTGGAAAACCGCCGAAAACGGCAGGATCGTGATGGGTACCGTGCCCGTCAGGGCGACCGCAACGCCGGTGGTCGTCAGCTTGAAGGCGATCAGTGAGAACCACACGCCCAGGAAGGGCCCCATGACCACGCCGGCAAGCAGCGGCCACATGGCACGGTGGTCCCTCCAGGCGCCGATCCACGGCAGCAGCTTTCCAGAAAGAAGCGCAGCCGCCGTCATGGCCAGCGTGGCCCAGGCCATCCGGAGCACCGTCGCCCCGAGGGGGTCCAGCTGCGCCATGCCGGCCTTGGCGAGGGTCGCCCCGATCCCCTGGCAGACGCCGGACAGAAGACCGGCCGCCAAACCGGCGCGGAGCACCTTCCGCGGCAGGTTGGCGAAGACCCCGCGCCCGTCATCCCGGCCCAGCGTGGCCATGGCCACCCCGGCGACGATGACGACGATGCCGGCCAGGGCCACCAAACTGAGGGTCTCTCCCAACCACAACCACGCGAAGACGACAGTGAAGGCCGGGGCCGTGGCCAGCATCAGGAGAGCCCTCCGCGGCCCGATCTTCTCGTAAGACCAGAAGAGGAAGCCGTCGCCCACCGTCAGGCCGATGACGCCGCTCAACGCCAGCCACAACCGGGCCGAAGGCGCCGCCGAGGGCCAGAGACTCCCGCGGAGGACCCAGTGGGCGGCGACCAGGCAGAGCACCCCCAGGGGCAGCCTGGCGAAGTTGACCGCCTGGGAACCCACCCGCCGCCCCGCCGCCGTGAAGGCGATGGCCGTCGCCGACCACAGGAACGAGGCCAGGACCGCAACCAGCTCACCGATATGCGTCGCATCCATGGCCGACACAGGGTACACGCCCCGGTGGAAAAGCCAAGGCGCGAACGCAGCCGCGGCACGAGCGGGCACCGCCGCGTTTGCGACACGAAGGCCCCCTCCCGGTGACCGGGATCACCCCGTTTGTCCTGCGGGGAAGCAATTCCACGCCGATCTTGGCATAATTGGCAGCGGTTCAACCGCGGGCCCCGGCGTGCGGCGCCGTTGCCAGGCGGTCAAGGAGTCACATGATGAAACGACATCTCCCCATCGTTGTCCTCGGTCTGGCCGGCCTCGTTCCCCTCGCTGCCGGTGCGCAAACGGTGTACATCCCGGCATCCGCGCACGTTATCGGCTTCGGCGGAACCGTCTGGCGAACCGACATCGAGATCAAATCCTGTGACGACTCCGATGCCGAAATCCGCATCGAGGCGTTGGAACGGGGGAAGGAGAACCTCTCACCCCTGGCCGAGAGCCTCCAGGTGGACGGGGGCTCCACGCTTCGTGTCAACGATGCACTCTCCAGCATCTTCCACCTGATCGGCGCCGCCGCCTTCCGTATCACCCCCCTCACGGGCTGCACCTTCATCACGAGCCGGACCTACAACGATTCGGCCGGTGGAACGTACGGTCAGTACGTCCCTGCCATCCCGGAGTCCGAGGCCTTCAACAACAAGCGGGCCGCCCAGCTGATCCAGCTCTCCCAGTCCGACGACGACACCACCGGGTACCGCACGGCCATCGGCCTGATCAACCTGACGGGCCTGAACCTGCGGCTGACGCTCCAGTTCTACTCCTCCATGGGCCGCTTCTTTGGACCCCTGACGAAGACCCTCGGCCCCTACGAATACATCCAGTTGGACAAGGCGTTCCGGAACCTGACCTTCATCAACGTTCCGGACGGGTATGTGACCATCTCGACGATCACGCCCGGGGGCTCCTTCCTGGCCTACGCCTCGGTGGTGGACAATCGAAGCGGCGATGCCATCTTCATCCCGGCTCAGGGTATCGTCCCGCAGCCGGAGGAATAGCCGGCCGCCCGGGGCTTCTTCGCCGCCGTCCGGCCCGGCCTTGACCTACATTCCGAGGTCCTCGATCTCGGCGATCCCCGCCAGCACGTCGGAGCGGGCGGAGCTCATGGCGCGCACCACCTTGTCGGGGGCAGTGGCCCTGGACTCGATGCGAAAGTCCACCACGCCCGAACCCAGGCTGTAGCTGTAGATACTCCCCTGGAGCGTCCCGGCCCACCGTTCCCTGGCCAGGCGCCGGACGGCCTCTCCCATGCGGACGATCACCGTACCGAACACACCCGGCTGCACCCCCCTCTTCAGGCCCAGGCCGGTACCAACCAGCGGTATTCCAGCCGTGGCACAGGCCGTCAGCAGCGGCTCCGGCACCACGTACCCGGCGTAGAGGACGCCTCCCGCACGGCCCGAGTCGATGTCCTCGAGAGCCCGCCCTTGCCTGACGGCCTCCGGAGCCACCGCCCCCACGGATGCGGCGCCCGCCCGGAACCCCGCTTTCAAACCCTGAAACCCGGGTTCTTTCGGGGCCTCCACCACGAGGAGGGGACGCCCTCCGGCAGCCGCTCCCAGCGTGGCGCCGGCCACGTAGGCCGCCCCATCCACACGGAACACCACGCCGGCGACGTTCGGGCCGGTGGTTCTCCCGGGTATGGTGACGAACTGGGTGTCCGGGAAGGCGGCCGCCTCCTCGACCACCACGTGCTCCTCGCCGGGAAGATGGCAGAACACCAGGTCGGGGGCCTCCCTCCCGGTCCGTCGCAGCATCTCGATCAGGGGCTGACCGGGCTCGACCAAACGCACCGTGGTCGCGGCGAAGAGGTCGTTTCTGATCTCCCGAAGGCCCGCCTCCAACGCCTCTTGGACCGCAGGAGGCGTCCCCGAAGCCATCAGGAGCACCGCCCGGAAATCCGGCTCCGGCGGGGGCGGCGGCTCCGCACGCGAGCAACCGAGGGCTGCGAGGAGCCCCGCAAGGGTCAGACCGAGAACACCCGCGGGCACCCTCAACGCGAGGGAACCCCGTGGAAAGGGCGAGAGAGTCATGTTCCAATGATACCCCGTCGGGCGGCAGCACCGCCGACCTCTTCCCGCGGCCCCACCGAACGCGGTACCATGGCGCCATGGAGCTCCGGACACTGGTCGCCAAGCTCGACGCCCTGCTGGAGGTGGACGCGGTCGACGACTACTGTCCCAACGGCCTCCAGGTCGAGGGGCGATCCGGGGTTCAGAGGATCGTGGCCGGGGTATCGGCGTCCCGCGCGCTCTTCCTGCAAGCGTTTGCCAGCGACGCCGACCTCGTCCTGGTCCACCACGGACTGCTCTGGAACGGTCCCGAGGCCCAGCGCATCACGGGATCCCACCGGGACCGGCTCCGCCTCCTCCTGGAGAACGGTGTTTCCCTGGTGGCCTACCACCTCCCCCTGGATCGTCACATGGAGTTGGGCAACGCCGCACAGATGGCCCGGCGCCTTGGCCTCGGCGACCTCGAGCCTTTCGGCCTGCACCACGGTAACTCCGTCGGCGTCTGCGGTGTCTTCCCCGAGCCGGTTCCATCCCGGGAGCTCTTCGCCGCCGTCACCGAGCTGTGCGACCGGGAGCCCCAGGTCTTCGAAGGCGACCGGCCAACGATCTCGTCCGTGGGCATCGTCACCGGTGCCGCCCAGCGGGAGTACCACCAGGCCGTCGCCGCGGGTCTCGATGCCTACATCACCGGCGAGGCCAGCGAGTGGGTTCTCCATCAGGCAGCGGAGGACGGCGTGCACTACATCGCCGCCGGCCACTATGCCACCGAACGCTTCGGCGTCCAAGCCCTGGCCCGCTGGATCGCCCGGGAATACGG
>JAADFK010000226.1 GCA_013152925.1 Acidobacteriota bacterium | reverse complement strand
CGACCCAGCAGATGGCGACGCCGAAGAAGACGCTCTTGGTCAGGCCGATCAGGAGGTCCTTCCCGGCCAGCGCCTGGACCGTCTGGTCCAGGTAGATCGATGTTGGGACACCCACGACCACCACCGAAGCCACCAGGCCCCCAGCCACCATGATGAACATGGCGACCACCGTGACGGCGGGCACCGCCGCCACCATGGCGACGAACCTGGGAACGACCAGGTAGCGGATGGGGTCGATCCCCATGACCTCGAGGGCATCGATCTCCTCGTTTACCTGCATCGTTCCGATCTCGGCCGTGATGGCCGAGCCGCTGCGTCCCGTGATCAGGATCGCGGTCATCAGGGGCGCCATCTCCCGGAGGGCGGAGACCGCCACCAGCGTGGCGATGAAGCGGTTGGCGCCCCATTGCTCCAGGGTGTAGGACGATTGCAGGGCGATGATGACGCCCACGAGAAACGAGATCATACCCACGATCGGCAGGGACCTCGTTCCAAACTCGACGAAGCTCTCCACGGCGGCGCGGAGCCGGAGCTTCTTCCCCTGAAACGGGGCGAGCACCAGCGACGAGACGGTCTCCACCATCAGGACGGAAACCCGCACGCCCGCCGCCAGCAGGTTGAGGGTCAGCCGGCCCACGGCGCCGGCAACGTTGGTCACGCGCCCCTCCGGATGTCGAAGATCTGATCGAGCTGTGCAAGCTCCAGCACCCGCATCACCGCGGCGGACGGCTTGGCCAGCACGAAGGGCTTGCCGGTCTCCTGCGCCCCCTTCCAGGCCTCGACCAGGATGGCCACGCCCGAGGAATCCAGGAAGGAGACCTCGCTGAGATCGACGGTGATCCTGCCAGGGGCCCCGTTGATCATCTCCAGCATGGTGTTGCGCAGCTCCGGCGTGCTGACCAGCGTCACCTTGCCGCGGAGGATTAACCGCGTCTCGTCGCCTATCATCGCCGATTCAACGTGCAGCATCGTCCAGATCCTCTCCTTGAGCCATCGCCGTCTGGTGATGAACGTACGCAGTATGTACCACATCCACGATATGGACGCGCCGGCGGCGTGCCGCAGGCCGCCCCTGTCAGTTTGAAGCGGCGGGCCGCTCCGGGTAGAACCGGGGCAGACCCGCGGGAACGGCGTACGCCCGGAGGGCGATCAGAGCGTGCAGGGTCAGCCAGCGGGACGGGCTGCCGGGCCGGTCCAGACCGGGCGCCCCGCTCCATGTGGCCTCGGGCTCCGCGTCCGCGATCCAGCGCCCCAGGCTATCCTGCGAGGCCTGGAGCTCCTTGAGGGTGGCGTTCATCCGCGGATCCCAGGGAACCCCGGCCAGGGCCAGTCGCATCAGGATCTCCACCTTCGAGCTCCGCAGGAGGTTGGGCCAACCCTCTGGCATGCTCGGCTCCGGTTCCTCTCCCAGGAGATCCAGGAGGGCATCCCGCGCGCGCACCGCCAGGGCAGGCCGGTGTCGCGCCCCGGGCGCCGCAAGGGCCGCCAGGATAGCTGTGGGCGTTACCACGCAGCCTCCGCCCGGACCGGCGTGGGATGGGTGGCCGCATCGCCACCCACCGTCCTCCGCGGGCGGCGCGCCCTCATCCAGCCAGGCCAGGAGCTCGGTCAGCTCCGGCGAGTTCCCCCAGCCCAGCAGTGCCAGTGCCTCGGCGGCACGGGCGGCCACACAGGGGAAGGCCGGGTCTGCGGGGACAGGGGCCGTGGCCAGACGCCTGGCCGCCGCGTCGAGGCGCGGATCCTGAGGATCGGCTCCAAGCTGCACGGCGGCCACCACACGCCAGCCACCTCCCTCCGGTCCATTCCAGGCGCCCTCCTGGACGTTCCACCGGCCCGCAGGATCCAGGGAGGCAAGCATCGTGGCCAGCGGCTCCGAGGCGTTGGCTGCCCCGCGGGCACGGTTGACCGCGGGCGCCTCCGCTGGCCTGCGGATCAGGTCGGTCAGGACCTTCCAGCCGACGGTGGGATGATCGTCGTCCAAGAGCCATCCCATGGGGTCAGCCCGCAGGGCCTCCCACCACTCGGAGCAGCGAGTGCGGCCGGCGGTCAACCCCGCCCCCGGCTCTTGTTGTTCCGGCTGGCCCGAATGATCCGAAGGGCTCCCTCCAGGCGGGACAGCCGGCGGTTCTTGAGCTGGACGGCCAGGGTTTCCCTGAGGTCGATCTGCTCGCTCCGGAGATCCCGGATCTTCTTTTCGATCTCGAACTTCAGGGTGTCCAGCTCGCCAACCGTGAAGCGCTTGAGCATGACGGCGTTGATCAGGGTGTACCCCTCGGTGATCTGGCGGACCATGGCGGGGGCCGACCCGCCGATGAAATGACTCACGGAGCACCTCCCGTTGCCGGCCTGGCCTCGCCCAGCGGCACCAGCCGGCCGTGACGCCACTCGAAACGGTGTTCGGCGCGAGCGGCCAACTCGCGGTCCGAGGTGATCCAGACCGCCGTGCGGCCGGTCGAGGCGCGTACGATGGCCGACCGCCACAGCTCCGCCCGGACACGGTTGACCCAGGGCTCGGGATCGACGACCACGACGATCCGGTAGTGGGATGGGATCACTCGGGCCGCCTGGAGGAGGAGCCGGTGGAACGGCGCCAGAGGCGCCCCGTCGACGGCCAGGGTCGATCCCGCCGCATCCGCCCGCACCTCGTCCAGCGCGCAGGCCTCCTCGACCGCCGCGCGCGCCGCCTCCGAGAGCTCGCCGGTGACCATGGCCGCCAGATTGTCATCCACCGACCCGGCGACGAAGGGCTCTCCCGGCGCGATCACTGCGGCCACGGTCTCCCCGCCGAATTCGGTGCCGTCCGCCGTCACCCGGCCCTCGAGGGGCGGCCTGCGACCGGCGATGGTCAGGGCCAGGATCTCGGCATCTGCGGCCACGTCGCAGAGAACGGCCACGGACTGTCCCGCGGCAAGCTCGAGGTTCAGGGGAACCGACAGGGGCAGGTCGTCATCCCCGCGCAACACCACGTTCTCGAGCGTCACGGCGCCACGGACCTCCCGCGCCGGTGGTACGGGCTGCGCCGTCACCCCAGGCCGCGGTCCCGCCAGGGCGTCGGTGATGCGCCGGGCTCCGATCAGGAGGACCATCGGAGCGATCCAGCCGCCTCCCGCGACGCCCATCGCCTGCGGTTCGACCAGCAGGGCTGCGCCCCAGCCCGCCAGGAGCACGAAGTCGCCGGTATCGGGCCGTGGACCGCCGCGGCGCCAGGACCACCAGGTCGAGGCGCCGACGATGGCGGCCAGGAGAAACCAGCCCGCGCTGATCCTCCAGCCGGCCTCGGCAAGGAGAAAGGCCAACGCCGAGACGCCGACGAGGGCATGGCGGGGAAGCGGTTGCGGGCCGCGCAACCGCCACGGCGGGTCGAGGAGGAGGGAGAGCCCGGCGGCCAGGGGCGCTGCAGGCGTGAAGAACCGTGCCAGCCACGGAACGGCCGCCAACAGCACCGAGGCGATCCACGAAGCAACCTGGTGAGCCCAACGGAGCATGTCCGATGGTAACCCGGCGTCGCCTCCGGCTCAACGTCCGGCCCTGCGGCGGCCATCGTTGGTCGGCGGGAACATGGCGAGGACGAATCGTCTCGCGGGGTTCGCAGAGGGGCGCGGGTTTGCAGGGATTCTCCTCTCGACCTACAATTGCAGCGCAATGATGATGGGCGGGAGAACGACCGGGGAGGTTCTGGACCATGCATGACGGTACCGTTGTGCTCAATCCGCAGGGCGTTTCGGAGGCCGATATCATCGTCGGCATCCCTTCCTACAACGAGGCCGACTCCATCGCGCTGCCGGCGGACGTGGCGAGCCGCGGCCTGGTGGAGTTCTTTCCGAACCTGAGCTCAGTCCTGATCAACGTTGACAACAACTCCGAGGACGGGACACGCGAGGCCTTCCTCCAGACGCCCACCCGCGTGCCCAAGGTCTACATTTCGACCCCGCCCGGTGTTCGTGGGAAGGGGAACAACCTGCGCAACCTGTTCCGGGCGGCCGTGGAGCTCAACGCCAGGGCGGTCATTGTCGTCGATGCCGATCTCAAGAGCATCACGCCCTCGTGGGTCCGCTACCTGGCTGAGCCCCTGATGGGCCGGTACGACTATGTGACGCCCATCTATCTCCGGCACAAGTACGACGGGACCATCACCAACCACATCGCCTATCCGTTGTTGCGCGTGCTCTTCGGGCTCAGGGTCCGGCAGCCCATCGGTGGGGATTTCGGCTTCTCGGGACGGATGGCGCGAGCCTTCCTGGCGGAACGGCTGTGGAACGAGAAGACCGCCAACTTCGGCATCGATATCTGGATGACCACCATCGCCATCGCCCGCCGATTCAACGTCTGCCAGGCATTCCTCGGAACCCCCAAGATCCACCGGCCCAAGGACCCGGCGGGAGATCTCAGCTCCATGTTTACCGAGGTGGTCTCGACCCTCTTCGACCTGATGGTGGAGTTCGAATACCTGTGGAAGGACATGGGTCCGAGCCGTCCCAGCGCCATTTTCGGGTTCGGCCTGGGAGTGGACGAGAAGCCGCCCGAGGTCGACGTGGATACCGAGGCCCTCTGCGCGAGCTTCAGGGATGGCTTCGAGACCTTCGGCGAGCTCTGGCGTTCCATCATTCCGCTGCCAGAGGTTTCCGAGCTGGAACGCCTCTGCGCCGACAGGGACACGGACACGCTCCACTACTCCTCGAGCCTGTGGGCGAGGATCCTCTTCAACTTCGCCGTGGCGTACCGTCTGGCCGAGGAAGAAGATGACCGGCAGAAGATCATGGCGGCGCTGATCCCCTTCTACCATTCGCGGGTGCTCTCCTTCGTCAACACGACCCGGAAGATGCACCTGAAAGACGCCGAGGAGTACCTGGAGAACATCACCCGGACCTTCGAGGCGGAGAAGTACTACCTGCTGGATCGTTGGGATCACGCCAAGCCGCGGGATGGCCGTCTGTTCGGGTGATCTCCCCGCGGGTTGACCCTGCGGATCAAACCTCGGGTGGCCGGATAAAGCCCCAGGCGGATTCCAACCTCCCCTGCGCCGGCCAGTGGCCGGACGCCTCGCCGTCCGGCGGCTCGGTGACCACACGGAGCAAGGTTTCGACGACGCGGGGATCAAACTGCCTCCCGGCCTCGCGCCAGAGCTCCTCGCGCGCCTCTCGGAGCGGGATTGCCCTGCGGTAGGGCCGGTCGTTCGTCATGGCGTCGAAGGCGTCGACCGCGGCGATGATTCGTGCCTCGAGGGGAATCTCCTCACCCTTGAGCCCGAAGTACCCGGGGAAGCGCCCTGTGGTGGCGCCATCCCAGCGCTCCTGATGGTAGCGGATGAAAGGGATGGCCGGCGCCAGGAGGTCGATCTTCTCGATGATCTCCACGCCGGCGGTGACGTGGGTCTCCATCTGTTCGCGCTCCGCCGGGGCCAGGGCGCCGGGCTTGTTCAGCACCGACTCCGGTACGCCGATCTTGCCGATATCGTGGAGGATCGCCGCGTAGCGGAGCACCTCGAGGCGATGGCCGTTCAACCCCAGCCGCCGGCCGACCCGTGCCGCCAGGCGCGCGACCCGCTGGACATGCCCCTCGGTGGTCGGGTCCTTGGCCTCGATGGCCGCGGCCAGGACCATGACGGCCGACTCGAAGCTCCGTTGCAGCTGGGTTCGATGCTCGTCGAGAGTGTGTAGGAGTGAGCGGGCCCTTGCTGCATAGCCGCCGGCGATGACGGCGGCGAAGGTCAGTGCGGCAATGTTGACGTAGGCGGAGAGCATCTCTCCGAGGAGGGCAGAGGATGCCGAAACATCGATCAGGCGGAGGACCTGGACGACGTAGATCATGCCGGCCACCGCGGCGGTCATCAGGCCCGCCCCGGTTCCTCCAGCCGTGGCGGCGACCAGCACCGGGCCCAGGAGCAGGGAGCCGAGCCAGTGGATGCTGACGACGCCGCTGGGGGTGGTCAGCTCCATCAACGCACCGTCGGCCAGCATGGCGGCGGCAAGAACCAGATGGAACCTCCACCTGTGGAGCCACTCCCTGAGAATGACCAGCTCGTCCTCGCTGATCAGGAGGTGCGGGCGGATGAGGAGCACCAGAGGAACGGCAAGGAGGCAGATGGCGACGCTGTCTCCGAGGAACCAGCCGAGGAAGGCGGCGCCAGCCGCGTGGCCGGTGAGGAGCATCCGGGTCCGGTAGGCCACGAAGGCAACACCGAGGATCGCCGAGGCGAAGGTGTTGAGCGTGACGGCGTAGAGGAAGAAGCGCCGCGTCCGGGCGAAGGAAGACCCCCGTTCCGGAAGTGGCGCCACGGCGGGGATGGCCGCCTGGAGGGCCCCGATGCCCGACAGGAAAAGGCCGTTGAGTCCCTGCTCGGCGATCCCCCAGGGGGAAACCAGGTACCCGAGAAACGCGGCTGCCACGCCCCACCATCCGAAGAAGATGCCGCCCAAGACAGCTGCCGCAGAGGCCGGGTAGACGAAGGAAACGCCCCCGGCGATCTGAAACAGCCCGCCGACCCCATTGAGCAGGGCACATCCCCAGAAGACGAGAACGCATCCGGCCAGGTTGTACCAGAGGGAATGGCGGGTGCCGGAGCGGTCGCGAGGTTCCATCGCTCGTGTGATTCCTCGGCTCGAGTGTACCAGGAAGGAGTCTTGGAACAAAGATCCGCGGCCCGGCCGCGCTCTTGGGACGTGCGACACTCGGGGAACGGGCTGGGTCACTCCCCGATGATCTTGATCAGGATGCGTTTGGGCCGGCGGCCGTCGAACTCGCCGTAGAAGATCTGCTCCCAGGGGCCGAAGTCCAGGCGGCCCTTCGTGACGGCGACGACGACCTCCCGGCCCATGATCTGCCGCTTGTGGTGGGCGTCGCCGTTGTCCTCCCCGGTCCGGTTGTGCCGGTAGGCCGCCGGGGAAGGATCGAAGGGGGCCAGGCGTTCGAGCCACGCCTTGTAGTCCTCGTGCAGCCCGGGCTCGTCATCGTTGATGAACACGCTGGCCGTGATGTGCATGGCGTTGACCAGGCAGAGGCCCTCGCGCACGCCGGACTGACGGACGGCTTCCTCCACCTGGGACGTGATGTTGACGAAGCCCATGCGCTGCGGGATCTCCATGGTCAGGTAGCGGGTGTGGGACTTCATTCTCCGTGCTCCCCGGATTGTCCGGCCTGGCGGAGCCGGACGTCGGTCCAGCGTCTGAGGGAACGGACGGCGCGGTCGGCTCGCCGGAAGACGGGGAGCCCTCCGGCCGTCAGCGCCCCGGCCATGGGGTCGTAGAGCTCCCCCGAGTCGATGACGGCGACCAGGGGCTTCGTGCTCCTGGCGGCCACGGCGGGCAGCAACCGGGCGATGGACCCGGGGTCGTCGATGGATTCCTTCCACCGCTCGCTGGGGGGGAGCGTCTGCATGGCCGGCGTGAGCGGAACGATTCCGGCTGCCATGACATCGGTCTCCGGATCCTCGAGGATCGTCTCCACCAGTCCTGCGAAGGCCGCGTCGGTGGCCATGGGCGTCACGTCGAAGGGGTTCTTGACGTCCACGAGCCCGTCCAGGCGGTTGTTCGCCAGAAGCTCCTGGAGCCGCCGTGCGGTTTCCGGGGCAAAACGGGCGAGCCTCAGGTTGCAGCGTTCGCCCCGGATGGCGTCCGCCATCCCGACCGACTCGAAGCCGGCGTTGGACATGGCGGCCAGCCGGTTGCCACGGACCCGCTTGCCGCGAAGCTTGGAGCAGAGGAGCAGGAAGTCCGAGAACTCGTCGAAGGTCGAAGCGACGAAGGCGCCGGCCTCCCGGAGGGCGGCCTCGCAGACGGCGTAGTCGCCGGCGACGCTGGCCGTGTGGCCCGCCGTGGCGGATCGTCCCTCGACGGTGCGGCCGGCCTTGTAGAACACCACATCCTTGCCCCGTCCCACGGCCCTGCGAACGGCCCGGGCGAAGGCCAGGCCGTCGGTCTTCCGGAACCCCTCGACGTAGGTGGCGATGATCTCGATCTGGGGGTCGTCCACCATGTGGAGGAGAAGATCTCCGGCCGTCAGGTCGATCTGGTTGCCGATGGAGAGGGCGTAGGCCGGGTCGAGCCACGGCGCCTGGCTGAGGTTGGCGATGATGAAGGCGCCCGACTGGGAGATGAAGGCCAGCTTTCTCGGGTGGTCGCCCTGGGACTTGGGGAGCTTGTCATCCGGGATGAACATGGTGTCGTAGCGGCCGGGGTGGGAGATGACGCCGAGGGAGTTGCCGCCGATGATGACGGGGCCTCCATCCCCCCGCGTGTGGGCCGTGTCGATGTGCTCCTTGAGCCGGCGGGCCAGATCCTGGGAGCCTTCCTTTTCGCCCAGGCCGCCCGGGATCAGGATGACTGCGTTGGCCTTGTCGTGATCGAGCACGTCATCGAGGACGGCCGGTACCTGGGACGCATTGACCGCCACCACCAGCAGGTCCACCTTCCCCGGGATTTCCGGGACGGAGGCCACGCAGCGTACGCCGTCCAACTCCTCGACGTCGGGCCGGATCGCCAGGGCGTTTTCCCTCGGGAAGCCGGCCCTGAGGATGTTTCCCAGGATGATCCGGCCCATGTTCATGGACTTCGCGGAAGCACCGATGACCGCGGCCGACCTTGGCCGGAGCAGCCGGTCGATCTTGGCGATGGGGCGTGCCGGCCGGGCCGTCCTTGGCGGCCCGAAGGAACAGACGCCGTCCACGGGAGCCAGGTGGCCGCCGGAGACCAGGAAGGGGTTGACCTCGAACTCCCCGAGATGGAACGAAGCCTCGGGGTTGACCTCGGAGAAGTGGTTGGCCAGGTCGATGAAGGCCTGGAAACACTCCACCAGGGTGCCGTCGCTGACCTGGCGCCTGGCGCCCCGCATCCGTCCGGAGAGCCGCTCGTAGCTCAGGGTGTTCCGGAAGAGCTCGAAGAACTCCCGCCCGTCGACGATGCCCGTGGGGGAGATGGCCACGGCGGCGCCGGGCCGGGTCTCGCGGGCCAGGATCTCCATCTCCACACCGCCGAGACCGGCCGAGATGATGGGGCCGAACTCGAGGCTGTTGCGAAGGCCGACGAAGAGCTCCGTGGCAAAACCGTGGGCGTCGGAAGGGATGAACTGGCAGAGGAGGATGCCGACCATCCGCTCCCGGAGGCGAGCTTCGAGCTCCGGCCCCTTCAGGTCCCGCAAGGCCTCAGGCATGTGGGCCTCGTGTTCCTGGAGGTACCTGGCGTAGACCTCCGGCACCTCGCGGGACATCAGCTCGAAGGCTGCCTCCACGGCGCCGATTTCCCGCGCGACGATACGGATCCCGCGGGCCTCGGTCTTGTGGGTGATGTCCGGGGAGACGACCTTGAGGACGATCCGGTCACCGGGGATGGCGTCCAGGTCCCCCTGGTGTGGACGGCGGTCCATGGGGATCAGCCGGTGGACCGGAGCCGCCTCGGCCCCGGTGGCCGCCAGGAGGTCGTAGGCCTCGTGTTCGTAGAGGCTGGTCCGCCCGTCGGCGGCAGCCGCCTCGAAGATCCGGGTGATGGCGTCGAAATCGACCGTTGTCACGCTGCTCCTCCTCTTCACCGGTGGATTCCCCGGTGGCTCGGCCTTCCGGCAGCCGTCGGGCCGGACGGCCGGCCGGTGGGGAAGGTCCGTTCGTCAGCCGGGAACACCGACCCGGGCCGCATCGAGATCGGAGCCGGCTTCCAGGATGGCTGCCAGGGCGTCCTTGTCCGAGGCCAGCCGGGCCCACCGTCCCGCCTGGGCCGGGTCGATGGTGGCCGGGTCCATCCGGCGGGTCAGCCAGACGGCGTCGAGGGGCGCGATTCCGGCCTCGATCAAGCCCCGGAAGAACTGGCCGGCGGCCTTGCCATACCGGTAGGCCTTCTCGTTGACGGCGACGATCTTCTCACCCTTGGCGCCGAAGAGGACCCGGACGTACTTGAGGAGCTGCTCGTCGTCGAAATCGAGGAGCGGCGAGGCGGCGCCCAGGGTGGCCATGTTCTGGGCCCGGAGGTTTCCCGCCGCCTGGGCGATCTTGCCCGCATCCACCAGCACGACGCTGGGGAAGCTGACAAGTTGCGTGAGAAGCTCGTCCATGTCGGGGTAATCCGGGATGTTGATATAGGGGGTGATGCTGCTGACGACCCACCCCTCGGGCGACAGGGTCTTCCAGTAGCGCAACACCTCGAGGGGCTCAACGGAGAGGACCATGTCCACACGGCCGGTGGGAATGAGGTCGGAATGGATGGGATGGTCGGCGTAGCGCAGGTGGGACTGGACGGCGCCCCCGCGCTGCGACATGCCGTGGACCTCGGCCTGCTTGAACTGGTACCCCGCGTCGAGGGCGGCGTTGTCGATGACGAAGGCGATGGACAGGATCCCCTGGCCACCGACGCCGGCAAGAATGAGGTTCTTCTCCATGTGGTGCTCCTTCCTCAGCGGTGCCGCTTGATCTTCTCGATGCAGGCGCGGCGGGCGACGATGACGCTGGGACCCTCGTGCTCCAGCTCCTCGCGGAAGACCCTGACGTTGTCGGCATGATTCTTGGGAACGGGCGTGATGACCCGGAAGTGTTCCGGATCGATCCCCAGCCCCAGGACGATGCGGTCCAGGGTCTCCATGGTGGCCGCCGAAGGCTGGGTTCCGGTCATGGCCACGGTCTCGTTGTCGACGATGACGATGTTGACGTTGGCCTCTTGCTCGATGGCCGAGAGCAGGCCCGTCATACCGCTGTGGGCAAAGGTGCTGTCACCGATGACCGCCACGGCCGGACGGTAGCCCGCGATGGCGGCGCCGGCGGCCATGGAGATACTGGCGCCCATGTCGACGCAGCTGTGAATGGCCTGAAGCGGTGGCAGGGCGCCGAGGGTGTAGCAGCCGATGTCCGAAAAGACCTGGGGATCGGTGAAGATCTCCAGGGCCTCGTTCAAGGCCTTGTACGTGTCCGTGTGGGGGCAGCCTGGACAGAGGGTCGGGGGCCGGGAGGCGGCGGTCGTGTCCATCTGCGCCGCGGTGGCGACTTCCGGAAGGCCCATCCCGGCGCGTACCAGGTCGGGGTTGAGCTCGCCCGTGCGCGGGAGCTCACCCGTCAGCCGGCCCCTGACGGTAGCCATCCCGAGCCCGAAGAGACCGCGGAGCATCTCTTCCACGAAGGGGTAGCCGTCCTCCAGGACCAGAACCTCGTCCACATGCTCGACGAGCCTGCGGAGCTTCTCCGGCGGTACGGGGTACTGGCCGATGGCCAGGATGGACCAGTCGTGATCCCGTGGGAGGTTCTCCAGGGCGTAGTTGAGGGTGATGCCACAGGCGATGATGCCGCGCTTGCCCCTGAGCTCGAGCACGTTGTACGGGCTCTCCTCGGCGCGGCGGAGCAGCTCCGGCTGCTTCTCCACGAGGATTCTGTACTGGACCCGGGCGTTGGATGGCAGGAGAGTCCAGCGCCGGATGTCCTTGGCCGGCTCCAGGGGGTTCTGGGGACGCGGCTCCGACACGGTCTCCACCGCCGACCGGCTGTGCGCAATCCTTGTGACCAGCCGCACCATGACCGGGATGCCCAGCTCCTCGGAGAGATCGTAGGCGTCGCGGGTCATGTCGTAACACGCCTGCTGGTCCCTCGGCTCGAAACAGGGGATCAGTGCGAACTTGGCGAAATACCGGCTGTCCTGCTCGTTCTGGCTGGAGTGCATGCCGGGGTCGTCGGCCACGGCCAGCACGAGGCCGCCGTTGGCGCCGGTGACGGCCGAGTTCATGAAGGCGTCGGCGGCCACGTTGAGGCCCACGTGCTTCATGGTGACCAGGGCGCGGCGTCCGGCCCAGGAGACCCCGAGCGCCTCCTCGTAGGCGACCTTCTCGTTGGTGCTCCAGTGCGCCTCGATGTCGCCCCGCTTCCTGGCGATCCGCTCGACGAACTCGAAGATCTCGGTGGACGGCGTCCCCGGGTAACCGAAGATGCCGGTCAGACCGGCATGGACGGCGCCGAGCCCCACGGCCTCGTCGCCGAGAAGTACCTCACGCCCCATGATGAACCTCCTTGTGTGGACTCCATGACCGCCGATGCGGCAGCCAGGAAACGGGCCAGGCCGACCCTCTTGTGAATCATTGCACATCCAGTGTTAGCGGGCAAGCGCCGTGACACCGGCCAGCACAGCTGGCCGGTGTCACGGCGTCCAGAGCGAAGGCAGCGAAGGCCCAGAGGGCCGAAGTCGAGGGACCTCATGACGATTGACAGGCGTAGGCCGGAGTGGAGAACGGCGTCCCGAGCGAAGGCCCAAAGGGCCGAAGCCGAGGGACCTCATGACGATTGGCAACCGTTGGCCGGAGTGGAGTCACGGCGTCCCGAGCGAAGGCCCAGAGGGCCGAAGTCGAGGGACCTCATGACGATTGACAACCGTTGGCCGGAGTGGAGTCACGGCGTCCCGAGCGAAGGCCCAAAGGGCCGAAGCCGAGGGACCTCATGACGATTAACAGCCGTTGGCCGGAGTGGAGTCACGGCGTCCCGTTGCTCGCGGGTTGGCAGGTACCAACGGGCAAAGGCCGGTGCCGAGGAGCAGGCGCTGGCCATCGAAGCGCCCCGGGGCCACCGTTATGACCCCGATCGGGAACCTGCAGCGCGAGGGGGCATGCGAGGGTTCGGGACAGCGGGCGTTGGATCTGGGATAATCCGCGCCATGGAAGGGACACCCCGGATCCTTGTCACCAACGATGACGGTTACGCGGCCCAGGGCCTCCAGGTCCTGGCGGACTCCCTGGAGAGCCTGGGCGAGGTCTGGGTCGTCGCGCCCAACGTGGAGCAGTCGGCCGTCTCCCACGCATTGACGCTGCACCGGCCGTTGCGGACCCACCGCATGGCCGAGCGGCGCTTCACCGTCGACGGCACGCCGACGGACTGTGTGACGCTGGCGCTGGGTGCGCTGATGGCGGACGTACCCCCGGACATCGTGGTCTCTGGGATCAACTTCGGTCCCAACATGGGGGTGGACGTGCACTACTCGGGGACCGTCTCGGCGGCCTTCGAGGGGGTGATCCTCGGGGTGCCCGCCATCGCCGTTTCCCAGGTGATCGCCGAGGGCTACAGCTTCCATCCGGCCGCGAAATTCGCAAGGGAGCTGACTGCCTGGGTGCTGGAGCACGGACTGCCGCCGGAGACCTTGCTCAACGTCAACGTTCCCGCCGCGCCTCCGGTGGGCGTGCGCCTGACGCGGCTCGGCACGCGGCGCTACACGGAGGGCGTGCTGGAGCAGCGGGATCCGCGGGGCCGGCGGATCTACTGGATCGGCGGCGGGGAGCCGCTGTGGGAGAACATTCCGGGCACGGACTTTCCAACCGTCCACGGCGGCGAGGTCTCCGTGACCCCCCTCAACCTGGACATGACGGACGCGGAGTTCCTCAAACGGCTCAAGGCCGGGCCGCCCAGCTGGGTCGGTGGAGAAACCGCCGGTGTCTGACGGCTTCGACTACCAGCGCCAGCGGATGGTCGAGGGGCTCCGGGCCGCCGGCGTCACTGATGAACGGGTGCTGGCCGCCATGGCCGAAGTGCCGCGGCACCTCTTCGTTCCGCGGGCCATGCGGCACCAGGCCTACCTGGAGGACGTTTCCATCACTATCGGCGAGGGACAGACCATCTCCCAGCCGCTCATCGTGGCGTTGATGACCCAGGCGGCCGCCGTCGGGCCGTCGTCCCGGGTGCTGGAGGTCGGGACGGGTTCGGGCTACCAGGCGGCGATCCTGGCCACCCTGTGCCAGTTCGTTTTCACGGTGGAGCGGATCGGTACCCTGGCCAGGGAGGCCAAGCGCCGGCTCGACGCCCTGGGGTTCGAGAACTTCAGCGTCAAGGTCATGGACGGCACGCTGGGCTGGCGGGCGCAAGCGCCTTTCGAGGCCATCATCGTCACGGCGGCGGCGCCCGAGGTGCCCGAGCCGCTCGTGGACCAGCTGGCCGAGGGAGGACGGCTGGTTGTGCCCGTCGGAGAACGGCGGCTTCAGGAGCTGGTGGTGGTGCAGCGTCGCGGCAAGCACACCCGAAGGGAGCGGATCCGTGGGGCGTGCTTTGTTCCGCTGATCGGACGCCACGGTTGGGAAGGGGAGGGCAGGTGAAGGAACGCATCTTCCAGTGGATCGACTCGCTGGCGGCCTCGCCCCATCCGGGTTGGTGGCTCTTCGCGCTGGCCTTCGCCGAGAGCTCCTTCTTTCCGATTCCGCCGGACGTCCTTCTGGTCACGTTGGGGGTGGTCAACCCCGAGCGCGCCCTCTGGTACGGCCTGATCGCCACCGCCGGGAGCGTGATCGGCGGCGGCTTCGGCTACGGCATCGGCCTGTACGGCGGCCGGCCCTTGCTGCTGCGCTTCTTCAGTCATAACAAGGTGGCGGCGGTCGAGAACCTGTACGACAGGTACAACGCCTGGGCCACCGGGATCGCCGGCCTGACCCCGATACCCTACAAGGTCTTCACCATCGGCGGCGGCGCCTTCAAGATCAACTTCAAGGTGTTCATGCTGGCCTCGCTGGCCTCCAGGGGATTTCGCTTCATGGTGGAGGGCGTCCTGCTCTACTTCTTCGGCGCGGCGGCCAAGGACTTCCTCTACAAGCAGTTCAACTGGCTTTCCATCATCCTGGTCATCCTGGCCATCGCCGGATTCTGGGCCGTCCACCACGTGGGAAAACGGGCCCACCGGAGCGCGGTGGCCGCCGAGGCGGCCGCCCGGGAGGAGGAGGATGGGGGCTGAGCGGAAGGTCCGGCGCTACCGCGTCCGGGGGCGGGTGCAGGGCGTCGGCTTCCGGGCGTTCGTGTGGCGGGCCGCCATGGACCTCGGGATCTCCGGCTGGGCTCGCAACCGCCTGGACGGCAGCGTGGAGGTGTTGGCCGCGGCCCCGGAACCGGTGCTTCGCCGGCTCGAAGACCGCCTGCGCAGCGGCCCGCGATGGGCCCGGGTGGACCTGCTCCAGGTGGAGGAGGAGCTCCACGAGCAGCCTCCCGCCGGCTTCGCCGTCCTCCCCGACGCTTGAGCGTGCGGCGTGCCCGGGCAGCGGCGGCCTTGCGCGGGGGCGGCGGGTCTGGTGAAATCGTCTCATGCAGGCGCTTTCCCGGGAACGGGCACTGTTCCTCGAGCTCGTGGCGGAGCGGATCGTTCCCGAGCTGGCTGGTCTGGACGCCGGGGGGATGGCCCGTTTCGTCGGCATCGTCGACAGGGCCCTGATGGAGCGGCCACCGGAGTTGCGGCGCCAGCTCGGAACGC
>JAADFK010000225.1 GCA_013152925.1 Acidobacteriota bacterium | reverse complement strand
CCGCTGTCCCGGCGGTGCCGGCGGCCGCGGCCAGGACGCGCTCGCGCAGCTCCTCTGGCGGAGCCGGCGGCCGGACGGCCGGCGGGAACGGTGAGCTCGGTTGTTGGTTGTTCATGGTGCAACTCCCATCAGACGGCGCAGCCGCGCCAGCCCGTTGCGGCAGCGGCTGGCCGCCGTGAAGGTCGGGACGCCGGTGACGGCGCCGATCTCGCGGTAGCTCAACCCCTCGAAGTGGCGCAGGTAGAGGGCCTCGCGCTGTTTCGGCGGCAGCTCGGCCAGCAGGGCGGTGGCCTGCCGTGCGGCGAAACGGGCCTCGGCGCCGGCCTCTTGCCCGGCCACGAGCAGGGTGTCCACGGGCTCGTTGTGGCGCCGTCTCCGCAGGGTGGAAACCGCCAGGTTGTGGGTCATGCGCAGCAGGTAGGGCAGCGGGCGGCGGACGCGGGCCAGCGCTTCGCCCGTCTGGGCCAGGCGGACGAAGACCTCCTGGACCACGTCGGCGGCGTCCTCCCGGGAGCCCGTACGCCACAGCGCCAGCGCAAAGAGACGGGGAGCGCAGGCGTCGTAGAGCTCGGCAAGGGCAGACACTTCGCCGGAGGCGATCCGGCGCACCGTGGCGCCGATCTCGCGGGTGCCGCTTTCCTCACGGGATTCGGGTCCGGGACCATCTTTGAAAGCTGAATCGATGATGCTTGCCTCCATCGCCAGTATGACGCCTTGGGACCGGGATCTTGTCAACGATCCAGGGAGGTGGGCGCCAGGATTCTCTCTCCTGGCGCAGCGCGGTCCCCTGACGGCAGGCCGGCGGATCAGCATTCTGCCCGGCCTGTGGGCTCCCGGCGCGCAGGTGCCGTGACAGTGGTAGCCTGTGGCGGCCGGTGGAGTGCCGGCGTTCGGAGGGCTGTCATGCGCGTGCTGTTCTGGTATTGCGACCGTTTCGCCTGGGTCCCCGCTCTCAAGAGCCTGGAGGAGGCGCCCGAGGCGGGACCGGGGAGCGTGGAGAAGGCCGTGGTGGCGTTTGTCCACGTGGAGCCGGCCGACCTGGAGGAGGGTTCCGGGGCGGAGACCAAGCTGGTCAAGAACGCCAAGTGGCTGGCGCGGAAATGGGAGGTCAGACGGGTGCTGCTGCACTCCTTCACACACCTGGCCGAGGTCAAGGCGGATCCCCACGCGGCGCGCGGCCTGCTGGACCGTGCCCAGGCGCGGCTGGAGTCGGCCGGGTACGAGGCCTCGCAGACACCTTGGGGACAGTTTCTCGATCTGGACATGCAGGCGCCGGGACACCCCCTGGCCAGGGTCTTCAAGGAGCTGGGCTGAACGCGCGGTCGTGGCCGTTTCGATGAGACGGAGACCGGGCGACGGAGGCAACATGGAGCATTCTCAGGAACCCCTGGTAATCGATGGAAGATCCCTCACCTTGGACCATCTGGCCGAGGTCGCGCTCGATGGCCGGCCGGTGGTCCTTTCCCCCGTCGCCAGGGATCGTGTGGCGGCGTCGCGCCGCGTCATCGAGGAGATCGTCGACTCGGGCCAGGTGGTCTATGGCGTCAACACTGGCTTCGGCAAGCTGGCGGAGGTGCGGATCTCGGCGGAGGAGGTGGAGCATCTCCAGCTCAACCTGCTGCGCTCGCACGCCTGCGGCGTTGGCGAGCCCTTCCCCGGGGAGGTCGTTCGCGCCATGCTGCTGCTCAGGGCCAACGTGCTGGCCTCGGGGTACGCCGGGTGCCGTCCCGAGGTTGTGGAGGCCGTGCTGGCCCTGCTCAACAGCCGCGTGCATCCCGTGGTGCCGAGCCAGGGCTCCGTGGGTGCCTCGGGCGATCTGGCGCCCCTGGCGCACCTGGCGCTGGTCCTGGTGGGGGAGGGCGAGGCCGAGCTCGACGGAGAACGGATGAGCGGGGGCGAGGCCTTGCGCCGCGCCGGCCTCACGCCCATCGTCCTCGGCGCCAAGGAGGGTCTGGCCCTGATCAACGGGACCCAGGCCTCGGCGGCCGTTGGGGGCCTGGCTGCGTGGAGGGCTTGCCGCCTGGTGGAAGCGGCCGACGTCTGCTGCGCCCTGAGCCTGGACGCCATGGAGGGAACGGACGCGGCCTTCATGGAGGAGATCCACGCGGCGCGGCCCCACGCCGGCCAGGGCGCTGCGGCGGCGCACCTCCGCCGGCTGCTCGAAGGCTCGCAGATCCGTCAGTCCCACGTGGCCTGTAACAAGGTCCAGGACGCCTACTGCCTGCGCTGTGCGCCCCAGGTGCACGGTGCGGCGCGGGATGCACTGGAGCACGTGGCCAGGTTGCTCGAGATCGAGATCAACTCGGCCACGGACAACCCGATGGTCTTCGCCGACGGCCGGGTCGTGTCGGGAGGCAACTTCCACGGCGCCCCCATCGCCGCCCCCATGGACTACCTGGCAGCGGCTCTCACGGACCTCGCCTCCATCTCCGAGCGGCGGCTGGCCCGCCTCGTGGACGCCTCCCTCTCGGGGCTGCCGGCCTTCCTGACCGAGCACGCCGGGCTCAACTCCGGCTTCATGATGGTCCAGGTCTCCGCGGCGGCGCTGGTCAGCGAGTGCAAGACCCTGTCCCACCCGGCCTCGGTGGACTCCATCCCCACCTCGGCCGGCCAGGAGGATCACGTCTCCATGTCCACGTGGGCCGCCCGGAAGCTCTCACGGGTGGTCGACATGCTGCGGCAAGTCCTGGCCATGGAGTACCTGGCGGCGGCCCAGGGGGTGGAGTTCCACAGGCCACTCAAGAGCTCGGAGCCCCTGGAGCGAGCCATGGAGAGGCTCCGGCGGGAGGTGCCCCGCTACGAAGAGGACCGCGAGCACCACAGGGATCTGGCGGCGGCCGCGGAGATCCTGCCGGGCCTCGCCGCTCTGTGACCGCTGACCGGTGGACGACGAGATCTTCGGGTGGAAGGGATTTCATCGAGAGGGCGCGGATGGCAAAGCCAGGCCGCGCCGGGAAGCCGGTGCGGCCAGGTGCGCGGATGAGCCGCGGGTCCACCGGTATCGGCCGGCATCCCTTGCAGGCCGTGGGCTCATCCCGCCGAGCTTGCATTCAAGGGTTCTCCACACGATTCAACCGCGCTAGCCCGGCTGATGCACGGATGGGCCCCACGCCTGCCATGGGGTGCAATTCCATCACCATGGACCCACTCTGGCTGACGGACGACAGCCCGGCGAGGGACCTTGCTCTGGCCTGGTTGCTTCGGGCTAGTCTCCCCGGAAGCGCGTCAGCTCCTCGAGGATGATGGCCGCGGCCTCGTCGACGGTCCGGACCCGGCGGGGGATCTCCAGGTCGGTGGGATCGGCGAAGCCCTTGGCGACGACGCTCTCGGCGGTCCACCTGAGGAGCCCGTCCCAGTGCTCGCCGTAGAGGATGAAGGGAACCGGGGGCAGGTGATGGACCTGGAGGAGCTGCCAGACCATCATGGCCTCGAGGGTGGAGCCAATACCGCCGGGGAACACGACGAAGGCCGAGGAGAGGCGCACGAAATGGTGGAGCCTGGAGAAGAAGGTCCGGTGGCGGTAGAGCTGCTGGACGAAGGGACGGCCCCCCTCCCCGGCGACCAGGCGGACGGGCAGGCCCCCGCCCTCCGCCGGCTCGGTGATACCGCCGTGGGAAGCACCCTCATTGGCGGCCTGCATGACGCCCGAGCCGCCGCCAGTGACGATCTGGCACCCGGCCTCGGCCAGGCGGTGCGCCAGATCCCGGGCCTCGGCGTAGAGCGGAGTGTCCGGCGCCAGCCGCGAGGAACCGAAGATGGAGACCCGGAACTCCTCGACGTTTCTGGGCTGGAGCCGCTCCAGGCGCTCGATGGTGGCCCAGAGTTGCTCGACGGACCTGTCGATGACGCGGGCCACGTCGGCGCTGGTCTCGCAGTGGTCTCCGCGGTGCCCGTGGCCGCCTCCAGCCTCACCGCCGCCCGGGTGTTGCCTGGCCATCAGTCCACCGGATCCAGCTCGTCGGCGTTGAAAAGTGGCAGGGTCGGGTCGAGGATCGGGAGGATCCGGTCCACGAGGCTCCGTCCCCACGCCGATTGCTGGACCGTTTCGAGACGGATCGGGTTGAGCCCGCGGGCGGTGAGCATCCCTTCCAGGAGGAGGTCGATCTGCTCCTGGAACCCCGGTTCGACGGCGCGCACGCCGTCGAAGTCCGGCCGGGACCACAGCGGGACGTGGACCAGGAGCTCGTAGGTCGGCAGCCAGTGATCGAGCATCTTTTCCCAGTGGTCGGAGCTGCCGACCGCATGCACCATGTAGCAGTAGTTGTCCAGCACCGAGCGGTCACAGAGCACGACATCGTGACGGGCCGCCGCCTCGATCTCCGAAGCCATCTGCATGTGGAGGATCCACTCCTGGGCCTCGCGGGTGGTCTGCTGGTTGATGGGGAGCGGGCAGCTGCGCGCAATCTCCCGCACGATGTCCACATCCACGCCACGGCGCTTGAGACGGGCCGCCAGGTCGAAGCACAGGGTTGTCTTGCCGACGCCATGGGTGCCGATCAGTGCGATCTTCATGGCGTCATTGTACCGCCGGTGTGTTCTCAGCGTATTCCCGCACACGAACGGCGCTCATTCAGGACCCGGGCGGCCCCGCGGCGTCCCCTGCTGAAACCGGCGAGCGGCCCTCAGCGGCCCGCCGAGCGGCCGGTGGGACGCAGGGAGGCCGGGAGGGCCTCGGCGGCCTCCAGCATGGCGTCATGGATGTCCTGGGCCGTCTCGGCCTCGATGAGCCCCGCCAGGCGGGTGGAGTTGCGGACGATCCATGCCAGGCGGGAGAGCCAGCGGAGATGGAGGGCATCGTTGCGCAGCGCCAGCAGGAAGAAGAGCTGGGTCGTGCCCATGTCCGGAGAGCCGAAGAGGACTCCCTCCCTGGCGCGTCCCAGGGCGATGAACTGCTTGGGAAACTTGTCGGGCGAACGCCTGCGGGCGTGCAGGAAGGCGACGCCCTCCGGAACCGCGGTCGGTACGAGCCGTTCCCGGGCGGCCAGCGCCGTCTCCAGCCACTGGGGGTCGCTGACCAGGCCGAGCTCCGTCACGTGGGCGACCATGGAGTGGATGACCTCTTCACGGTTGTTGGCCTGGAGGTCGGGGATGACGTTCTCCACGGAGAAGATGTCAGGGAGGGGAGCGTCGATCACCTGGTTCGGGCTGGCCGGCGCCGAGGCCACGGAGGCGGCCGCCATGGTGTCCAGGTACTCGTCAAGCAGCGCCCGGCGGAAACGCCACTGTCCCCCGATCTTGACCCCGGGGATCTTCCCCTCGTGGGCCAGCCGGACCAGGGTCCTCTCGGCCAGCTTGAGATAACTCGCGGCTTCTTTGGCGGTCATGTACGCTTCCATTGACTCCTCCTCAGTTCGCGGCCGAGTGCGGCGCTATTTGGCTGATTACTCCTTCTTCCGGCCGTTGTCAAGGGCGATTCGTGTGAAGAGGCGGGGGTGGGCAGGTGGACTCCGGGCCTCCGAAAGGGCAGGTCCAGGTGCCGGCGTCTCCCGGGAAAGGCCGGAGGGGCGGTGTTCCACCGGGCGAGCCGGGGTGTGAAACGGGTCCAAGGACGCCGGGCTTCCTCGCCGCGTTCGGGCTTGCGCGGTTGGTGGGCCTGTGTTATCACGTAGACGCTCCAGAGGAGCCAAGACTTTTTGAAGGAGATTCAGCATGGATATCGAAACCAAGGTCAAGGAGATCATTGTCAGCCAGCTCGGTGTTGCGGCGGAGAAGGTGACGCCGGAGGCGTCCTTCGTCGATGACCTCGGTGCGGATTCTCTGGACACGGTGGAGCTGGTGATGGCCTTCGAGGAAGAGTTCGGTGTCGAGATCCCGGACGAGGCGGCCGAGAAGATCGCCACGGTCAAGGACGCCGTCGTCTACCTCAAAGAACACGTGGAGGCTTGAGGTGATGCGCCGGGTGGTGGTGACCGGGCTCGGCCTGGTCTCGCCGCTGGGCCTGACGCCGGAGTCAACGTGGGAAGGCCTGCTCGCCGGCCGAAGCGGTATTGGTGAGATCACGCAGTTCGACGCCTCCGGTTTCCCCGTCCGGATCGCCGGCGAGGTCAAGGGATTCGATCCCACCCAGTGGCTTGATGTGCGCGAGGTGCGGCGTTTTCCCCGCTTCATCCAGTTTGCCGTTGCGGCGTCGGACATGGCGGTGCGGGCCTCGGGGCTCGAGGTGACCGAGGAGAACGCGGCGCGAGTCGGTGTCGTCCTGGGTTCCGGCATCGGAGGCCTCCAGGAGATCGAAAAGCAGCATGACGTGCTGATCAACAAGGGGCCACGGAGGGTCTCGCCCTTCTTCATCCCCACGGCGATCATCAACATGAGCTCCGGCTTCGTCAGCATCCGGATCGGCGCCAAGGGGCCCAACATGGCCACGGTTTCGGCCTGCTCCACCTCGGCCCATGCGATCGGTGACGCGCTGCTGTACATCCGCCATGGCTATGCCGATGCGGTCATCGCCGGCGGGTCGGAGGCCGTCATCGGTCCCCTCGCCCTGTCCGGATTCGCCTCCATGCGAGCCCTGTCCACCCGCAACGATGAGCCCGAGAAGGCCAGCCGGCCATGGGACAAGGACCGGGACGGTTTCGTCATGGGGGAGGGCGCTGCGGTTCTCCTCCTGGAGGAGCTGGAGCACGCCAGAAAGCGGGGGGCCCCGATACTGGCCGAGGTTCTGGGCTTTGGCATGGGTGCCGACGCGTATCATATTTCCGCGCCGCGGGAGGACGGGGAGGGGGCGGCACGCGTCATGCAGACCGCTCTCGACGACGCTCGGTTGCGGCCCGAGCAGGTGGATTACATCAACGCCCACGGGACGGGGACTCCCCTGGGCGACAATGCGGAGACCATCGCCATCAAGAAGGTCTTCGGCGAACATTCCGCCAGGGTGGCGATCTCCTCCACCAAGTCCATGACGGGGCACCTGTTGGGCGGCGCCGGCAGCCTGGAAGCCGCGGTGGCGGTCCAGAGCATTGTCCATGGCGCCGTGCCGCCGACCATCAACCTCGACGAGCCGGATCCCGAGAACGACTTGGACTACGTGCCCAACACCGCGCGCGAGCTTCCCGTACGGGTGGCCATGACTAACTCCTTCGGCTTCGGAGGCACCAACGCCTGCTTGATCTTCGGCGCCCTGGAGTAACGGCGGGGCGGAAGATGCACCGCCCTGGGGCACCATGCTGAGCGGGCTTCTCTCCGGCGTCACAGAGCACGCAGCGGTTGTGCGCAACCGGATCGTTGGTTTTTTCGGCCGGATGCAGTTTTACGATTTCGGCCGGTGGTTGTTGCTGGCAACCCTGATCGGAATCGTGGCCGGCCTGGGGGCCGCCTTCCTGACGTGGGGGGTCGAGGGCCTCTCCCATCTCTTGCACGTGCGGCTGGCAGGCGCCCTGCTGCCGGGTCACGGAGCTCACTCCTCCAGCGACTGGCATTCGCCGACGCGTCCCTGGATTCTCCTGATCATCCTCCCGGTGGCCGGCCTGATCGTCGGATGGCTGGTCCAGACATTCGCGCCCGAGGCCGAGGGCCACGGTACGGACGCTGTCGTCCACGCCGTTCACCGGGAGCGTTCGTTGATCCGCAAGCGGGTTCCGGCGGTCAAGCTCCTGGCCTCGATCTTGACCATCGGCTCGGGCGGCTCCGCGGGCCGCGAGGGTCCGGTGGCCCAGGTGGGCGCCGGCTTCGGCAGCTACCTGGCCCGTCTTCTCAACCTGTCGCCCAAGGACCGGCGGCTGATGGTGATCGCCGGCGTGGCCGCGGGAATCGGAGGGATGTTCCGGGCGCCGCTGGGTGGAGCGCTCTTCGCCATCGAGGTCCTGTATTCGGAGAACGAGTACGAGTCGGAGGCCCTGATTCCAGCGATCATCGCCTCCATCGTTGCCTATGTGGTCAACGCCTCGTTCACGGGCTGGGGGCACATCTTCAAGGCGCCGGAGGTCAACTTCACGCATCCCCTGGAGCTTGGAGGGTACCTGGCCCTGGGGATCGTGCTGTCGTTGGTGGCCATCGTCTACGTCAAGGTCTTCTACGGGATGCGGGATTTCGTTTTTCGGCCCATGCCCATCCCGGAGTGGATCAAGCCGGGGATCGGCGGCCTGCTGCTGGCGATTCTTGCCATGGGCGTTCCCCAGGTGATGGGGGGAGGGTACGGCTGGCTTCAGCTGACCATGGACCACAACCTGCCGTTCAAGCTGTTGCTGTGGCTCCTCCCCGCCAAGATCCTGGCTACGGCGTTCACCATCTCCTCCGGGGGTTCCGGCGGCGTCTTTGCACCCTCGCTGATCATCGGCGGAATCAGCGGCGCCGTGTTCGCCGAGCTGTTCTCACGGGTGGCGCCCTCCATGACGCCGCCGCACGCGGCCTGTGTTCTGGTGGGGATGGGCGCATTCTTCGCCGGCGCCGCCAAGGTGCCCATCGCCTCTCTGATCATGGTCGCCGAGATGAGTGGCTCCTACAACCTATTGGTACCACTGATGTTCGCCTCATCGGTCGCCTTCCTGCTGACCCGGGGCGTTTCCATCTACGAGGAACAGGTGCCCGGGAGAATCGACTCGCCCGCGCACCTGGGGGAGTTCCAGGTGGACGTGCTGGAGCAACTGAGGGTCAGCGACGTCGTGGATCCGTCCGCCCACGTGGTAAGCGTCGTGCCCGGAACCCCCTTCCTGGAGGTTCTGGAGCTGGCCTCGGAGCGGGGCCAGGACGTCTTCCCGGTGGTCGACGAGAAGGGCCGGATGGTCAGCATGTTCTCCATGGACGATGTTCGCCGCGTGGTGGCGACGCCCGAGGTGTGGTCAGTGCTGGTCGCCGACGATCTGGGGAATGGGGGCCGGGGCGTCATGTACCTGGACCCCGACGACGACCTGCACACGGCGCTGCGGCGGTTCATGGCCGCCCAGGTCAACGTGCTGCCGGTTCTCGAGGGCCCGCCGCCGGCGCGGCTTCTCGGACTTCTCTCCCACCACCAGGTGATGGACGCCTACGACCGGGCCCTCCACAACTTCCAGATGGAGGCGGAGGAGGCCTGAACCGGCGGAGCCGGAGCTGACAATCCTCCATGGCTGGAGCGAATCTGCGGGTCCCGCTGGTGAATGGTCATTCAGTCTGTTACACTGCGCCGGTGAATGGAGGTTCAGTTTTCTGGGCCACCACGGAAACCACGAAACCGAGGGGAGGTTCGCCGTGAAGTGTATCGTCTGCATGACCCACGTGCCCGATACGGCGTCGGTGATCAAGATCGGCGCCGACGGCAAGCACATTGATGAGAGCGGGATCAAGTGGATCGTCTCGCCGTACGATGAGTACGCCCTGGAGGAAGCGCTCCTGCTGACAGAATCCAAGGGCGGCGAGGTCACCGTGGTGACCTACGGTCCCCAGCGTGCGGAGGCCGGTCTGCGCGAGTGCCTGGCACGGGGCGCCCACAACGCGGTCCACATCGTCGGCGGCGAGAGCACCCTTGGCGACAGCCTGGCCATCGCCAAGGTGCTCGCGGCGGCGTTGAAGGACCGTGAGCACGACGTCGTGCTCTGCGGCATCAAGGGTGTCGGGACGGACAACGCTCAGGTCGGACCCATGCTGGCCGAGCTCCTCGGGCTTCCCCATGTCTCCGGCGTGACAAAGATCGAGTGGAGCGATGCGTCCATCGTCGCGCATCGCGAGGTGGAGGGCGGCTACGAGGTCGTGGAGAGTCCACTTCCCGCCGTGATCACGGCGCAGAAGGGCCTCAACGAGCCGCGCTACGCGGCCCTCAAGGGCATCATGGCGGCCAAGCGGAAGCCCGTCGAAAAGCTGGAAGTCGGTGCACTCGGGCTGGACGAGTCCGCCCTTGCGGGCGTCGAGGCCACCTACTCCGTGCGCAGCCTCGAGCTGCCGCCGGCCAAGGAAGCGGGCAAGATCATCCAGGGTGAGGACGACCCCAAGGCCGCCGCGGCCGAGCTTGTCAAGCTCTTGGCCGACGAGGCCAAGGTCTTTTAGGGGAGGTGGGCATGGCTGGAATCCTTGTATTCATCGAGCAGCGCGACGGATCCATCAGGAAGGGATCGCTGGAGGCCCTGAGCGAGGCGAAGCGGCAGGCCGCGGCCACGGGATGGCCGGTGGCGGCGGTTCTCGCCGGTGAGGGTGTGTCCGGATCGGCGGCTGGCCTCGGGGCCTACGGGGCCTCCCAGGTCTTCGTCGCGGACGACCCCAACCTCAAGCTCTACTCGGCGGAGGGCTATTCCGAGGCGGTGGCTGCCGCCGTTGAGAAGGTTTCTCCCGATGCCGTCTTCTTCTCGGCGACGGCCATGGGCCGCGACCTGGCGCCGCGGGTGGCGGCACGGCTCGGCGTGGGCGCCCTCGCCGACGTGACGGGCCTCAGCCTCGACGGCGATACCTTCGTCGCCACGCGGCCCGTGTACTCGGCCAAGGCCTTTGCCACCGTCGACACCGCCGGAAAGAAGCCCCAGGTCATTGGCCTGCGGCCCAACGTCTTTTCGGCCGAGGAGAGCGGCGGGAGCGCCGAGGTGGTCAACCTCGACGCTCTGTCCTTCTCGATCCGCGCCGTGGTCAAGGAGCTTGTCAGCTCCGGCGGTGGCGAGATCGATGTGGCCGAGGCCGACGTCATCGTTTCCGGCGGCCGCGGCCTCAAGGGACCCGAGAACTTCGCGCTCATGCGGGAGCTGGCGGATCTCCTCGGCGCAGCCGTTGGCGCTTCCCGCGCCGCCGTGGATGCCGGGTGGATCGACCACTCCCACCAGGTGGGACAGACGGGCAAGGTCGTCAGCCCGAGCCTGTACATCGCCTGCGGCATCTCCGGTGCGATCCAGCACCTGGCCGGCATGAGCTCCTCCAAGATCATCGTCGCCATCAACAAGGACCCCGACGCACCCATCTTCAAGGTGGCGGACTACGGTGTGGTTGGTGACCTGTTCCATGTCGTCCCCGCCATGATCGAGGAGATCAAGAAGATCAAGGGCGCCTGAGGCAACGCGCGACCTCGAGCATCCCCACGGCGGGCCTTCGGGCCCGCCGTTTCGTGTGTGCGCCAGGCATGGCGCGAAGGGGCATGGCTGGCGAGCCATGCCGGTTGCAACCGGTGAGGGAAATCGAGCCGGGAAGCAGCCAGGGGGCGGGAGTCCCCTGGAGGCCGTGGTGGCCGGAGCTTCCAGCCGAACAGCAAGGGCGTCCGTCGTGGGGCGGAGTCTGAACGTGGCACTCTTGCCGGTGCCCATCCAGGAACCTGGAGGGCGCACGTCACGTTTGTGGTAGTTCACGCGGCCTGATGATGGGGGCGGACTGAGCGGCGTAGCCAGAAGGGTTTGAGTCGGTCGCTGAGCTTGGTACGGCGCAGGGCGATGATGGAGTTGGCGCTGGCGAGGGACCAGTGCATGCCCGCGCGTTTGAAGCGAGTGCCGATGGCGACCTTGCACCCGGCCTCCACGACACCCGCATCGGTGACGGGTTTCCATATTTCCATGATTTGGGATAGGCTGAGAGAGAGGAACCATGGGAAGGAAGCCGAGGATCCTGGTGGCCGGTGCGGTGTGCCACGTGTACAGCCATGTATCGAGCCGGGAAAGGTTGTTCGAGACTTCGAAGAGAGGATCCGTCGTTCAGGGGGCATGCGAGACGTTGAACGGAGACCTCGGGCAACGCCTGGCCAAGAACCGGGGAAGCAAACATGGAGAAATATGCCGAAACATGGGGTTCATCCCGGGAATGAGGGTGTGGCTTCATGGATGAAGGCGAGGCGGAGTTTGAAGTGCTCCATATCGCGGAAGCCGTAGGCCTGTCGTTTCAGGACCTTGATCTTGTTGTTGATGTCTTCGAGCGGTCCGGTGGAGATGGGATGATCGAACCAGGCGAGGAGTCCATGGCGATGAGCGCGGAGGGACTTTGCAAGGCGGGCCATGAACTTGAGGCGGGAGGCGAGAGCGCGTGCGATCCAGGCTCCGAGGAAGCGTCTGGCGGCTCTGCGGGAGGGCATCGACCAGAAACGGCGGAGGTCCTCCTTGAGGAGGTAGGCCTGAAAAAGTGGTCGGTTGAGGCTTTCGAGCCGTTGGAGGTAGGGGATTGCGGTGTCGTCCAGCCGATCGCCCCCTTTGAGGAGGAGGAATCGCGTTCCCTTGAGGGACTTGCGCTCGGGTCCCTGGAGGCGTTGAGCCATTTCTCTGCGTGTGGCATCCACGGCGGCATTGGCCATGGCCACGATGTGATAGGGGTCGTGGAGGATGCGGCCGGTATCAAGATCCAGGATGACCGTCATGTACTGGTGTCCCTTGCGGATGGCGAGCTCGTCGATGGCGATTCGCCGGAC
>JAADFK010000224.1 GCA_013152925.1 Acidobacteriota bacterium | reverse complement strand
GGCCGCCGACGCGCCGGCCGGTCCCGAGCCGCCAGAGCTTGTTCCGGCGCCCGCCGCGGCCCCCGCGGGCCGGGAGAAGCTGCCGGCCGCCGCTCCCACCGGGGGCGAGAAGCGCGTCCCGCTGAGCCACCTGCGCAAGGTCATCGCCCGTTCCATGGCGGAGTCCAAACGCACGGCGGCCCACGTGACCCACGTGGACGAGGCCGACGTCACCGACCTTCTGGCCCTGCACGGCACCATGAAGGAACCCATCGTCCAGCGCTCCGGCGTCCGGCTGACCCTCCTGCCGCTTTTCGTCAGGGCGCTGGTGGCGGCGCTCGAGGACCACCCGGCCTTCAACGCGCGGGTGGACGAGGAGGCCGGGGAGATGGTGTTTGCGGGCCACCACCACATCGGCGTTGCCGTGGACACGCCCGAGGGCCTCATCGTGCCCGTGGTCCGCGACGCGGGCTCGAAGAGCCTCGTGGAGCTGGCCGCCGAGATCTCCGAGCTCGCCGAGCGGGCGCGCCGCCGCGAGCTCTCCCTGGACGAGCTCAGGGGCGCCACCTGCACCATCACCAACATCGGCCCCCTGGGCGGCGTCTTCGCCACGCCCATCATCCCCATGCCCCAGCTGGCCATCGTCGGCCTGCACACCATCAAGGAACGCCCCGTGGTGTACCGTGGGGAGATCACCATCCGCAAGATGATGTACCTCAGCGTTTCCTTCGATCATCGGTGGATCGACGGCGCCCAGGCCGCCCGTTTCATGACAGACCTCGTTCGCCTGGTGGAGAACCCGGGCCTGCTGATGGCGAGGATGTGAGCCCGGACGGCGCCGCGGCAACGGCCGCTCCCCGGCGCTGTCGCCGTCCACCGTCCCGGTTCCTCCGGCTGATCCCGGCCGGTCTTGTGCTGCGTTGGCAGAACCTTCCTCGCCGGATCTCGTTAGAGCTGGTGAGAGCACCCATCGGGCGGGACGGTCGTCGTTCCGGCGTCGGGTGTGGGACAGGAGGAGGATTCCATGGGGCGATGGCTGGTCAGCGGTACGGTTGGTCTGGCTGTGGTACTGGCGGCGGTTCCGGCCGTGGCCGGCACGACGGCGCACTTCGAGCGGTCGGTGGCGGCCGGGAACATCAGGGTCGTGCAGGTGGATCTCAGCTTCCACGACCTTCGCGTGAAGGTGACGCCGGGGGACACGATCCGGGTGACGGTGGACCTGAAGGCCAAGAACGGCAAACTCCTCGAGGAGGCGAAGCCGGTGATCGAGGCCGATGGCAAGGTCCTGCGGATCGTCGCCAAGCGGCACCATCACTTCAGGTGGGGTTCGGGAGGTGTCAGCGGGACGGTCTCCATCGAGATGCCCCCGGGGCGCGACCTCGATGTGGACACCGCTTCGGGGAGTTGCAGCCTGGAGGGCGATCTCGGATCGGGCGATTTGGACGTGGACGTGGCCTCGGGCGATGTGACCGTCGACGGCGGTTTCGCGCGGGGGGAGATCGACGCCGCATCGGGAGAGGTCCGTTTGAAGCTGCACCGGCCGGCCGAGGGCCTGGAGGTGCAGACCGCTTCGGGTGACGTGGTGGTCGACGGTGAGATGGCGCAGCTCAAGGCAGAGACCTCATCCGGCGACGTGCGGGTCAGCGGGCTGACGGGCACGGCCGAGGTGGATACGGCTTCGGGCGATGTGACGCTCCGGTGGGGCGGGATGCCATCGGGAGGGACGGCGGATATCGAGACGGCCTCCGGCGACGTCAGGATCACGCTGCCAGCGGGCGCAACGGTGGCCGGCATGGTGACGACTTCCTCCGGCAACATCGTCTCGGATTATCCCGGCGCCAGGAAGGGGCGCGGACGTGTCTTGGAGCTCACGGCGGACAATCCAGCTCTCCGGCTGGAGGTCAGCACCTCGTCCGGCGACGTGTCGATCACGGCGGCTGGAAGCTGAGAGGCGCGCGCGTCCGGGCTCGTACGACAACGGTGGGTTCGGCGGGCTTCCCGGGCGTGTCGTGATCGCCCGGTCGCGGTCTGCGCTCTCTTGACGGGGATGCGGGGGCGATGCTTGCTGGTTGCAAGGGCCGGGTCGTCCGCTGGTCGGCTCCGGCGGACGGGACCGGAGACTGACGCCTCTTCCGACCGCGGTGGGATCCCCCCAAGAGCTCACCAGACACTGATCGTGACGGTGGTTTCCGGTGCGTTCACCTCGACGAGGGGGCCGCGTGGCGCCTCACCCAGCATGGCGAGCAACGTGCCGGGATCGACGGTTTTCCAGTCCCAGCGGTCCAGGGCCTCGTGGAGGGCGTTCAGTGGGATCCTGCAGCGGACGTTTGTCCCGTCACTGCGGGAGCCAGCGTTGACCAGCAGGAGACCGTCTCGCGTGACGATGGAGACCTTCGCCTCCCGGCTTCGCACCGTCAAGAGGGTGGCGTCGGGGCTGTCCCGGAGCGCCGTGACGGCCTTGAGAATCAGCGACCGGCGGGCGGCAAGCTCCGGTGGTATCCGTGCGCCCCGGTACACCGAGCCTGGGACGAGTGCGGCAGCGGCCCGGAGAAGGGCCAGCGGCACGGGCACCCTGACGGCGCTCCGGCCGCTGGCCTGGACGTCGACCACCACCCACTGGGCGATGAAGGCGGCCACGACCAATCCCAGTGCCGCCGCCACCACGACGGTGAGGGCGGTCCTGGAGCGGCTCATCAGTCGATCCAGACCCGGACCGAGGCATCGGGTGCCTCGACGCGGACGAGGTCACCGGTGATGCTGGAATCGAGGTTCGCCAGGAGCTTCTTGATATCCAGGCGGTCCTGATCGTCGATGGAGACGGCGTCCAGGAGGGCCGCGGGAACCATCACCTTGACCTGCTCCCTGTCGCCTGCCTTCTCCTGCACGTGGATGCGGAGCATGCCGGCCAACTTCTCGACTTTCACGTCGGCCTCATCCGACTCGACGGTGACGAACTGGCCGTCCGGGGCATCCTTGATGGCCTGGAGGATCTTGGGCCAGTTGATCTCCACGTCCTCGGTGTCGATCCGGATCTTGCCTCCCTGGAGCTCATCGGTCTTGATGGCATCCAGGAAGGTCGTCACCAGCGTCATGGGCACGCGAATCGAGACGTTGGCATGTTTCTCGGTGGCGTTGACCTTGACGTTGAGCCAGCGGGTCGGTTGTTCCGTACCGCCGGCGAGACAGACCGAGGTGGCCAACAGTATCGTCGCGGCGGTCATGGTTGTGAGCTTGCGAAACATGGGGTACCTCCTTTTCCCTTTTCACGGAGAATAACGGGAGGTGTGGGAAAAGGTTCCCGGATCCGGCCGTGAACGGCTCAGGCTTCTTTCCTGGCATCCAGGCGGGTGGTCACCCGGTGGAAGATCAGAAGCGAGACGAAGGCGGCGAGACCGATGCCGGCGAAGACGTACCACAGGTAGTGGGCGTGGGCGTAGGCGGCGGGGAGGGGGCCGTGACCGGCCATGGCGGCGTGATACTGGGCCTGGACGGCCGGCGCAAGGGTCCTCGGGTCGGGGCAGAAGGCCTCGAGCAGGTAGCCGGAGAGGATGAACCCGAAGAACCAGGCGAAGAAGGTGTTGGTCTGGGCGTAGCCCAGGTAGAGGCCTTCCTGGCCCTTCGGAGCCTGCTTGGAGGCAAACTCCAGGTAGCGCGGCGAGAGGAAGCACTCGGCGAGACCCTGGATGGCGATTCCCAGGATCATCATGATCGTGATGGGGTGCAGGGACTGGCCGAAAATCGTGACATTGCCATGGATCAGGTGGGCCAGGGACATGGTCAACGGCGAAAGGGCCACGAGGAGCAGGGCGATGCCGATCGCCTTGACGGCTGGCATCTTCCGGATCAACTGGGTGACGGGCACCACCAGGAGGACGACGACGAAGGGGTTGATGTTGGCGTACCACTCGGGGCTGGCGTGCTCGCCCACGAGCCGGAGGACGTACTTGGGCATGGAGGCGTAGAGCTGCCCCTGGATCGCCCAGAAGCCCGCGGTGATGAGGATCAGCGCCAGGAAGCGGAGGTTGGACAGGGCGGTCCACATGCCACGGAGCGTTTCCCCGATGTTGTGCGGGCGGGCGTCGGGGTCCTCCCTGGGCCAGTAGGCGACGAGGACCACGAGCAGGGCGATGGCCGCGGCTCCGGCGGAGTAGAGGGGGACGTGGTCCAGGCCGAGATCGACCCGTACCGGCTTGGCGATGGTCTTGCCGCTGAAGGAGCCGATGTTGACCATCATGTAGAAGAGGGAGTAGGCCCGCGCCCGGTTGGTGCCGTCGGAGGACTTGGCCACCGTGCCGGTGATGATCGGCTTGACGAATGAGCCCCCAACGACGATCAGCGCCAGCGAGAGGAGGACCGGCAGCTTGACGGGGTAGAGGCCGAGGGTGGTGTACCCGATGGAGAGCAGGGCGAAGGCCAGTGCCAGGGCCCAGCGGAAGCCGATCCGGTCGGCGATGGCGCCCGTGAAGAACGGCAGCAGGTAGATCATCGAGGAGAACATGGCGCCGATCCACCCGGCCTCGATGTCGGTGAAACCGACGACGCGGGTCAGGAACAATGCCAGCGTGATGAAGGTGCCGTAATAGGCGGCCCGCTCGAAGAGCTCGATGGAGTTGGCGGTCCAGAACGCGGCGGGGAAGCGCCACGTGGTCGTCTCGGCCATTGAAACCTCCAGGTGGAATGAAACGCCCTCTCGGGAGCGCCCAACTCTACCGTGGTTTCTCCGGGCCGTCCACGACCCCGCGACAGCGAGGTTGTGGCGCCGTGCCCCCTGTTGTCGGCGGGTTCTTCGAAGCGCGGACTTCGGTCCGCATCTCGGCAATCACGGACGGCCCGCGGTGTGCATGCACTCCTACGGACTGGAATCCGCGCTCCATGGCGGAAAGAGCAAGGCAGGGCACAGCGCAACAACTTCCCGCCACGTTTCGCTGGACAACGGCCCGGAGCGCACCGATGATGGCGCCATGGAAGGATCGCCGACGATGACCGGAAGTGGAAGCTCCGTGGCCGCCGAGCCCTGGTACCGGCGGAAGCTCAGGGCGGTTCCAGTCATCATCGGGATCAACGCGGCCGTCTTCGTGCTGTGGCAGCTGGCGCGCTCCTCCCGGGGGCTCCTGGAGTTCATGGCGGCCAACTTCCTGGTCAGTGCCGTCCACCTCGAACACGGTCTCTACTGGACGCTCCTGACCTCGGTCTTCTCACACGAAGCCTTCTGGCACTTCACCATCAACATGATCGTGCTCTACAGCTTCGGCGCGATCCTGGAGCGCCTCTGGGGAGCGAAGCTATTCACGGAGTTCTACCTGGCGGCCGGCCTGGCGGGCTCCATCGGCCACGTGACCACCTGCGTGGTGGTGCTGCATCAACCGCAGGTCTCGGCGCTGGGCGCGTCGGGCGCCATCGCCGGGCTCCTGATGGCCTTCGCCATCGTCTTTCCGCACCAGAAGATCCTGATCATGGGCATCATCCCGGTACCGGCCTGGGCGGGCATCGCGGCGCTGGTGGCCTGGGACCTGTGGGGACTGGCGGCCCAGAGGCACGGGGGCGGGCTCCCCATCGGCCACGGTGCCCACCTGGGCGGAGCCGCTGCCGGGGCCATCATGGTGTTTCTCTTCCGCGACCGGCTGGAGCCGCGGGACCGGCTGCTGCCCCGCGGGCCGAGCCGGGCGGAGGTCCGCGAGCTCGAACGGATCCGGACCAAGCTCCAGGCTGAGGGCCCCCAGTCCCTCACTCCGGAGGAGACACACTTCCTCGCCGAGCTGCGCCGCCGCTACCACCCCGATGGTTCCGGCGATCACGGGCAGTAGCCGGCGCCCGGCGGTCCCCGCGGAGGCGGTGCCCGGCATCCATCCCACCCCGTCATTCCGACCGAGGCGGTGGGCAGCGCCCGTTCCTTCCTGTCATCCCGACCGAAGCGGTGCACAGCGCCCGTTCCTTCCTGTCATCCCGACCGGAGCGGTGCGCAGCGCCGCGAAGTGGAGGGATCTTACCGGCCACCGCGGGGAGCTGGGTTCTCCGGCCGCGGGCCAGTGGCGGGGCGATCCCTCCGCTCGCTCGCTGCGCTCGCTCGGTCGGGATGACAGAGGGGGGTCATCCCGACCGGAGCGGTGGGCAGCGCCCGTTCCTTGGTGTCATCCCGACTGGAGCGGTGCGGAGCACCGCGAAGTGGAGGGATCTCCCAAACGAAGCCACGCAATACCATCCCCTTGAGAGGAAGGGGATCGTGTGGGACCACCCTCTCGCGGCCCGTCCTCAGGCCAGCCGGCGGCGTAGGATCGAGGTGGCCAGCGCGCCGCTGAGGAGCGCGAAAACCAGCATGTAGGCGGCGTAGCCGGCGAGGGCCGAGGGTGGGTCTCCCCAGACCATCAGGCGGACGAGGGCCCTCATGGTCTGACCGCTGGGTAGCGCCAGCGCGACCAGTCGCATGGCGCGGGGGAGGATCTCCACCGGCCACCAGCAACCGCCGAGCGCCGCCAGCGCCAGGGTGGCGAAGATGCCGACCGCGGCCGCCTGCTTGGCGGTTTTCAACGTCGCCCCGAGGATGATCCCGACGCCGCTGGCGGCGGCCACCATCAGTGCCAGTACGCCCAGGACGGCCACCGGATGCGGCCCGGGAGACTGGCCGAAAACCAGCCAGCCCAGGAGGACGAAGTAGATCGCCTCGGCAAGGCCGAGGAGCGCCAGGGAGACGAACTGGGAGACGACCACGGCCGAGGGCGAGATGGGGGAGGCCAGCATGCGCTGGAGGTGGCCGAGCTCGCGGTCCATCAGGAGCCGGACGGCGCCGGTGACGAGGACGGACATCAGGACGAACATCACCATGTTGCCGGGGATGACCTGCTTGTAGCCGGAGGGAATCTCGTGCCGCGTTCCCCAGTCCGAGGCGTCGATGGCGATGGGCACCACCTCGAGGGGCTCGCCGAGGGTTTCCAGAGAGGGTTTCTCGCGGCGGATGAGGCGGGCCAGCGACTCGGCGCGCAGCGTCAGGATCGCCTTCCTGAGAGTGACCTGGACCCGGGTCGCGTCCAGGTCACCGCTGCGGCTCCAGACGGCGATCTCACCCGTGCCGCCGGAAAGCAGCAGCGCCCCGAGATGGGGCGGGAGATCCACCCGGTAGCCGCTCCCTGGAAGTGGTTTGGGCTCGCTCCACGAGCCGACGGCTCTGACGTCGTAGTCCGCCGCCTCGAGGGCCTTGACGAGCCGCTCTGACGCCGTGTCGGGCGCCGGCTCGACCACGGTGACGACGGTCCGCTCCTCCGGGGCCTCCCGGAAGGCCATGCCGAAGAAGTAGGTGTAGGGCAGCGGCATCAGAAGGAGCCAGACCAGGGTGTCCTTTCGCCGGAGCATCCGCTTGAGGTCGGTCAGGGCAATGGCCAGAATCTGCCGCCAGCTCATGAGGACACCGCCTTGCGCTCCATCAGCCGCCCCGCCAGGAGGAAGCTCGCGGCGCCTGTGGCGGCCAGGGCGGCGATCCGCCAGCCGATGGTGCCCAGCGGGCCGGCCCAGCTGCTGCCCTGGAGTATCAGGTAGCCCTGGACGGCCCAGCCGGTGGGGATGTACAGGGCGACGCTCCGCAGGAACGGCGGCAGGAAGACCGCCGGGATGAAGCAGCCGCCGAGGAAACCGAGGCCGACCATGACGCCGGAGGCCGCGGCGCCGCCGGCCTCGGGATTCCGGGTCAGGGACCGCAGGAGGAGCGACAGGCCGGAGAAGGACGTCGCCACGGCCAGGGTGTGGATCGTCAGGACGGCAACGTTGCCCGGCCGCCAGCCCAGGGTGCCGGCGAGGGCCAGCACGAGCAACCCGGCGCTCAGAGAGGCGGAGACGACCAGGGCCATGGCCTTGGCGCTCAGGGGCAGGATGGGCCGGCTGGGAAAGGTCCAGGCGCGGGCGAGGCGGCCGTGAATCAGGTCCTCCTGGATCTCCTGGCTCTGCCCGTTGCACATGAAGAGGAGCGCCAGGGCCACGAAGCCCGGGGCAAACCAGCCGACGATCTCGGATCGGGAGACCTTCTTCGTTTCCGGATGCCGGGCCGTGATCTTCAGCGCGTTCAGGTCGAGGAGGTTCTGGGCCACGGGGTCGTCGAGGATCGAGTAGATCCGTGACGACAGGGCTGTCACCTGTTCCAGGGAGGGCCGTGAGGAGGCGTCGAAGTCGATCACTTCCCTGGTGAGCGGCAGGAGCGTGGCCCGGAGCAAGCCGCCCGTGTCCGCCAGGAAGGCGAGGATCTCCTCGCCGATTCCCGGGAGGATGGTCTGCTCGGGGTTGCGGTAGACCCGGAGGGTCAGCGGCTTGTCGTCCAGGAAGTCCCGTGTGAAGCTCTTGGGGATCACGACCATCAGGGAGGCATGGCCCCGGTCCATCCGGCGCGTGGCCTCCTTCTCGTCGAGCACGGCCACATCGAGGTACTCGGCCAACTCGGGGCTGTCCAGTGCGGCGAGGAGCCCCTTGGAAAGGATGCCCGTGTCGTGATTGACCGCCAGGATCTTGATCCGCGGCAGGGAGCTCCTGCCCCTGCCGCCGAAGACAAGGACCATCAGGGTCACCATCAGGAAGGGGATTGCCAGCCAGGCGATCAGGGACACGGGATCACGGAGGCGGCGCTTGAGCTCCAGGCCGAGAAGCGTGCCGAACCGTGCCATCAGTCCCTCAGCTCCCGGCCCGTCAGCTCGAGGAAGAGGGTCTCGAGGCTCGGGCGTTCCAGGGCGGCGCGTTCAACGGAGATTCCTTCGCCCTCGAGGATGCCGAGAATCCTGGGGAGCGCCGTGGACCCGTTGGGCACGGCCAGCATCAACTCGTCCTCGCGGAGTGACAGGGTCTCGGCGCCCAGCGCCTCCGGGAGGGGCGGCAGCTCCCCGGGAAAGCTGCCCGACAGCCTCAGCACGTCCCGCTCGCCGAGGCGGGCCTGGAGCTCGTCCACGGTACCCTCGGCCAGCAGCTTGCCGTGGTCGAGGATGCCGACCCGTGAGGAGAGCCGCTGGGCGTCGTCCATGTCGTGGGTCGTCAGCAGCACGGCGTGGCCTTCCTCCGCGAGCCGTTCGATCAGCCCCATCAGGTGGGCTCTCGCCTGAGGATCGACACCGACCAGCGGCTCGTCCAGGAGCAGCACCCGCGGGCGGTGCACCAGGGCCACCGCCAGGTGGAGCCGCCGCTTCATGCCGCCGGAGAACCTGGAGACCCGTTCGCCGGCCCGGTCGGCCAGGCCGATGGTCTCCAGGAGCCCGGCCACGCGGCTCCGCACCTCGGAACGTGGAACCCGGCCCAGGGCGCAAGCCAGCTCGAGGTTCTCCCTGGCCGTCAGGTCCTCGTAGAGCGAGGTCTCTTGGCCCACCCAGCCGAGCTGCGCCTTGGCCTTCAGCGGTTCGGCGAAGGGATCGAATCCCGCGATCCGGACCGATCCCGAGGTCGGTGGCAGCAGGCCCGTCAACACCTTGATGGTCGTGGTCTTGCCGGCGCCGTTGGGCCCCAGGAGCCCGTAGATCTCACCCGCACTGACGGTGAAGGCAACGTGATCCACGGCGATCCGTTCGCCGTACCGTTTCACTAACTCCCTGACCTCGAGAAGCACCGCCATACCCCCTCCTCAGGTGTCGTGAGCGCCCGCCAGCACGCGCCATCCGGCAGCGGCCCACCATGGAATACGAACGGGGCTGCGGGAAAGTTCCAGCACCCCTCGAGCGCCGGTCATCAACCGGCGGCGAACGGTGGCCCCCCCTCCGGATGGCGGACGCGCGCTACGCCGGGACGGCCTTGTGGCCGTAGAAGATGGTCCCCGCCTCGCCCTCCTCGGCGATCTTGCGGAACTCCAGGCGAACCGGCATGCCGATCCGGACTTGCGAGGGATCGGGCACGTCCGCCAGCTGTACCATGGTGCGTGCGCCCTCCTTGAGCTCCACCAGGGCCAGGATCAGGGGGGCTTGGCCCTCGAAGCCGGCAGGTGGCACGTGAACCACGGTGAAGGTGACGACGGTACCCTCCCGCGACAGGGTGACGGTCTCGAACTGGCGCCCGCGGCAACCCGGACAGACGACCCGTGGAGGATAGGAGATCTTGCCGCATTCGGTGCACCGAGAGGCTTCGAGCCGGTACCGCTGGGGATACTCACGCCATGCACGTGCTGGAGACAACATCAGACCACCTCCAGGATATGGACGATGGACGAGCCGCCCGAGCCGCCCATGTTCTGTGTCAGGCCGACGCGGGCGTCCTTCACCTGCCGCTGGCCGGCCTCGCCGCGCAGCTGGTTGACGATCTCGCACACCTGGGCGACGCCCGTGGCGCCCACCGGATGGCCCTTGGACTTGAGGCCGCCGGAAGGGTTGACCGGGATCCTGCCGTCGAGGGCGGTCCAGCCCTTTTCGGCCGCCGGTCCGCCTTCGCCGGGTCCGAAGAAGCCCAGGGCCTCGGTTGTCATGATCTCCGCGATGGTGAAGCAGTCGTGCACCTCGGCCACGTGGATGTCCGAGGGCTTCTTCCCGGCCATGGCGTACGCCCGTTCGGCTGAGAGCTCCACCGCCCGGAGACGGGAGAGATCCTCGCGATCCGCAAGGGCGATGGTGTCGGTGGCCATGCCGGATCCCGCGATGCGCACCACGGGGCGGCGTCCGGCCAGATCCCGCGCCCGATCGATGGGGGCGATGACCAGGGCCGCGGCGCCGTCGGTGATCGGCGAGCAGTCCAGGAGGTGCAGCGGCTCGGCCACCGGCGTCGAGCTCAGCACGTCGTCGATGCTGACCTTGAGGTGGTACTGGGCGTTGGGGTTGAGCAGTCCGTTGGCATGGTTCTTCATGGAGACCGCGGCCATCTGCCGGGAGGTCGTGCCGTAATGGGCCATGTGGACACGAGCCATCATGGCGTAGAGGCCCGGGAAGGTGATGCCGTGGAACGACTCGTACTCCTGGTCCGCCGCGGTTCCCAGGGTGTAGGTGGCAGCACCGCCGTCCACGTCGGTCATCTTTTCCACGCCGGTCACCAGGGCGATGTCGACCAGGCCCGCCGCCACCTCGGCGAAGGCGTGGCGAAGGGCCAGGCTTCCAGAGGCGCAGGCGGACTCCACCCGCGATGCGGGGACCCCTGGCATCCCCAGCTGGTCGGCGACCATGGAGGCCAGGTGTTCCTGGCCGACGAACAGGCCGGACGACATGCACCCGACGGTAATGAGGTCCACCGTGTCGACCCCGGCATCCTCCAGGGCGGCCACGGCGGCCCGGGTCCAGATCGTCCGGAGGGAATCCTCCCAGAGCTCCCCCCACGGGATCATTCCAACACCGATGATTGCAACGTCTCGCATCGCCGCCTCCTCACTCGCCCATGCGGATCTTGCCGCGAAGACTGGCGTATTGACCGTAGCTGACGTAGATCTTGTCGTTGTCCAGCTGGACCCGCGTGATGGGTGCCAGCTCCTGGACCTCTGGCAGGCGATCGGTGATCCGGAAGACGAAGGAGTCCGAGCCGGCGCCGGAGCCGAACGAGGTCAGCAGGATCAGCTGGCCGGGGCGGGCGATGTCGAGGACCGCCGTCAGGCCCATGGGCGACGCCCCGGAGTAGGTGTTGCCGAGCCAGGGAGAGAGCCAGCCGGTTTCCAGCTGCTCCATGGTGAAACCGAGCCGCTTGCCCACACGGATCGGGAACTTGCCGTTGGGCTGGTGGAACACGGCGTGGGCGAAGTCCTTGGGCTCGAAGCCGGTTCGTTCCATGATGCCCTTGGCCGAGCTCGTGATGTGGCGGAAGTACGCCGGCTCGCCGGTGAAGCGGCTGCCGTGGCGGGGGTAGTGCATGTGAACGCGCCGCCAGAAGTCCGGCGTGTCGGTGGTCCAGGAGTAGGTGGCCACCACCTCGGCGAGGATCCGGTCCTCGTCGGCGCCGAAGAGGAAAGCGGCCGCCCCCGCCGCCGTGGAGTACTCCAGGGCGTCGCCGGGAGCGCCCTGGGAGGTGTCGGCGCCGATCCCCATGGCGTAGGAGACCTCACCGGCCTTGACCAGGGAGTGGGCCAGGTACATTCCCTCGGTGCCGGCCTTGCAGGCGAACTCCAGATCGGCCACATGAGCCACCGGCGTGATGCCGAGCGCCTCGCCGACAACTGTGCCCGAAGGCTTGACCGCGTAGGGGTGGGACTCCGAGCCGATGTAGAGGGCCCCGACCCTCTCCGGCTCAACTCCCCCGGAGCGTAGGAAAGCCCGCCGGGCGGCCTCGACGGACATGGTGATCGTGTCCTCGTCTTTTCCCGGCACCGACTTCTCGTGCAGCTGCAACCCCCGCTTGTACGACGTCGCATCCGCACCCCAGACTGCGGCGATCTCCTCAAGCTTGATGCGCCGCCTGGGAATGAAGGCGCCGTATCCGATGATGCCGACCTTCATGTTGCCTCCCGCGTTTGGTCCCCCATGAGCTCATGGGTTCCTGTCCTCGTTCGGGCGAGTATACACTGGGACGGAGTCTGGGAAGAGAGAGCGAGACGCTGGAAAGGGAACCGGTGGGCTGTGTCACCGGCCCTGGACATCCGGTATCCTATACTTGACCTGTTCCCGGAGCAAACGAGGACCCTGTCCTGCGGTGCCGTCCGGGAAGGGTTGCCACGGGGCGGAGGAGGTCACGGCGGTGGTCGAAGCGCGGAGGATCGTCGACGAGTTCCGGATACTCAAGCTGCTCAAGGCGGCGCCGCAGACGACGGTCTTCCACGCCCAGAACCCCCAGACCGGTCAGCTCGTGGTGCTGAAGCTGCTCAATGCCCTGGGCGGCCAGCCCCCGGAGGAGAATCGCCAGCGTTTCCTCCGAGCGGCTCGGACTCTCCGGGAGGCGGGGCTTCCATGTCTTCCGGAGATCCTGGATTTCGGCGTGACGCCCGACGGCCGTGCCTTTCTCGTCATGTCCTTCGACGAGGGGCTGCCCCTGACCGAGCTGGAGCCCAAGACCGCCGAGACCGTGCTGCCGCTTTTGGCCGGCATGGCCGACTGTCTGGCCGGCATGGCCCGTGCCGGCGTGGTCCACCACAACCTCGCCCCGGGCAACGTGGACGTGATCGGCGGGGGCGTCCGGCTCGTCGGCCTCGGCTCGGCGGCCTTCCTGGGCGCCGGCGCCGCCGGTGGTCTGATGGGCCACTCGCCGGACTGGGACGCCTTCGCCGCCCCGGAGCTGATGGACGCCGGCCTTGGAGCCGGGCAGCCACCGTGGAAGGCCGACCTCTACTCGGCCGCTCTGGTGGCGTGCCAGGCCCTTGGCGCGTCGGTGGAGACGCCGGGAGACGCCAACCCCGCGGTGGTGCTCCCCGAGACGGTCCGCACGGTGGTGGCCGATCCCGTGGGCCTGGAGGAGGTGCTGGCCACGTGTTTGCGCCATGCTCCCTCCGAACGGCGGGTCAGTCTGGAAGAGCTGGCCGAGACCCTGAGAACCGGCGGCGAGGCCGCTCCCATGCCGGATCTGGCCGATCTCGGCGTGCCGGGTCCACCGTCGAAAGGGATCGCCCCGCCGCCAATTGCAGAGGCGGGGCCAACGGCGGAGGCGTTCGACCCCAACAGGACCCGGCCCAGCTTCACTCCGGAGGAGCTGGCCTCCTTCGTTATTGAGGAAGAAGGGGAAGCTCCCGTGCCGCAGGGCAAGACCGGAACGCCGGACACGGCCCCCGGGGTACGACCCGGGCCGCCGCCTCTTCCGGGGGAGGTGGAGAGCGTCCTGGCTGAAGAGGATCTCGGGACAGTCATGACGCCGCCGCTGTCCCGGAAGCCGGCTGAGGAACCGCCGGCGGCGCCAGTGCCGCCGGAGCCTCCGCCCTCTGAAGACGCCGTGGGCGCTGGACCGCCCGGCACAGGGGCCGGGGCCGGCGCGCCAGCCCCAGCCGCCGCGGCCACGCGGGTCCAGGCTGGCTGGAAGGTGCTGGTGTCACGCGCCGGGGAGAGCTTCGAGAGAATTCGGGCGGCCGCCCGGCCGTTGCTCGACAGGAGCGTCAGGTTCGTTCGGGAGGCCGACCGGCGCCTGCTGATCGGTGTGGCGGCCGGTGTCGTCCTGGCCGTGATCCTCGTGGTAGTGTTCGTGGTGCTTCGCGGCACGGGTGGCACGGCGGGGGCCACTCGACAGGCGGCGGAGGATCTCGTGCCGGCGGTCGTCGTCGTTCAGCCGGAGAGCGGGGAAGCGGAAGCTCCCGAGGCGCCCCAGCTGGACCCGCGCCTCGAGGAGGCCCGGGCGGCGCTGGACGCGGGGGATGTGGCGGCGGCCCGGAAGACCTTGAGTGCGCTCGGCCCCGAGGAGTTGGCGGCCTTTGGCGAGGAGGATCGTGCAGCCTACGACGATCTGAAGCAGGCGCTTGGGGCTTCGGCCAGGGATCGTGCGGTCCATGAGCTCGACGTGGGCCTGCGGCGGGGCGACATCCGGAGGCTCCGGCGCGCCGTGCGGGCCCTCGAGGCGCTTCCTCGCAGCGAGCTCCGGGGTGTCCGGGGGCTTCGGTCCAAGATGAAGCGGGCGCGGAAGGCGCTCCAGATCCACACGCTCCTCTGGCGCGCCAAGAAGGCGGGCGACGATCTGCAAGTGATCGAGCGCGCCGGGGCTCTCCTGGAGGTCCTTCCGGCCTACGGCCGCGCGACGACGCTGCGTCTCGAGGCTGCCAAGTCCGTGGAGGCCCGCGCCGCCGAGGCGGCGGACCGCGGCCGCCACGCCGAAGCGCTCAGCCTGCTGGAGAAGGAACACAAGCTCTGGCCCCAGCGCGCCGGTCTCGACGCGGAGATCGGCCGGTACCGGCAGGAGGTCGAACGGCAGCGGCACCTCGACGATACCCTGGAACGGGCCCAGAAGGCCCTGGACGCCGGCGACCCCAAACGCGGGCTGACGATCCTCGAAAGTATCACCCCAACGGGTTCGTACGTTGCGCGTTTCCAGGATCTTCAAGCCCGTCTTCGGCAGTCCCTCCGGGCCCGCGACGCCGAGGCTCCCAAGGTCATGTTGCAACCGGGCTTCAAGTTGCGTTTCAAGAAGAACCAGGACCTTGTCATTCCCTTCCTCGTGACCGATGACCTCGGCGTGGCGTCGGTGACGGTCCACATTCGCAGGAAGGGTGAGAGGAATTACCGGGAGGTGCCACTGCATCATGCCTCCGGGGACCACTGGCCGTTGAAGCTGACGCCCCAGCTCCACGGGAACACGACGGTGGAGCTCTTCGTCACGGCCACGGACGGCTCGGGCCACACCGGGAGCCTCGGGACCGCACAGCGCCCCCTGAAGGTGCTCCGCAAGCGGTGGTATCAGAAGTAGCCCGCGGAGCCGGGCGGTTTCCCGCTGCGATCGGACAAACGGATAAACGGATACACGGGACACTGTTCTCTTGGTGGCTTCCTGAGCCGGTCCACGGTCCGCGCGGGTTGATCCCTCCTGAGGTGGCTGGCCGCTGCAATGGTACGGGCCGGTCGTTGTGGCTCATGGGAGGTGCGCCCGGAAGGCGAGAAGATGGACTATCATCGGGGCATGACGCGCCGCAAGGAGAGCCCGCCTTTCGTCCACCTCCACCTGCACACCCACTACTCCCTTCTCGATGCCACCATCAGGATCCCGCGCCTTGTGGAGCAGGCCGCCGCTGCTGGAATGCCGGCCGTCGCCCTCACCGACCACGGTAATCTCTTTGGTGCCTTCCAGTTCCACCGGGCAGCCCTCAAGGCGGGGTTGCGTCCCGTGCTTGGCTGCGAGGTGTACGTGGCGCCGGCCGATCACCGGGAACGGAAGCCCGTTTCGGGCCGGAAGCCCTACGACCACCTGGTGCTGCTCGCCGAGAACCAGCAGGGTTACCGGAACCTTGTGTGGCTCGTCACCGAGGCCTACCTCAACGGGTTCTATCACAAACCGAGGATCTCCAAGGAGGTGCTGGCCGAGCACGCGGAGGGCCTGATCGGCCTGTCGGCATGCCTGTCGGGAGAGGTTTCCCGGCGGCTCCTGGGGCGGGACGCCGGCGGCGCCCGCCGGGCGGCCGAGCAGTACCGGGAGATCCTGGGAGCGGACAGCTTCTTCCTGGAGATTCAGGATCACGGTTCGGCCGACGAGGCCGCCGTTCGGGAGGGAATGACGGCCCTTTCCGGGGCCACGGGCATTCCACTGGTGGCCACCAACGACTGCCACTTTCACAGCCCGGAGGACCTGCTCGCGCACAAGGTCCTGATCGGCATCGGTCAGAACAAGAAGAACATGGAGGAGATCCAGCGTTCCTACGCCTACAACGAGCAGTTCTACGTCAAGACGCCGGAGGAGATGCACGCTCTTTTCGCGGGCTACCCGGGCGCCTGCGAGCGCACCGTCGAGATCGCTGAACGGTGCCACGTGCTCTTCGATACCTCGACCCTCCACCTGCCCTCCTACCCCGTGCCCAGGGGCCACACCACGGCATCGTTCCTGGCGGAGCAGGCGCGTGAGGGGCTCGAGGCCCGGCTGGCCGATGGCAGGAAGCGCCGACATGGGGCGGATGAGTACCGGTCACGTCTGGCCCACGAGCTCGAGATCATCGAAGGCATGGGCTTTCCGGGGTACTTCCTGGTGGTCTGGGACTTCATCCGGTTCGCCAAGGACAACGGCGTGCCCGTGGGGCCGGGCCGCGGATCCGCCGCGGGGTCGGTGGTCTCCTACGCCCTGGGTATCACCGACATCGATCCCCTGGAGTACGATCTGCTCTTCGAGCGCTTTCTCAACCCCGAGCGGATTTCCATGCCGGACATCGACATCGACTTCTGTCAGCGGGAGCGGGACCGGGTGATCCAGTACGTGCGCGAGCGGTATGGCAACGAGTCCGTGGCGCAGATCGCCACATTCAACGTGCTCAAGGCCAGGTCGGCCGTCAAGGATGTTGGACGTGTCATGGGCATGCCGTACAACGACGTGGATCGTATCGCCAAGCTGATCCCGGAGGAGCTCAACATCACCATCGAGCAGGCCCTGCGGGATTCCCCGGAGCTCAGGGGGCTGGTCGAGGGTGACGAGGATGTCCGCCAGCTGGTGGAAACGGCTTCCAACCTCGAGGGACTGGCCCGCCACTGCGGTGTCCACGCCGCGGGTGTCGTCATTGCGCCGGAGCCCCTGGTCAACCTGGTGCCGCTCTACCGCTCGGGGCACGACGAGATCGTCACCCAGTTCGACAAGGACGATGTGGAGGCGCTGGGCCTGCTCAAGATGGATTTCCTGGGTCTCAAGACGCTGACCGTCATCGCCGATACCCTGCAATCCATCGCCCGGAGCGAGGGTGAGCCACCGGACCTCGCAACGATTCCCTTCGACGATCCGCAGGTCTACAGGCTCTTCTCCGAGGGCGACACCGACGGCATCTTCCAGTTCGAATCCTCCGGCATGAAGGACGTCCTGCGGAAGGTCCAGCCCCAGGCGTTTCCGGACATCGCAGCCCTCAACGCGCTCTACCGGCCCGGCCCCATGCAGTTCATCGACGACTACGCGGCCCGGAAACACGGGAACAAGCCGATCACCTACATCTTCCCGGAGCTGGAAGAGATCCTGGCCGAGACCTACGGCATCATCGTCTACCAGGAGCAGGTAATGCGGATCGCGGTCAAGATCGCCGGCTTCACCATGGCGCAGGCCGACACCCTGCGCAAGGCCATGGGCAAGAAGAAGAAGGAGATCATCGATCGCGAGGGTGAAAACTTCGTCCAGGGGGGTGTGGCCAAGGGTCATCCCAAGGCCAAGATGCGCCGGCTCTGGGAACAGATCGTGCCCTTCGCCCAGTACGGCTTCAACAAGTCCCACTCGGTGGCCTACGCCCACGTGGCGTACCTGACGGCCTATCTCAAGACCCACTACCCGGCGCACTTCATGGCGGCCATGTTGACATCGGAGGCGTCCAACACGGCCAAGCTGGCCATGTACCTGGGGCGCTGCCGGCACATGGGGATCGCGATCCTGCCTCCGGACATCAACGCCTCCCAGCTTCCCTTCACCGTGGAGCCGGAGGGGATACGTTTCGGATTGATCGCGGTCAAGGGGGTCGGGGAGGCGGCCGTCAGCACCATCCTCACGGTCCGGGAGTGCGAGGACGGCTTCAACTCTGTGGCCCACTTTCTCCGCTCGCTACCGGCGCGGACGGTCAACCACAAGGTGGTCGAATGCCTGGCCAAGGCCGGCTGCTTCGACGCCTTCGGGATCACGCGCAAGGGCCTCGTGGACAATCTGGAGCGGCTGACGGAGATGGCATCGAGGGAACGCGAGCAGGGGGAGCTCGGCCAAGGTTTCCTCTTCGAGGCGCTCCCCTCCGAAGAGCTCGAGGCAAGCCTCCACTCGGCGGGGCCGGCCGAGGACGCCGAGCGCCTGGCCTGGGAACGCGAGGTCCTGGGATTCTACCTGTCGGGCCATCCCCTGGACCGCTACGAGGAGCCACTGAAAACCTACGCCAACAGCCGCGTGGCCGAGCTTCCCACGAGGCTGGCGGAGGGCTGGGAGAGTGTCTCGGTGGGTGGGCTCCTCACCGGGCTCAAGGTGATGACCATTCGCAAGGAGGGACGAAACCGGGGGCGGCGAATGGCGTCGTTCCAGTTGGAGGATCCCAGCGGAACCCTTCGATGTGTCGTCTTCCCCGATGCCTTCGACCAGGTCAACGGCGTCCTCGAGGAGGGCCGGGCGGTGTTGGTGACCGGTTCCCTCAAGGGTGATGGGGACCATGTGGAGCTCATGGTCGAGGAGGTCGTGCCGCTCGAGGGCATCGAGCTGCGCGATGCCTCGGCGCTGCGCATCATCCTCGACCTCGACCAGGTGGATGAGCCCCTCCTGGAGCAGCTCCGCGAGCTGCTTCTCGCCCACTCCGGGCGGCTGGGTGTGCGCTTCGAGCTGGTCAGAAAAGGCATCTTTCGGGCGCGGATGTGGGCCCCGCCGGTGCTCTGTGTCGATCCATCGCCAAAGCTGCGGGCTTCCCTGGACCGGCTCCTCGGTGAGGGCCGGGTGGAGCTGGAATTCACAACACGGCCGGCCAACGGAGAGCATGGGCCGTCCACGATCGCCGCGGATGCCGGGAATGAGGCTCCGGCAGTCATCAATTGACGGAGCTCCAAAGCGATGGCCGAGGGTGGTTTTGGGCGGTGCCGGGTTCTTTGTGGCGGCCAGGAGATATTCCGGAAAAATGGAATCCGAAAGAGGCGCGAATTTCGCTCCGGTTTTCCCGGATCGGGTTCTTGGAAAGCGTGAGCTCCGCTTTGTTGAAAAGATTGGTGGGACTGTGTATGCTATGACCTAGCTTCTTGAAGAGCGGTCTGGAGGTTGGGATGAAAAAAATCGGCTTCACGCTCTGTTGCGCCGCCCTGCTGGTTTGGGCATCCAGCGTGGCGATGGCGCAAACGGCCTCGCCCCTCAGCGAACCGAAGGGGAGCTTGCCGGTCAACAGCTCCGAGGGGATCAATCTGGGTCCGTTCCTCTTCAGCCCGGCTTTCGATCTGACCTGGGAATCGCGGGACAATGTCTTTTTCACGCCGGACAATCCCGTCAGCGACGACATGATCGTGGCCCGCGCCAAGCTGATGTTCGAGTTGCCCGTCAACCAGTCCTACCTCCGGCTTTCGTACGTCCCGCTGTACCGCAATTACCAGACCATCGACCTCAAGAATAAGTGGTCCCATTTCGTCGATCTGGATGGGAACTTCATCTTCGCCAACGGGCTCAAGCTGGACGCGCTCTACCGCTTCGTGTCGGCCAACCTGGACACTCGGGAGGTCGATCCCGGCGGCGAGCTGGTCTACGGCGATCAGCAGTTCGACAAACACTTCTTCCAACTGAGGATGGACTACTGGATCAGCCCGACCAATGGGATCTCATTCCGGGGCTCCTACGAGACCATCTCCTACGACGCGAGGGATCGGGGCAGCTTTTACGACTATGACAAGACGCGGTTGGGCGCGGGGTGGATTCACCAGATCAGCCCGACGCTGACGGGAGGGCTGATCTACAACCACGAGGAGTTCAACCCGAAGGACACCTTCGGATACAGGCAATCCTCGTCCGACGAGATCGTTGCCTCCTTCGATGGCCAGATCACGCCGGTGTGGGCTTCCAGGATCGAGGTTGGCTGGCGCAGCACATCGTACAACAAGGTCGAGGGGTTGCCGAAGCCCAGTGACGCATCGGGTCTGGTGATCCGGGGCGACCTCGACTGGACCCTGGCCCATGGATCGGTGCTTCGCCTCGATCTGATCCGCCAGGACTTCCCCTCCAACTATCAGTTCCAGAGCCACTATGTGGCGGCCGGAGCTGGGCTTCTCTACAAGCTCCAGCTCAACCGTTTCTTCGCCCACGCCCGGCTGCGCTACCAGAACAACGATTACAGTCAGCCGGATGTCGTCACCGGACAGGACCGGTCCGACGACATCACGACCTATGGTCTCGGTGTTGGTTACCGGCTGTCCTCGATCTTCTCGTTGCGGGGGACCTTCACCCACCAGAAGCGTGATTCGTTGCATCCGTACTCCTACACGGCCAACGTCTTTCTCATCGGCCTGACGGTGGGCTTCTGAGCGAGCCCTGTGCGGTGCTCGTTCGGGCCGGTGCGACCGTGTCTGCTGTTCTGAGAACATGATTGCTGTACCGGCGTGAGACACTGCGGCGAGCGGCCGGGGTCGCTCTCCGAGGATTCCCTTTCAAAGTGAACGAGCGGTGGTTTCCGCTGGCCACATCGCGGGAGAGTTATGCTAGTCTCAAACGTCATGAAAAGGCGTGTTCTTTCTCGAGCTGTTGTTGCGATTGTTCTGCTCGTGGCCTGTGCCGCATGGTCCCAGGAAACACCAGCTGGCGGGCGAGCACAGGCTCCTGGTGCCTCGGCGGTTCCCGATGTGTCCAGGCCGGTGGGCTACAGGGTGGGTCCGGGCGATATCATCGGCGTGACGGCGTTTCACCATGCCGAGATCTCGGGCAGCTTCTCCGTCGACCAGGACGGCACCATCACCTACCCCTTTCTCGGCAGGGTCCACGTGGCGGGGCTCACGGAAGCCGAGATCGCCAGGCGGCTGACGGAAGGTCTCGAGAAGGACTACTACGTCGACGTTCAGATCGAGGTGGTGGTCAAACAGTTCGGATCGCTTCCCGTGGTCATTCTCGGAGCGGTGAGGAAGCCGGGCACGTACTATCTCAAGGGCGTAACCACCCTGACCCAGCTTCTGGCGGAGGCCGGGGGCTTCACCAATGATGCCGGCCAGATCATCGAGCTGCGCCGCAACGAGAAGGGAGTGGTCGGTGGTGCCCTGTCGGTCATCCACGTGCCTCGCAAGGAGCTGGTCAACGGTCAGATGGATGACGTCATCCTCAAGGGAGGGGACATCATCGCCGTGCGGCGGAAGGCCATCTTCTTTGTGACCGGGGAGGTGAACAACCCCGGCCAGTACGAGCTGTCGCCTGGAGAGACCTTGATGGCCGCGATTTCCGAGGCGGGCGGCCTGGGGAAGTTCGGATCCCAGGAGGTGGAGATTCGCCGCAAGGCCGACGGCAAGAGCACGACCTTCAAGTACAACCTCAAGAAGATCCGCCACGGGAAGCAGGAAGACCCGCCGATCAAGGCCGACGACGTCATCTTCGTCAAGCGCCGGTTCTTCTGATCCGGCCGGTCCTGGGGGTTTTCTGCTGCGACCGGGGATGTGCCGGCCATTGCGGCGTTTCTCACGGCGGCGGCGCCTGCGGCGTGCCTCCAGCACGCCTCGGCGGCGCCTTGATCGAAACACCACACTGGCGGGCACCTCCCCGGTCTCGCGACGAAAACCCCCAGGACCGGCCGGATCTGGGGAGGCCGTTCGGGTGTCGTCTCTCCGGGGGGGCGACGGGGCCGATATCAGGGGGCGGGCGGTGGGGAGGGGGCTCAGCTGGGCGAGGCAGAGCCCATGTCCACCAGGGTTCCCGGATCGACGCCGATGGATCGCAGCGATGCCGTCCAGCGCTGCTCGTAAGGGGTTTCGAACACGAGATCGTGAGAGGCCGGGGCGACGAGCCAGGAGTTCTCCTCGATCTCCCGTTCCAGCTGGCCCGGCGCCCATCCCGAGTACCCCAGCACGAGGTTGTACCGGACTCCGGGAATGCCGCGGGCCAGGCGGATCAGGGTTCGTGTGTTGCCGGAGATGGCCATATCCGGGCCCACTCGCAGCATGTCCTGATCGTTGACGCACTTGGGTTGGTCAAAGAGCACAAAGCCGTTGGTGGGCTCCACCGGGCCACCCGCGAGCACCTCGGGGTAGCCCTCCGCCGTGCTCTCCTCGCCGATCTCGCGGAGGACGTCGGCCATGGTCACCTCCAGCGGTCGCGTGATCACCAGGCCGAAGGCTCCCTCGTCCTCACCATGCACACCAAGGAGGACCACGGTGCGCCAGAAGTTCGGATCCACCAGGTTCGGCATGGCGATCAGCAGGTTGCCAGCCAGCGGCGTCGACGTCTCCACCATGGGCCCATTCTATCCTGTTTCCGGGCACAGGACGTGCCGGGATGGCCGGGGCCCCGGTGGCTCTTCCATCGCCCGGGGAGCGGGATGGCCGGGCCCTGGCAAGGATCGTGGTGCGACAGCGGTCCATGTCGTATCATGTAAGGTCGGAAAGCTCCGGGGAGGAGTGACGGTCATGCGGATCACGATCCTGACGACGGGCGGCACCATCGAAAAGACCTACAACGAGCTCGAGGGGAGTCTCCGGAACGACCGTTCCGTGCTCGACGAGATCCTCGGGAGCCTGCGGCTGCCCGACCTGTTCATCCGGCACGTCAACGTCATGCACAAGGACTCGCTGGACATGACCGACGAGGACCGCCGGAGGATACTGGCGGCCGTCCGGGACGCCCTGCCGGGCTCCGACGCGGTGCTGGTCCTCCACGGGACCGACACCCTGGCCGAGACGGGCGAGGCGATCCAGCGAGAGCTCGGGAAAGACCTGGAGGTCCCCGTCATCCTGACCGGGGCCATGCGGCCTTACCAGTTCCGCGACACGGACGCCGTCCAGAACGTCACCGAAGCGCTGCTGGCCGCGCGGCTTGTGGATCCCGGCGTTTACGCTGTCCTCCATAACCGGGTGCTTCCCTTCCCGGGCGTATTCAAGGACCGCACGACCCTGAGCTTCCGCCGCCGGGAGCACTGAAGGGGCGACGTCAGGACGAGGCCCGCTCCAGAGCTTCGAGGCCCGCGGTGGGTCCCAGCGCCACGAGCACGTCCCCGGGCCTGATCTTCATGTCGGGTGGTGGGTTGAAGGTGCTTTCACCAGGGCGCCTGATGGCCACGACGATGACGTCGTAGGCCTGGCGTACGTTGGCGCTGGCCAGGGTCTTGCCGGCGAGGCCGCTGTCTTCCCGGACCTGGACCTCCGCCAGCTCGAGGCCGCCACTCCCGGAGCCGGGCAGGGAGGCGTCGAGAAAGTCGACGACGGCCGGTTTCAACGCCGTGTAGGCGAGCCGCATGGCGCCGGTGCGGTAGGGGTTGAAGATGCGGTCGGCGCCGGCCAGCCGGAGACGTTCTTCGGAGCCTTCCTCGAGCGCGCGTGCGACGATGTTGATCCGCGGGTTGAGCTGCCGTGCCAGCAGGATCGTGTAGACGTTGTGGGCATCGTCACCCAGACAGGCGATGAGCGTGGAGGCCCGGACGATGGCCGCGGCTTCCAGAGCCTCCCGGGTCGTGGCGTCACCGTCCACCACGTGCACACCGCGGCCCTCCAGCTGCCGGCAGAGATCGGGGTCCGTGTCCACGACCACGAAGGTCGCCCCCTTGGAGGCCAGGATCTCGGCCAGGGCATGTCCGGTCCTTCCGGCACCACAGACGACAATGTGGCTTGAAAGCTCCTTGGTCATTCGGCGCTCCCTTCTCAGGCCCAGCACGCGGCGAACATCGGTCTCGACGATGACCGCGGCCACGATGGAAACCACGTACAGCATGATGCCGACGCCGGCGAGCGCCAGGAACATGGTGAACCAGCGGCCGGCCGTGGACAGGGGAAATACCTCGCGATAGCCGATGGTCGTGACGGTGATGACCGTCATGTAGAGGGCATCCAGGGGCGGCGCGTTCTGGAGGGCCATGTACCCCAGGGTCCCGATGGCCAGGACGAAGGAGCTGATCCAGAACACCCGGAGGAACGAGCGGGTCGTACCCCTTGGAACCGGTTTCATCCTCATGGCGCTATCCTACAGCAGCACCCGCCGGCGGCTGATACCATGCTTCCTGCCGGAGTGGGCATCGTGGGATGCGGTCGGCGGGAGGATCGTCATGGTCGAAGCCGAGGGCAGGACCTTCTCGTTCGGGGACGAGGACAGCATCGCGCCGGAAGTTCTCGAAACCTTCCCCTACGAGTATCCGGAGCGGGAGATCGTCGTCGAGATCGATACGGACGAGTTCACGGCCGTGTGCCCCTTCTCGGGGTTGCCGGACTTCGGGACGCTCAGGGTTCGCTACGTGCCGGACCGCCGGATCATTGAGCTCAAGTCCTTCAAGTACTACCTCGTCGGCTACCGGAACGTTGGGATCTACCAGGAACACGCGGTCAACCGGCTGCTGGAGGATCTGGTGGCCTGCTGTCAGCCCCGCTGGATGGAGGTGGTCCTGGACTACCGGGTCCGGGGGGGGCTCCACACGGTGGCTCGCGCCGAGTCGGGAACCCGGACCGGGGATTCCACCGGAGGCTGAAACGGGGGATGGGGCGGAGGTCCCGGGAACCTGTCGCATTCGAGATGACGGTGGTCCATGAACATCTCGTAGAGGGTCTTCTCGATCTCCGTGTTCACCTCGTAGAAGGAGAGGAGCTGCGGATAGTAGCTCTTCGCCCTCCTTGACCGGGATGACACCGTCCTTGCGGAGGCCGGCGACGATCTCGATGGCCTCGGCGAAGAGCTTGTCGGCCTCCTTCAACATGTGGTCGGCGTTCTCGATGTTCTTCCGGACGAAGGTCGCCGCGTGACACTCCGCGCACGTGGACTGCACGGCGCTTGACGGCAACGCCGGCAGCAGGAGAAATGCCACAGCGACGGCCAACATGACTCGCAATCTCGTACACAACCTCTCCATCTCAATCATGATGATTCAATCCCTTGGGGAGTCCATATCAACAGGCCGAGATTGAACGTTGACCCAGGTCAAGATCCGTGGCACTGCGGTGACATTGGATCTGACCGACGTCAATGCCGGTGGGGGAGCCGCGGCGCATACTGAAGTCGTGATGGAGGATCGCCGATGAGCCGACCGCCTCGCGTTTTCGTCGCCCGCCGCCTGGTGCAGTGGAGCATGGCAGGTGTCATCGTTATTCTCGGAATCCGCTTCGGCCTGTGGGTCACGGCGCACATGGCGGGCCGGTGGCCCTCGGTGGGACGTCCCCCCGGCGTGGAGGGCTTCCTGCCCATCGACGGGATGCTGGCCTTTCGTCATTGGCTGCTGAGCGGCCAGATCGATCCCATCCATCCGGCGGCCCTGGCCGTCTTCCTCGGCATCTGTGCCATGTCGCTCCTGGTGGCCAAGTCGTTCTGCTCGACGCTCTGCCCCGTGGGGCTCCTTTCGGAGCTCCTCGGCCGGCTGGGGATCCGCCTCGTCGGGCGGAACCTCCGGTTGCCACGCTGGCTCGATCTCCCGCTACGCTCGTTGAAGTTTCTGCTGTTCGGCTTCTTTGCCTGGGCCGTCTGGGTGGCCATGAGCCCCGGCCAGGTCCAGGCGTTCCTCGAGAGCCCCTATGCCAAGATGGTCGATGCCAAGATGTGGCTCTTCTTCGCCCACCCATCGCGCCTGACCATCGCTGTCCTCGGGGTGCTCGTGGTCGGCTCGATCTTTATCCGTGATCTCTGGTGCCGGTACCTCTGTCCCTACGGGGCCCTGCTCGGAGCTCTGGGACGGCTCGCCCCCTTCAAGGTGACACGCGATCCAGAGCTGTGTACCGACTGCCGCGGCTGCACCGCCGTCTGCCCTGCGCAGCTCAAAGTCCACGAAATGGGCCGCGTGGCGTCCATAGAGTGCACCTCGTGTCAGGATTGCGTGGCCGTCTGCCCGGTGGAAGGGTGCCTGGCGATCCGGCCGCCGTTGGTTCCCCGGCGGAAGAGACTCTGGCTGCGGCCCGCCATGGGTATTGCCCTGGCGGTCGGTCTCTACCTGGCGATCCTGCTCGGCTTCCGGGTGACCGGGCACTGGAATACCTCGATCAGCGAAGCCGAATACCATCGCCGCCTGCCCGAAATATACTCGCCCCTCTACACCCACGTGGGCGGCATGGCCATGACGGAGGAGAGCGCTGGCCTCGTGAGCCAGGCGCCCAAGGACGAGCCGACCGGCGTGCCGGGCCGCGCGCCGGCGTCGATGAAGTGAGGCGCCCGCCTCGGCATTGTCCCTCCTTTCATCGCCTGTTGCCGAACCCTGTCATCCCGAGCGAGAGAGCGGAGCTGCCAACCCCCCTGTCTTCCCGGGCGAGAGAGCGGAGCTGCCAACCCCCCTGTCTTCCCGGGCGAGAGAGCGGAGCCGCCGGCCCCCCTGTCATCCCGAGCGAGAGAGCGGAGCGAACGAGTCGAGGGATCTCATCGCCGAGAGGGGAGCGTGGCCGATCTCCTTTCCGGAATGGAACGGGCAGGTGCCTTTCCTCGTGGTGCGGTGCGCCGCCGGTTGGCCTGGAACGGCCGCACGCCCAAGAAAGATGCCCCGGGGCTGGAGCCCCGGGGCATCGTGGTTGTGACGGTGATGCGATTACTGGTTACTGAAGAGCGGGAAGCTGCGGTGGGTGAAGGCGTCGAAGTAGGGGGTCATGCCGAAGAACTGGGGATCGAAGACCGGGGCGCCGTGCTCGTCCATCAGGATCGTTCCGGACTCGCCCAGTGGGAACATGCTCTCGATCCGGACGGGGCCGTCGGGTCCCATCTCCACGCAGTGCGCGTAGGTGGACCTGGAGGCGAAGGGCGTCGTGTGGATCTCGCCGAGCATGGGATGGGTGTAGCGGATGTAGCCGCGGGCCACGTGCCATGGACGCGGCCCGAGCTGCGCCAGGACGTTGTCCAGGGCCTGGACGATCAGCAGGTCCGGCGACTCGGGCCGGTTGGTTCCCGACTGGTCCTGGAACCAGTCGTAGTGGTTGACCACGCTGGACTGGTCGCCGGCCAGCGCGTGCAGGAAGACGTTGAACAGCAGGCCCATGGGCTGGTCCGTGTACTTGAGGCCGGCCTTTTCGAACTCGTCGGAAAAGGTCAGCCGGATGACCTCGCGGATCCAGGCATCCTCGAGCACCCAGGCGTCCGCGCGGAAGAGACCGTTGCTCCAGTTGTCCGGGCCTCCATCGACGAAGTGGCCGTCCCAGCCCTGGAGCAGGGCGATGGCGGCGTTGCGATCGTCCGAGGGGTTGGCGGCGACGGCGCTCTCGAAGCGGTCGGCGACGAACTTCCACGGATTGCCGCCGCCGTAGAAGGAGTCCGTGGTGGCGATGTTAAGGGCCAGATCACGAACGTCCTCGTAGCTGAGGTTGTTGTGGGTGGAGAGGTAATCGTCCACCACGTGGGCGCGGTGGAAGACGCCCATGGTGTACCACAGGTTGTTGGGCGGGTTGTCGTAGCTGAGCTCGGCCTTGTTGTTCCACCCGCCGTAGTAGTTGAACGAGCTGTTCTCGTCGTGGGGGTGGGGCTTGATGACGGCGGGATCCCACTCGGCGCTGCCATCGCCGGGCAGCGGGAACCGGACGTCAACGTTGGCCGGGCGGACAGGATCACGCCCGGACATCCAGTAGGCGATGTTACCGTCCCGGTCGGCGTAGCAGAAGTGCTGGCTCAGGGGCGCCAGCGCCAGGGCCTTGCCGAAGTCCTCCACGCTGGTGGCGCGGGCGGCTTGCAGGGCGAACTGGATGACGTCGCGGAGCTCGTAACCCCAGTGGGAGTACTTGAAGGAGACGATGACAGCCGGCGGGTTGGTGGGGTCGTAGGGGATGGGCTCGATCACGGGGCCGTGGGCGGTCCGGAAGATGGGTACGGTCACGTCGGCTCCACCGGCCACGTGGAAGGTTTCCATGCGGTTGAGCGTGACCGATTGGGGCGCCTCCAGGTAGAAGTCCAGGGTGTGGGCGTGACCCACCTGCATGGACCAGGCGTGGTGCGGCGTCCGGCCGATGATGATGCCGGGGATGCCGGGAACGGTCATGCCGGAGACGTTGAGCCCGGCGCCACGGATGGAGCCCTCCATGACGATGGACGGCGTGGAGAAGCCCATCTGGGGCCCCGAGTAGATGATGGGATGGCCGGAGGCGGTCTTCTCGCCCGAGACCACCCACGCGTAGCTGCCCATCTTGGTGAAGGCGTTGATCCGCTTGAGGTCGAGAATCCTCCGGTCGTGCCGGCCCTTGATCCTTGCGGCGGCGGCCCGGAGGTCGGGCATGGAGCTGGCCTTGACCCTGGTGACGGCGTTCGAGCCGCCCGCCTTTTCGTCATGGATGTACGTCAGCGCCGCGGGATCGTTGCGCCACCGCAGGTCGCTGAACATGGCCAGGTAGTCCTGGGGATAGACCGCGGCGAAGGTTTGCAAGAGGACGGCGTTGTCCAGCTGGCCCGTCACGCCACGGCCCTCCGGATCGAAGTTCCTCAGCAGGGCGACGATCCAGGACATGACGTCCGTGACGGTCCACTGGGCGGGGAAGTACTCGATGCCCAGCTGCCCGCCGATGGCCTTGAACTCGAAGGGAAGCTGGGAGGGATCCTCGTGGATCTCCGAGATCCTCCGGTTGATGCCGTCCACGTACGCCCGGAGCACGGTCTTGGTCTCCGTATCCAGGTTGTCGTAGGCCTGCTGGAGCTCGGATTCGGAGTAGCCGGCCGTTCGCATGAAGATGTCGTCCTCGAGGTAGTCCTGGCCGAGTATCTCCGCCAGGGTTCCGCGGGCCGTTCTGCGGTAGGTTTCCATCTGCCAGAGCCGGTCCTTGGCGACCTCGTGGCCCATGGCCTCGAAGACGTCGTAGAGGGTCCCTCCGGTGATGTACCACACGCCCTGGGCGTCCCGGTTGACGACGATGGGAACCGCCGGCTTCGTGCTGCTGGTGGCGCCGGCGTAGAGGTAATAGGCGTCGCTGGTACCGTTGACGACGATGGAGGCGTAACCGAAGGCGGTGCCGTCACAGCCCTCGGTGCAGGTGATGGAGATGGACCCGGCCGAGCTCATGTTGCCGTTGGCCTGGAACTGGAGCAGGGCCCCCGGCTGGACGGTCCTGGTCCAGGCGTTGATCTCCTGACCCATGGCGTCCAGCGTCTTGACGTCGAAGCTCTGGGTGGCTGACCCGGTATTGGCGATGCCGACGGCGACGCGGTGACCGTCGAAATCCATGGGCGCCGGGAAGATCGCCTGGCCGTCCTGCATGAAGCCGGTGCCAGGCGCCACGCTGCCGACCCCCTGGCCGTAGGTGCCCTTGGAGGCCTTCGTGAAGGTGCGGGTGGAGACGACCACCTCTTGGGTGGACCACCAGGTGACGGCGTACTTGCCGTCGCCAAGGGTGGGGGCCACGGCGCTGACCACGTCGTCGATCGTCAACGTGCCCCCGACGGCGGGGAGCGTGAAAGTCTTCTCGTAATAGGGTCCGGCGGCCGTGAGAATGGTCACGCTGAGCCGGGCCGGCTGATTGCCGCCGGTTTGGGTGGCGTAGAGGCTGGTGGTCCAGAAGGACCCCTCGGCGCCGGGAAGGTGGGCCACAACCGGGATGACTCCGGAGGTCATGGGTTTGAGGGTCTGGGCGCCGACCGTGCCGAGGCACAGCACGCTCAACGCGGCGAAGAGAATCACGACACGTCGCATCAGGAGCTCCTTTCGTCCCGTATGAACACTTGGAGATAGTGTACACCGGTTGGGATCGCCGGGAGAACCTGTAACCCTTCGCGACGGGTTCGAGCCCGCGCTCCGTTGGGGTCGTGCTCGCCCGGCGCGATGGGAGAAGATTGCGCTGGGCGGCCCGTGCGGTCCTGGAGGCTGTTCCGGCGGCGCCGGCGACATCCTTCGCTGCGCCATCCCCAACGGCACCTTCAACCGCGTCTTCAACCGACACGTCGCATTCCAGCAGAAGCTCCTGAATACCCTGGGGAATGCTCCCCTTCGTCCCACTTGGTGCAGCGGCAGGACGCCGGCTCGGTATCACGGCCGTTTGGCCATGCTCTGGAGTATCTGCTTGAGCTTCTCGAGCTCGGCGCCGTAGGCGGCCCAATCCCCTCGCTTGAGGGCGTCCATGGCGTTGTTGTACCGCGTGAGGGCCTTCTGTGCTTTCCGGCTCAGGGGGGCGGCCGGCGCCTGGCCCTGTCTCACCTTCGAGAGCACGCTTGCCGGGAGGTTTGCGGCGTTGAAAACCGCCGACAACGCCTCATCGAGGTTTCGCTCCATTTCCAGCCTCTCCTTGAACGAGACGATGACCCTCTTGAGCTCGGGCATCTCACTCTGCTCGGCCTGCAGATAGACGGGCTCCACATAGATGAAGGACTTCTCGATGGGAATCACGAGCATGTTGCCGCGGATCACACGGGAGCCCTTTTGGCCCCACAACGTCAACTTGGATGAGATGCTGGGCTTCTGATTGATGCGGGCCTCGATCTGCATCGGGCCATAGATCAGCCGCTCTTTGGGAAGGTCGTACACGATGACCTCTCCGTAGTTGGGAGCGTCGCACCTGGCGCACATCCAGGCGACCATGTTGTCCTTCTTGGAGGGGGTCAGGGGGAGCATCAGGATGAACTCCTCGGACGTTCCGTTGGGCAGCTTCATCACGATGTAGTACGGGCTCATCCGCTGCTGGCGTTCCTGGTAGATCTCGGACGGCGTCGTCCAGAGGTCCTCGCGGTTGTAAAAGACCTGGGGATCCGTCATGTGGTAGGAATTGTTGAGCTTGGCCTGGATGCGAAACAGGTCCATCGGGTAACGGATGTGCTTCTTGAGGAAGGGTGGCATGGCACTCATGGGTTTGAAGAGGGCCGGGAAGATCTTCTCGTATGTCTGGATCAAGGGGTCCGAAGGGTCAACCACGTAGTACGTCACATCGCCGTTGTAGGCGTCGATGACGATCTTCACGGAGTTTCGGATGTAGTTGAGGGCCCGTTCCCCGATAGTCTCCAAAACGGGCTCCGAGTATGGAAACATGTTTGTCGTCGTATAGGCATCATGTATCCAGTAGAGCTTGCCATCGCCTCCAACCACGAGATAGGGGTCGGAATCGTACGAGAGGAACGGCGCAATGGTCCGGTCGCGGACGGTGATCATCCTGTTGTACATCAGTCGGCTCTTGTTCGTGATGGCATCGGTGAGAAGGAGCTTCACATCGGGAAGCTCCCAGGCGTAGACGAGCCGCCTGAACCACCCGGAGATCGAGACACCGCCCCTGCCGTGGTAGGAGGTGTATACGTTCTGGTTGCCCTTGGGATAGTCGAATTCGCGTGTTTTTGAGCGGACGATCGCATAGGTGTCGGTTTCCTCGCCATAGTAGATCCGCGGTTCGGTGATCTTGAGGGGCACACTGCTCTGGGGTGGGATGTTTTGCACGATGAACCGGGGCAGGCCGTCCGCTGTCACCTGGTTGACGGGGCTCATCACCACGCCGAAGCCATGGGTGTAGATCAGGTGGATGTTGACCCACGTCCGTGCCCGGAGAGGAATCTGCGACTCCGGGAGCTCCCGGGCGGCGAGAGCAACCTGCAAGTACGTGCCGAAAGAGTACCGGTCCACGTCGACGTTCTTGAAATCGTAGTACAGGCGAAACTCCTGCAGCTGCTTGTACGTCTGGATCAGGGGCCGGCGATCCCAGAGACGGATGTTGGCGATGGTCGCCCTGTTGTTTTGAATGTCCCTGTACGTCAAATCCTGAGCCACCGGGAAATGGCGCTCCGTGATCTTGTTCAGCCCGTATGCCAGCCGGGTGAACGTGATGTTGTTCTTGATGTACGGTTCTTCCTTGACGAGCTCGTTGGGTTTGACGACGTACTGCTGGACAATCGTGGGATAGGCCCACGTGAAGAGAATCAGCACGACGACGTACGCTCCAAAGAGGTACGTGATCAGTTTCCAACGCCTCAGGAACGGCGCCAAGAAGAGCAGGATCGCGACAGCCAGCGTGATCGAGAGAAGGCCCCAGTAGGCTGGCAGGAACGCATGGACATCCGTGTAGGAGGCCCCGTAGGCCACGCCCGTCGTGGAATAGAGGAGAGCGTACAGCTTCAACCGGTAGAGGAAGGCAATGCCGAGAAAGAGGAATCCGCCAAGAACGGCCAGGTGCTTCCTGGCCCTCGCACCAATGACGAGTCCCCTGGGGCCGAGTGAAATCGAGCGGTCAAGACTGTACGAAAAGATCACCGCGATGGCAATGAGAACGACGGCAAGCTGATACCAGCCCTGGAGAAACTGGTAGACGGGAAGGGTGAAGACGTAGAAGCCGACGTCCTTTCCGAAAACCGGATCGGCGAGACCGAAGCTCGAGGCGTGGAGGAACTTGAGGAACTCGGCCCACGAGCCAGCGGCGACCAGTCCCATGACACAGGAGAACAGGAAGATCGCGACGACCCACATGATCTTCATGACGCTTGCGTTGAGAAGCAGAGCGAGCGGGGTTCCTTCAGGCTCCCCGACGTCGATGGTCGTCGCCGGACGGATGGGTCCGCCGCGTTTTCGTGCGATCGCAATGTTGATGGTGGCAGCCAGGGCTGCGAGGAGAAAGAACACGGAAAAGGCCCCGACCCTTGCTGCGAGCATCGTATCGAAAACCGTGCCGTACCCCAGGTTGCGGAACCAGAGCCAATCCGTGTAGTACTTTGCAAAGACCGCGGCCAGGGCGAACAGACCAAAGGTCACCAGGACTGCCATGGGAAGGCGCCGCATCGATTTCATGATGCCATCTCCCTTTCGGGCCGCTTCCAGCTCGATGGATCAATGTACAGCCATGGCGGCAAGAGCACAAGCGTGGTGAAGCTGAGAGGTTGCTGCGCTGGTGCCCTGCCTCGCGGCTCCGGCCACGGAGCGCGGGCCTTGGCCAGCATTTCCATGAGCCACAGCGAGATGAAAACGAGTGACGGTCTCTGCGGACTGAAGTCCGCGCTCCGGAACGGCCCCGGCACGCCGTGCATGCAGTCCCCACCGTGGGGTGAAGCAACGGTCAAGGCTGCCGCATCTCCTGTAACCACGGAAGTTGTGAACAGCGCAACAACCTCAGCTGAGGGTTGTGTCCTCACACCGTCCTGGAGTAGATTGGGCGGGTTGTGGTGGCGTCGGTCTCGAGGTAGGCGTCGAAGGGCATGCAGATGTTTCTCAGGAAGAAGCGGCCCCTCGGGGTGACGCGGAGGCCGTCGGGGTTGAGCTCGATCAGGCCGTCCTCCGCCATGGGGACGAGGGCCGCCAGGGCGTCCGCGAAATGTTCGGCGGGATCGGCGCCGAGCTCGCGACGGACCCAGTCGTAGGGGAGATCGAGGGCGCAGATGATGCGGCGGATGACGGCGCCGCGGAGCTCATCCTCGGCCGTCCTGAGGATGCCGCGCTCCACGGGGAGACCGCCCGCGGCCAGGATGCGCTCGTAGGCGGCCAGGCTCTTGAGGTTGGCGGCGTAGGCGCCGGCCACGTCGCCGATGGAGGTCAGCCCGATGCCGACCTGGTCGGTGGCAGGCATGACGGTGTAGCCCATGAAGTTGCGGTGGATGCGGCCCTCGCCGAGGGCCTCGGCCAGCTCGTCGCCGGGGCGGGCGAAGTGGTCGAAGCCCACGAAGGTGTAGCCGGCGGTGAGGAATTCCTCCACGGCGGCGGCGAAGAGCCGGAACTTCTCCCAGCCCCGGGGCAGGGTGGTCTCGTCGAGCTGCCGCTGGTGGGGCTTGATCCACGGCACGTGGGCGTACGAGAAGCAGGCCACCCGGTCGGGGGCCAGCTCGGCGACGACGGTGCGGACGGTCTCGCGGAACCCCTCCTCGGTCTGAATGGGCAGGCCGTAGATCAGGTCGATGTTGACGGAGTCCACGCCCAGTCGGCGGACGGCCTCCACGTGCCCGCGGGTCAGCTCCAGCGGCTGGATCCGCCGGACGGCGGTCTGGACGCTGGGATCGAGGTCTTGCAGGCCCATGGAGATGCGGTTGAAGCCGAGCTCGGCCAGGGTGGTGAGGTGCTCTGGAGTGGTGACGCAGGGATCGATCTCGATGGCCACCTCGGCGCCGGGAGCAATCTCGAAGTGGCGCGTGATGGCCGAAAAGAGCCGCCGGATCTGGAGGGGCGAGAGGTAGGTGGGGGTACCCCCGCCCCAGTGGAGCTGGTTGAGGGTGCGGCGCTCGCCCAGGGCGGCGGCCACCAGCTCGAGCTCCCGCTCAACCGCCTCGAGGTAGGGGAGCTCGGGCCCGCCATGGGGCGAGATGACCACGTTGCAGCCGCAGTAGGTGCAGCGTTCGCGGCAGAAGGGGATGTGGACGTACATGGAGAGGGGGGCGTCCGGCCGTTCGGCGGCGGCGGCCAGCCGCTCGCGGTGCTGCTCCTCGCCGAAGTCCTCGTGGAAGTGGGGCGCCGTGGGGTAGGAGGTGTATCGCGGCCCGGGCCGGTCGTACTTCTCGAGGAGCTCGGGCGTCAGGCCGTCGAGGCCGGTCTCAACCATGGCGGTGCTCCTGGACCGTACGGACAAAAGCCTCGACGCTGGCGAGGGGGACCTCCGGAGTGATGCCGTGGCCCAGGTTGGCGATGTAGCCCCGCCCGGGCGCAGCCTCGAGCATGGCCCGAGTGCGCCGGCGGACGACCTCCGGAGGGGCCATCAGCAGGCCGGGGTCCAGGTTGCCCTGGAGGGCGTGCCGGGGCAGGGCCCGTGCGGCCCGTCCCAGGTCAACCCGCCAGTCGAGGCTCAGCACCTCGCAGGGGAAGTCCACGAGGTCGTGCAACAGGTGGCCGCCGCCGTTGGGGAAGTAGATCCGCGGCACGCCGAGGTCCTCCAGACGCTCGAGCAGCCGCCGCGCCGGCGCCAGCCCCCAGCGCCGGGCGTCCCCGGCGTCCAGGGCCCCGATCCACGAGTCGAAGATCTGCACCGCCTGCGCTCCGTGCCGGACCTGGTCCGCCAGGTAGTCCGCCATGGCGTCGGCCAGGGTGGCCGTCAGCCGGTCGAAGGCCTCGGGATGCGTGTGGGCGAAGGCCTTGACCTTCGTGAACGAGCGGGAGGTCGTTCCCTCCACAAGGTAGCTGGCCAGGGTCCACGGGGCGCCCGAGAACCCGATCAGCGCCGTCTCGGGATCGAGGGTCTCGCGCACCTGCTCCAGGGTCTCGTCCAGGAACTCCGTGCCGGCCCACGGCGCGGGCCGCTGCAGGCGATCCACGTCCTCCGGCGACCGGACCGGGTTGGCGATGTGGGGTCCCGGCGTGAAGCTCAGCTCGATGCCCATGGGCACAAGCGGCGTCAGGATGTCCGAAAAGACGATGGCGGCGTCGAGGCCGAAGCGCCGGACCGGCTGGAGCGTCACCTCGGCGGCCAGCTCCGGGGTGCGGCAGAGGGTCAGGAAGTCCCCGGCCTTCTGGCGGACCTTGCGGTACTCGGGCAGGTATCGGCCCGCCTGCCGCATGAACCAGACGGGGGGGCGGTCCACCTCCTGCCGCCGGCAGGCCCGGAGGAATCGGGGTTCGCCGCTCATGGGCGCATCTCTCCGCCCACCCGCGCCAGCGCCCGGCCGAAGGCGGCGACGGTCTCGTCGATGTCGGCCTCGTCGTGCACGGTGGAGACGAACATGACCTCGTAGGCCGACGGGGCCAGGTAGACGCCCTCGTCCAAGAGCGCCGAGTGAAGCGCCGCGTAACGCTCCGCGGCGTCGTCGTCGATGTCCTCGAAACGGCGCGGTGGCGGCCCCTCCTGCAGGGAGAGCCAGAGGATGGAGCCCGCACGGGCGATGGAGAAGGGGAGCCCCGCATCGTGAAAGGCAGCGCCGAGACCCTGCTGGAGGCGGCCGGCCGTCCGTTCGAGACGCTCCCAGGCCGAGCCGCCGTCGTCCAGGAGCTCGTGAAGCGTCGCGGCGCCGGCGGCCATGGCCACGGGGTTGCCCGAGAGGGTGCCGGCCTGGTAGACGGGACCGAGCGGCGCCAGCTGCTCCATGAGCCGACGGCTCCCGCCGTAGGCGCCCACGGGCAGGCCGCCACCGATGATCTTGCCGTAGGTGGCCAGGTCCGGGGTGATGCCGTAGAGCCCGGCGGCGCCGCCGGGGCCGAGCCGGAAGCCGGTGATGACCTCGTCGAGGATCAGCAGGACCCCGTGTTCCGTGCAGAGCTCCCGCAGGCGCCGGAGATAGCCCTGCCGCTGAACGAGGAGGCCGGCGTTGGCCGGGATGCCCTCCATGAGGACCGCGGCCAGGCGATCGCCCCGCTCGGCGAAGAGCCGTTCCAGGGCTGTGTCGTCGTCCAGCGGAAGAACGAGGGTATGGCCGGCGAAGGCGGCAGGAACCCCGGCCGACGATGGCCTGCCGAAGGTGGCGAGACCCGAGCCCGCCGAGACCAGCAGGTGGTCGGCGTGGCCGTGGTAGCAGCCGCTGAACTTGAGAACGTCGTCCCGGCCCGTGACGCCCCGGGCCAGGCGGACGGCGGACATGACGGCCTCGGTGCCCGAGGAGACGAAGCGCACCATCTCCAGGTGATCGACGGTCTCCGCGAGCAACCGGGCCAGCTCGATCTCGGCTTCGCAGGGGGCGCCGAAGCTCAATCCGCGTGCCGCCGCGGAGGCCACGGCCTCGACGACGGCCGGGTGGGCGTGCCCGAGGATCAGCGGGCCCCAGGAGCCCACGTAGTCGATGTAGCTGCGGCCGTCCACGTCCGTGATACGACAGCCCGCCGCCGAGGCGTGGAAGATGGGCTCACCGCCCACGCTGTGAAAGGCGCGGACGGGGGAGTTGACCCCGGCCGGCATCAGCCGGCAGGCCTCCCGGTACAGCTCCTGCGAACGTGGTCCTGCGCTCATCTTGAACCTCTCCCGATCTCCGAGACGCCCTGGCCGCGACCGGACGCCCGCCTCCGAAGCCTCACGGCCCCTCCGGGCCGGCCCGGAGCCCACATCTTCGCACCGCCGGCGCCTCCGTCCCAGACTCTCATACCTTGATCCTCTCTCCTCTTTCTACCATCCCCTCACTCTTCACCCCCACCTCCAACAACCTCTATCGTCGATCCTGTCTCTCCTCACCCCTCACAACCAGTCCTCCGCGAAGGCCTGGCGGGCGTGGTAGGTGATGATGATGTCGGCGCCGGCGCGCCGGAAGGCGTGCCAGTTCTCCAGCACCAGGGCCCGCTCGTCCACCCAGCCGCGGGCGGCGGCGGCCTTGACCATGGAGAACTCGCCGGAGACGTTGTAGACGGCCAGCGGCTGGGGAAAGCTCTCCCGGATATCGGCCACCACGTCCAGGTAGGCCAGGGCGGGCTTGACCATCAGGATATCGGCGCCCTCGTCCACGTCGAGGCCGGCCTCGAGCACCGCCTCGCGGCGGTTCCTGGCATCCATCTGGTAGGAGCGGCGATCCCCCTGGGCCGGCGCCGAGTGGGCCGCTTCACGGAAGGGACCGTAGTACGCGGAGGCGTACTTGACCGAGTACGACATGATGGCCGTCTCCGCGAAACCGTCGTCGTCCAGGGCCTCCCGGATGGCGCCGATCCGGCCGTCCATCATGTCCGAGGGGGCCACAACGTCGGCACCCGCCCGGGCGTGGGCCAGGGCCATGCGGGCCAGGTGGGGCAGTGTGGCGTCGTTGTCGATGCGGCCGTTCCGTACGAGGCCGCAGTGGCCATGGTCCGTGTAGGCGCAGAGACAGACGTCCGTCATGACGGCCAGCCCCTCGCCGAAACGACCCTTGAGGGCGCTGATGGCGGCCGGTACCACGGCGTCGCCGGAGTAGGCCGCCCGCCCGTCGGACGCCTTGGCCTCCTCCTCGGGGATTCCGAAGAGCAGCACCGCCCGGATGCCGAGCTCCAGGTCGGCGGCCACGGTCTCCACGAGACGGTCCACGGACTGGTGCTCGATGCCGGGCATGGCCTCGATGGGCTCCGAGATCCCCGCGCCGGGGACGACGAAGTGGGGTTGGACGAACATGCGGCGGTCGAGGCGGGCCTCGGCCACCAGGTCGCGGATGGCGGACGTCGTCCGCAACCTCCTGGGACGGCTGGTCAGATCGTGCATAGCTCCTCCGCAAGGGCCTCCATCTCCGGCCGGGCCGGGATGCGGCACTGGATTCCCATGGACCGGGCGGCGTTGCGCGTGGCCGGTCCCAGGGCGATGTGGAGGCAGTCGAGGGGACGGCCTCCGAGGTTCTCCACATAATAGCGGGCCGAGCGCGGCGAGGTCAGCACCACGACGTCGATCTCGGCGGCGGGGGCTGGCAGATCCGCCGGCGGCATGCGGCGCATCCGGTAGACCTCGATCTCGTGGACAGTGTGACCAGCTTCGCGGAGCGCCCCGGGCAGCTCACGGCGGCGGTCGGCGCCGCAGGGGAAGAGGAAGAGCGCCGGCTCTTGCAGGCGTCCGAGAAGCTCCTGGGCCAACGCCGCCCCGGTCCCCGCTCCGGTCAGCTCCACCCGGAGGCCGGCCTGAGCCGCCTCCCGCGCGGTGGTCCGCCCAACGGCGGCGGCGGGCAGCTCCAGGAGGCGCCCGCCATGATGGTGGATCGCCTGGTCGCGGAACGGTTGTACGGCGCGAGGCGAGGCCAGCAACAACCACCGCTCCACCCCCCGCTCCCGGCCGGAGGCCTCTGCCTCCACCGCCTCACTCCAGGCTGCCTCGGATTCCACGGCTTCGAAGCGGAGCACGGGGTAGGGCTCGATGACGATGCCGTGGTCCGCCACGAGCTCCTGCAGACGGCGGCAGTCCTCGGCCGTCCGGGTCACCAGGACGCGGCGGCTCATGGTGCCGGATCCAGGGAGGGCTCGGCCAGCTCGATGGCCCGCTGGCAGGCTCGGGCGGCCGCTTCGGGCTGGGGCGCCACGGCGGCCACGCGGGTGACAACGGCCCGGGTGATGGCCTCGTCCACGGCGCCGAGCACCGCCTGGAGGCGTACGGCGCCGTCCTCCTCGGCCGTGGCCAGGCAGCCCAGCGGGAGGTGGCAGCCGCCCCCGAGCAGGCCCAGAAGGTGACGTTCCGCGTGGACCAGCCGGGCGGCCCCGGCATCGTGTAGCACGGCGAGATCACCGGTCCGGGGGTCTCCGATCCGTGCCTCGATGGCCAGGGCGCCCTGCCCCGGCGCGGGGAGCATGACCTCGGGTGGCAGCTCCTGGAGGTCGAGACCCTCCATGTCAAGCTCGAGCCGGCCGACGCCGGCCGCAGCCAGCAGGATGGCGTCGTAGAGCCCCTCCCGGAGCTTGCGGATACGGGTGGGCACGTTGCCCCGGAGCGCCCGGACCCGGAGGTCCGGCTGCAGGGCCAGGGCCTGAGCGGCGCGGCGCAGGGAGGAGGTTCCCAGGCGGGACCCCTCGGGGAGGCCCAGCGGCCTGGCGGGCGTCGGCTGGAGGAGGTCCTTCCGGGCAATCAGGAGGTCGGCGGCCGTGGTGCGTTCGGGAACGGCCACGACGTCCAGTCCCTCCGGCTCCTCGGTGGGAAGATCCTTGAGGGAGTGGACGACCAGGTCCACCCGCTCGTCCAGGAGCGCTTGCTGGAGCTCCTTGGTGAAGAAACCCTTGCCCTCCATCTTGTGGAAGGAGACGTTCTGGACGCGGTCGCCCTTGGTGGTGATGACTACGAGCTCGGCGGCCCGTTCCAGGCGCCCCTCGATGAGGCCGGCGACGCGGCGGGCTTGCCACAGCGCCAGGTCGGAGCCCCGGGTGCCGATGCGGAGAGGAGGCGCGGGTGTCGTCATGAGGCCTCCCCATGCCCGGCCTTGACGCCGTCGAGACCTCGCAGGAAGCTGTCCAGCACGGAGGCCGAGTGCTCCCAGGCAGCGCCCTTGAGGCCGCGCAGGGGGACCTGGACCAGGCGCTTGACCAGCGTGCGGGTCATCCGCTCGACGGTCTCCCGGTCCTCGGGGGGTAGATGGGCCAGATCGTGATTCATGGTCTGCTCCACGGCACGCCGGGCCAGGTCGTCGAAACTGCTGTGGAGGTTGCGGGCCACGGGGGAGAGAGAGCGGTCCAGGACCCGGCGCCGCAGGATGACGAGCTGGTGGTCCACCAGCTCCTCGCAGCGTTCCATCTCCGCCAGACGCCGCTCCCGGTTGGCCTCGGCCTCCTCGCGCATCTCCTCGATGCCCACGAGCTCGACACCGTCCAGCGAACGTGCTCCGGGGTCCACGTTGGGCGGCAGGGCCAGGTCGACGATCAGCAGGGGCTCGTCGGCGGGGAGCCCCCGGCGGATCGCCTCCACCTGGCCGGGGTCCAGGATCGGCTCCTCGGCCGAGGTGGCGGCCAGGACGAGGCCCGCCACGGGGGGCTCCAGGGCGACCGAATCCAGCGGGAGGCTCCAGGCCATGGGGTCCCCGTGCACGAGCTCCGCGGCGCGCTCCGGTGTCCTGTTGCCCACGAGCACGTGGCGTCCGGCGTCGATGGAACGGACCATCCGGAGGCATTGCCCGGCCATCTCCCCGGCACCGAGGATGAGAACGGCGGCGGAAGATGCTGCAAGGTGGGACTCCATCTTCCGCTGGACCAGTGTGACCAGGGAGACCGGCCGCAGGGTCAGCTCCGTCTCGTTCCGGATCCGCTTGGCCAGGTGGAAGCTCTCGTGAAAGGTCTGGTCCAGGAGCCCGCCCAGGATGCCGGCCTCGTGGGCCGTCTCGTGGGCCTTCTTGACCTGGCCGGCGATCTGGGCCTCCCCGACCATCATGGAGTCCAGGGCCGCCGTCACGCGGAAGAGGTGACGGGCGGCGTCCATGCCCCGGAGCAGGTACAGCTCGTCCTCGCAGGGCAGCTGGCTGGTGCCACCCGTCAGGTCGGCGATGGTCCGGCGCAGGTGGAAGAGGATCGACTCGTCGTGGTTCCCGGCCTGGGCGCGGAAGTAGAACTCCACCCGGTTACATGTGGCCAGGTAGACCATCTCGGAAAACCCGGCCAGCCGTGCCAGCTCCCCAAGCTCGCTGGCACCGGTCTCCGGCGGCAGGGCCGCCGCGGCCAAGCTGTCCACCTTCGTGGTCCGGTAGCTAACACCGACAACGCCAATGCGTTCCACCGCGCACCCCCAAACGGGAGGATGATACGGCAGTCCGCCCCAAAGAGGGTCACGGCTCGGTCTCCACCGTCACGTCAGGGTAAAAGATCGAGATCTCCCATGGATGGCATCGATGCCGCCGGCAGCGATCGCGCCGTTCCGGACGGCGATCAGCTCGGCGGCGATGGCGACGGCAATCTCTTCGGGGGTGTTGCTGCCGATGGGTAGGCCGATTGGGGCGTGGACGGCGTCGGGGGGACGCCGCGGGCGAGGAGGTTTCCGCGGATGGCCGCGACCTTGGGGGGGCTGCCCATCATGCCGAGATAGCCCAGGGGGTGGCCGAGGAGCTTCTCCAGGAGCTGCTCGTCGTGACGGTGGCCGTGGGTCATGATGCAAACGTAGCTCGTGGGGCCTGGAGGAACGTGCTCGCGGATGCGGGCGTAATCGACGGTTCTTCGTTCGTCCGCCAGGGTGTTGGCCTCGAGGGTGTCCAGGCCGGGGCGGTCGTCCAGGACGACGGTGTGGAAGCCCAGGCGCACCAGGAGGGGGGTCAGGGCCAGGGCCACGTGGCCACCGCCGACGAGGGTGACGGTGATGCGGCAGCCGGCGGGCTCCCGGTAGCGCCATCGGCCGGCGGTGCCGTCCCAGCTTTGTTCGCAGGTGGCACCGGCGGTGAAATCGAGGCCCGCCGGGGTGATCTCCAGGCAGCCCGGGCGGCCCTCGGCGTGGGCTCCGGCCAGTGCGCGGAGCGCCGGCAGGTCGCGCTCCGCCAGGCGCAGGAGCACGAAGGTCTGGGTGCCGGAGCAGATCATGCCGGAGGCACGGGGTCCGGAATCGCCATGGTGCTCGAGGGTGAGAGCTCGCGGCGGGGGAGGATCGCCATCGGCCAGGGCCGATTCGGCGGCGTGGAACAGCGAGCGTTCGGCCGCCCCGCCGCCGACGGTGCCGCGGCGGTCCCCGCCGGCGGTGACGGTCATCTTGGCTCCGGGCCGGTTGGGTCCGTGTCCCGTGGCATGCACCATGACGATCAGGCAGACCGCCTTCCCCGCCTCGACGGAGGCGGCGGCCGCTTTCCACAGCTCAGTCTCCCGCATGGAACCACACCCCCGAGAGAGCATAGTAGACCGCCATCAGTCCGGAGAAGACGGCGCTCCCCACGAAGCGCCAGCGGAAGGACAGCCATACCTGGATGATGTAATTGCCGATGGCCGAGAGCGGGATGTTGAAGAGCCAGGACAGGAGCGCCGTGTGGAGCAGTCCCCAGCCGGCCGTCTCCCACCGGCCGGAAAAGACGGCGATGAAGAGCAGGTGACGGGCGATCCACAGTGGGTTGAAGTAGAGGAGGGCCAGGCCCGTGCGGGCCGCCGCGAAACGCCATCCGCGGGGCATCCCCTCCGTCCGCCGGTCGATCCACCGGAAGTAGTTGGGGATCTCGAAGGCGTAGACCGTGGCGCCCACGAGCATCATGCCGGCCAGGCGCGTCGCGCTGAGCTGGCCGAGGATCGCCGCCGCCACGGTGTCGCCCGCGGCGTAGATGAGGGCGCCGTTGAGGACGTCCCGCCGTTCGAGACGCAGCTTCACGGCCGTATCCGCCGCCGGGCCCCATCCGGAGCGCGGACCCCGGTTCGCACCTGGGAGCCCCAGCCGAAGGCGCGGGCCCAAGCCCGCGCTCCCCGGGGGGGGCTCAGCGGGATGGGACGGCGGGGGAAGCCATGCGGCTTCCACGCACGCCCCGGCCCCACGGTCTCCTCACTCCTCACTCCTCGCTCCTTGCTCTTCACGCTTCCCATCCAACATCCCGAGGATCCGCTCGTTGGTCAGGGGGGCGACGAAACGGTCCACGGCCAGGGGACGCGCGGCGCAGATGGCGTTGCGGATGGCGAAGAACGCGCCGATGCCATACATGAAGGGCGGCTCGCCGATGGCCTTGGTCTGGAGGACGGCCGCGGGGTTGGCGGCGTCTTCGAGAAAGACCACCTCCAGGGCCGTTGGAGTGAAGTGCAGGTCGGGGATCTTGTAGGTCGCCAGGGAGTCCGAGAGGAGGCGCCCGTCCTCGGCGTGGACGAGATCCTCCATGGTCATCCAGCCCAGGCCCTGAACGATGCCACCTTCCGCCTGGCCACGATCCACCAGCGGGTCGAGGCTGCGGCCCGCGTCGTGGACCACGTGGACGGCGTCGACCGTGGCCGTGCCCCGGAGCAGGTCCACCGTGGCTTCCACCATGGCCGTGCCGAAGACGTGGTAGGCGAATGGCCGGCCCCTCCCCTCCTCGGGATCGAAGTGGAGGTTCGGCGTGGAGTAGAAGGCGTGGGCTGTCAGGTCCACCCGGCGTTTCCACGTTGCGGCCACGAGCTCGTTCCAGCCAAGATCGGTCACCTCGCCCGAGAGGAGGACCCGCTCGCCGCGCAGCTCGAGATCCTCGGCGCGCACATCGAGGAGCTCCGCCGCCGAGGTCCGGAGCCTGCTGGCCAGCATCCGGCAGGCGAGGAGCGCCGCCATGCCGTTCAAATCCGTGGCGGTGCTGGCGGCGGTGGGCGACATGTTGGCCACCCGCGAAGTGCTCGTGCTCTCCACGCGGATCCGTCTCTCGGAGATCCCGAGCGCTCCGGCGGCGATGCGCCGGATCTTGGTGGCCACGCCCTGGCCCATCTCCACGGCGGCCGTGCTGAGGCTGACGCTGCCGTCGGTGTAGATGTGCACCAGGGCGCCGGCCTGGTTGAGGGAGGCATTGGTGAAGGAGATGCCGAAGCAAACCGGCATGAGAGCCAGGCCGCGCTTGAGAAGCGGGGAGGCGGCGTTGTGCTCCTCGATCTCGCGGAGCCGCCGCCCGAGGCCGAAACGTTCCACGGCCTCGGCGAAGCTGCGGCGGGCGTTGGCCCGTCGGACGCGCATGCCGTAGGGCAGGGGATCGTTCTCGCGGAGCAGGTTGAGCTCCTGGAGCTCCCGGGCGGGACGGCCCAGGCGCTCGGCGGCAGCGGCGATGGCCGACTCCATGACGAACATGGCCTGGGGTCCGCCGAAGCCGCGAAAGGCCGTGAAGGGCGGCAGGTTGGTCCGGCAGCAGAAACCGGTGACCCGGACGTTGGGGACGAAGTAGGCGTTGGTGGCGTGGAACAGGGTGCGCTGAAGGATGGCCGTGGAGAGGTCGGCGGCCGCGCCAGAGCTCTGGTAGTAGGTGGCTTCAAAGGCCAGGAAGCGGCCCTCGCCGTCGAGGCCCAGCCGGAAGTCGGTGGAGTAGGGGTGGCGCTTGCCCGTCATCCGCATGTCCTCGCCCCGGCCGAGCACGATCTTGACGGGCCGCGCCAGCCGGTGCGCGGCCAGGGCTGCCATCACCGCCCACGGTGTGGCCTGGTCCTCCTTGCCGCCGAAGGCGCCGCCCAGACGCTGGACCTCCACCTCGATGTCGTGCATCTGGAGGCCCAGAACCCGTGCCGTGATGCGCTGCACGCCGCTGGGGGACTGGGTGGCCGGGAAGAGATGGAGCCGGCCCCGCGCCTCGGGGACGGCCAGGCAGGCCTGGGTTTCAAGGTAGAGGTGCTCCTGGGCGCCGGAATCCGCGCGGCCCTCGACGATGGTGGCGCAGCGCGCCCAGGCTTCGTCCACGTCACCGCACGCGATGGTGCGGGCCGGCGCGATGAGCTTGCCCCGCTCGGCGGCGCGCCGCGGGTCGAAGACGGCCTCGAGCTCCTCGATCTCGAGGGCGATGAGGTCGCGGGCCGCGCGGGCCTGCCGGGGAGTGGCTGCCACCACCAGGGCCACGGGCTGTCCCACGTGGTGGACCTCGCCCTGGGCCAGGAGGGCCTCGTCCTGGACGATGCCGCCGATCTGGTTCTCGCCGGGGACGTCCGCCGCGGTGAGCACGGCGGCGACGCCCGGCATGGCGAGGGCCGGGGCCGTGTCCAGCCGCAGGATCCGGCCGTGGGCAACGGGGGAGGGCAGCACGGCGCCGTGCAGCGTCCCTTCGGGCTCGGGGAGGTCGTCCACGAAGGGTGAGCGGGCCCGCACGTGGGCCACGGCATCAGGCGATGGCATGGGCGATCTCCTCCTGCGGGAGCCCGGGGAAGCAGGTGACGAAATGGGCCAGCACGAGGCGCCGCAGCAGCCGGCGCTTGTAGTCCGCTGAGCCCCGGACGTCGGAGATGGGCGTGATCTCTGCGGCCGCACGCTCCGCGGCCCCCAGGGCCGTTGCAACGGAGACCGGGCGTCCGCTCAGCCAGGCGGAGCTTTCCGCCAGGTACAGCGGGATGGGGGCGACGCCGCCCGCGGAGAGCCGCGCCGTGCCGATGGCGCCGTCCTCCACGGTGCAGGAGAAGGCCGTGTTGACCGAGGCGATGTCCAGGTGCTGGCGGCGCGAGACCTTCTCGAAGTTGAAGCGGCTGGCCGGCGCCGGCCGCGGCACGAGGATGCGCGTGATGAGCTCGCCGGGGGCGAGATCGGTCTCCTTGTAGCCCAGGAAGAAGCGGTCGAGCGCCACGGTACGGGCCCGTTCGCCGTCCCGCCCGATCTGGAGCCGGGCGTCCAGGGCCAGCAGGACGACGGACATGTCGCCGATGGGCGAGGCGTGGGCGATGTTGCCCGCCGGCGTCGCCCGGTTGCGGATCAGCGTCGAGGAATGGAGGCCCAGGAACCGCCTCCACGAGGGGAAGCAGGCCTCGAGGAGCGGGCTCTGCCGGAGCTCCTCCATGGTGGAGGCGGCGTCGAGGACGATGAGATTCCCCTCCTCGGAGACGGGCTCGCCCCGCCGCTCCCGCGACAGCAGGCGCAGCCGTTCCTTCCGAAGCCGCGCGGCCTCCACGACGAAGAGGTCGGTGCCGCCGGCCACGGGGATGCCTCCGGCGTCGGCACTCGCGGGTGCGTGCTCGAGGGCATCCAGCCGCGCGGCGATACCGGCGAACAGGGGCGGCAGCAAGCCGGCCGCCGCCAGGGCCTCGTGCCGCGTCTCCAGGGCCCCGGGCTCGAGCTCCAGGCCGTCCACGAGGCGCCGGACGGCCCTCCGGATGGAGGCGTAGCCCGTGCAGCGGCAGATGTTGCCGTCGATGGCCTCCATGGCATCCTCCTCGCCCAGGCCGGGGCTCGTCAGCAGAAACCCCGTCAGCGCCACCACGAGGCCCGGCGTGCAGAAACCGCACTGGGTGGCGCCCTCCTCCACGATGGCCCTCTGGATGGCGGAGAGCCTCTCTCCGTCGAGGCCCTCGATGCTCACCAGGTGCCGCCCCGCCAGCTCGGCGACCGGGAGCAGGCAGGAGGCCACGGCGCGGTAGCGCATGCCCGAGCCCGCGCGTTCTCCGAGCAGCACCGTGCAGGCGCCGCAATCTCCCTCGCGGCACCCCTCCTTGGTCCCCCTGAGGCCCCGTTCCCGGCGCAGGAAGTCGAGCACAACCCCGCCCGGCGCCATGGACGCCGTGACGGCCTCACCGTTGAGGATCAGCCGGATACCTCCCTCGGACATGCGCCTCCTTCGGGAGCGGAACACCTTCGGGGCCGATTTCCCGAAGGCTGGGGCCGCGACCCGTCCGCCCGGGCTCGAGGGCCGCCACCGGCCAGCGGCACGGCGAGGTCCCCCGGACGGCCCTGTTCCGCCCACGTTGTTCCCGCCCCCGGAGGTTAGCACAGGCCGGCTGCCACGAGCCCCCGAACGGCGCCGTGCCCCCTCCGGGCTCGGGAGGGACGAGAGTCTTCCGCCAAGAGTGCCAGGAACGCCAGGGAAGAAGTGTGGGGCGGGAGCCAATGCCCGTGGTCAATCGCCGGCTGCCGGTGCCGCGGGTTCGACGTCTTCGAAGCGGACGTCGGCGTGGAATCGGCGCTTGAGCAGGAGGATCCTGGCAAGGCCGCCTGTGACCATGCGGGAGGTGTAGAGGAGATCGCCGTTCCGGCGGAGCTCGATTCGCAGGTGCATCTCCTTGAGCGGACCCGGGGGGTGTGACAGCTCACCCTCGATCCACAGTGGATCCAGGGTCCTGGGGTCCCAGGCGAGCTCGCCGGTCAGGAGGCCGCGGTCCTTCGCGTGACCGGGTGCGGGACGGAAGACGCAGCGCGCGGCTCCGTCCTCCGGCGGGAGCGGTTCGAAGACGTAGAGATCCCGGTGCTCCGGATCGGGAGGGACGACGTCTGCTTCTTGTTCCTTCTTCTTCCTGCCGTTCTTCTTCTTCCGGCCGGCTTCGCCTTCGGCTTCCTGCTTCTCGAGGCGTGCCCGGATCTTCTTCGTCTCGTCCGTGCCGTCCTTGATGAAGCGGATCACCTGGCGGTGGAGCCGTCCCCGGGCGTCCCTGGAACAGCTCATCTCCATGGTGGCCTCGTGGTGCGCTTTCCCGTTGGGTTTTTCAACGACGGAGAAGGTTGTCATTCGCCACGAGCCGGTGAAGGCGTCGTCCTCGGGGTTGATCGCGGACTGGAGGCGTTCGAGGACCGCCACCGGCGGTGTCTGAGCCCCCACGGCCCCCGCCGCCAGTGTCACGGCCACCATGGCCCAACAGATTCGCCGCACGATCACCTCCTGCCGTCCATGGGGGCGTGGTACGGATTGCACGGACCCGGGTTTCACCTCCGGGCCGGCGGCGATGAGGAGGCCTGCGCCGGTGGCCGTGGTCCAGCACGGCATGACGGCATGTGGCATGTGGAATATACCGGGAATCCCAGTGCGGAGTTTTCACCGGACCACGTTGGCCAACGTGCTCGCCGCCGTCGCGGCCACGGCCTCGTCCGGGTTGACGGCGGACAGGACGGTCGTCCGGGCCGACGGGGCGGTGCGGCTGCGCGCACCGGCGGCACCGGCCAGCGAACAGAACCCGGCCCTCTCTCCGGATGGAACGCGAATCGTCTTCACACGTTTCGAAAACGGCCACAACCCCGGCCCCTCAGACCCTCCGGCCGAGGTCGGGGCGGAAGGCGCCCTTGAGGTGGCGGATGGCGATCCACGGGAAGCGGCCGTGGCCCTCGACGGTGATGACGTCGAAACGTGTGGGGCGTTCCCAGAGGGCGAAGCGGCTGAGGTAGGCGGTGGCGGCACGGGCCAGGTGGCGGCGTTTGGCGGGGCCGACGGCCGCGGCGCCGCCCCCGAAGGCCGGGCTCGAGCGGGTCTTGACCTCGACGAAGACGATGGTCCGGCCGCGGGCGACCACCAGGTCCAGCTCGCCGCCTCCGCCGGACCAGTTGCGGTGGAGGGGACGGTACCCCTTGAGCAGGAGCAGGATGAGGGCGGCCAGCTCGCCGCGGCGTCCCCGGCGGTGGCGGGGGTCGGCCATGGCTAGGAGGAGGCCTTCCGGCCGCTCTCCTGCTCGACCTCCAGGAGGAGACGGGCCAGGTCGTCGCGGGGGACGGTGTAGGCAGACCTGCAGAAGCCACAGACGAGCTCGACCGGTTCGGCGAGGCTCTGGTCGAGGAGCGAGCGGATCTCGGCTTCTCCCAGGAGCTTGAGGGCGCGATCCACGCGGTCCCGGCTGCAGCCGCACCGGAAGAAGGCCGGCGTCGTGTCGAGGATCTCCAGGTCCTTCGGGAAGACGGCCCGCAACCACTCCTCGGGACCCCTGCCGGCGCGCAACTGGGTCGTGACGGTTTCCAACCCGGCGACCCGGCGGGACAGCTCCCGGGCCTCGGCGTCGCTGACTCCGGGCAGGAGTTGCACCATCAACCCGCCGGCGTGCTGTACCGAGGGGGTCGGGACGACGAAGACGCCGAGCAGAACAGCGGCGGGAGTCTGCTCGGATTCGTCCAGGTAACGGGCCAGGTCCTTGGCGATCTCCCCGGAGACCAGGTCGACGACGCCACGGTAGGGCTCGCCGATGCCGGGATCCCGCGTGACGATCAGGGTGCCGGAGTCCCCGACCACCGCGGCCACGTTGAGCTTGCCGTCGGGACGGGGCTCGGCCTGTGCCTCGGGATGGTCCACGGTGGCGCGGACCCACCCGGTGGGGGAGGCAGTAGCGATGAAGCGGCCGGCCGGACCGTCACCCTCCACCTCGAGGGTGGTGACGGGCTCGCGCCGGGTGGTTTTTTCCAGGGAGGCGGCGAGGAGCAGGGCACCGGTCGCGATCCGGCCGAGGGCCGCCGTGACGGTGGGGGAGGGGTCGTGGATCGTGCGCAGGCGCTCCACAGTAGCGGTGGTCTCTGCGGCCACGGCGCGGGCACGGCCCCCCAGGCCCAGGGCGCGGACGATGGTGTCTTCAGGCATGGCGGGGCTCCAGCTGGCCCCGGCGGCAAACGAAGGCCCAGATGGGACGATCCTCCCGCCGGTACTTGATCTCGTAGCTGGTCTCCGGTAGATCCTCGAAGTGTGACGCCGGGTCTTCCACCGTGAGCGACGAAGCTGCCAGGACCTCGCCGATGACCTCGGCGTAGTCCGGATGATCGGTCTTGACCAGGAGCCGGCCGCCGGGAACCAGGGCCCGTGCCATGGCGTCCACGGCCTCCGGCCGGATCAGGCGGCGCTTGTGGTGCCGCTTCTTGGGCCAGGGGTCCGGGAAGTAGATGTGGATCCGGGCCACCGAGGAGGGCTTCACCAGCCGGAAGAACAGGTCCTCGGCCGTGGTGCGCACCATGCGGATGCTCTCGATGCCCCGCCGGGCGGCGCGCCGGCACACCATCTCGTGGTACTTGGCCGCCCTCTCGACGCCGAGTAGGGAACGATCGGGATGAAGCCGTGCCATCTCGAGGAGGAATCGCCCCTTGCCAGCGCCGATTTCCACATCCGGAGGATCGGGCCACCCGAAGAGCTCCTCCCAGACGAGCGGCACGGAGACCTCGTTGAGATCGATGGCGATCATCTGGTGTCGAGGATCTCGTCCGGGTCTTCGTCGCCGAAGACGATCCCCAGGCTCCTGGCGTTCCGGACGAGCTGGCCGTTGGGATCGACGAGCTTGAGCCGGTTGATGGCCTTCTCCATGGGCACGGCCTCGATCTCCTCGCCGCGTAGAGCCACCATGTGGTCGAAACGGCCCCTCATCACCAGGCGCATGGCCTCGGCGCCCAGCCGCGTGCCGAGAATCCGGTCATCGGCGCAGGGGGAGCCGCCACGCTGGATATGGCCGAGGACCGTGACCCGCACCTCGAGTCCCGTCTTGCCCTGGAGAATCGGCGCCAGCTCGTAGGAGATTCCACCGAGACGCTTCCACCCCGTGACGGGATCGACGCTCTGGTAGACCTGGTCGCCGTCCTTCGGCCGGGCGCCCTCGGCGACGACGACGATGGAGAAGGGCGTGCCCCGGTTCTGGCGGGCCCAGACCTTGGCGATCACGGGCTCCACCTGGAAGGGAATCTCGGGAATCAGGACCACGTCGGCGCCGCCGGCCACGCCGCTGTGGAGGGCGATCCATCCGGCCTCCCGGCCCATGACCTCGAGGAGCATGATGCGGTGGTGGCTCTCGGCCGTGGTGTGGAGCCGGTCCAGCGCATCGGTGGCCACCTCGACGGCGGTGGCGAAACCGAAGGTACGGTCCGTGGCCGCCAGGTCATTGTCGATGGTCTTGGGTACGCCCACCACGGGGATGCCGTGTTCCTGCATCAGGCGGTGGGCGATGCTCAGGGTACCATCGCCGCCGATGACCACGAGGGCATCCAGCCCCAGCCGCTCGAAGTTCTTCGCAACGGTGGCCGAGGCGTCACTGACGCGCTCCGTGCCGTCGGCCAGGCGCTCCACGTACTCGAAGGGGTTGCCCCGGTTGGTGGTCCCCAGGATGGTGCCGCCCCGGGGCAGGATGCCGCGGACGTCGTGGAGCCCAAGCTCGTGGGTCTTCATCTCGACCATGCCGGAAAAGCCGTCGTTGAAACCGATGACACGAACGCCGTGGTCCAGGATGGCGGATTTGGTCAGGGCGCGGATGACGGCGTTGAGACCCGGGGCGTCGCCCCCCCCGGTCAGGACACCGATCTGGCGGATCTTGCTCATGGCTCACTCCTCGACGGTTTGCTGTTCGGGCTGTTTGAGGCCCAGGTGGATCAGCTCGATTCCAAGCTCGTTGGCGAACTGGAGCACGCGCTCGTCCCGGTAGAACTCGCCGAAATAGATGATCCGGATTCCCGCATTGACGATCAGCTTGAAGCAGTTGAAGCACGGGGAGGCCGTCACGTAGATCTCGGCGTTCTCCAGGCGGACGCCGTTGCGAGCCGCCTGGACGATGGCGTTGGCCTCGGCGTGGACCGTTCGCACGCAGTGGCCGTTCTCCATCAGGCAACCGGCCTCGTCGCAGTGGGGTGCGCCCCGGATCGAGCCGTTGTACCCGGTGGAAAGGATGCTCTTGTCCCGCACGATCACGGCTCCAACGTGCTTGCGGGGACAGGTCGAGCGCGTGGCCGCCTGGATGGCCAGGTTCATGAAGTAGCGGTGCCAGCTGACACGTGCCATGCCGCGTAGTATAGCCGCACTGAAGGAAAGAGGTGGAGCGCGCATCGGGTTCAAGCGGTGGTGGTGCGCCGGCCCAGCGCCAACGAGAACACCCCGGCGGACCCGGTCGCCGGGGTGTTGCCGGGATACCGGCCGCTCTCATGCTCAGGGCTTGAAGGTGTTCTCCACCAGTGGTGTGGCCTTGGTTTGCGGCACGTGGCAGAAGATGCACAGGTAGCGGCGGTTGTCGAGCTTGCCGGCCTCGAAGTGGCTCGCCGGGATGGGAGTGGCTTCGGAATCGCCGGCGTTCGCCGGGTCGTGGCATCCCACGCAGGCGTTCTCCTTCGCGGTGATGGGGAGAAGCCCGTCGACGGAATGGGGGATGACTGGAGGCGAGCCCGGGTATGGCCGGACCGGGAGCGGCGCCTCGCCGGGCTGGGCCCTCACGGGAACGATGGGTCTGACGGGGGAGGCCTCGCTGACATCGGCCGTTCGGAGCCCGATCCTGGACTCGGGAATGGCCCGCGGCGCCGTGGCGGCGTTGGTGGCGGAGGGTTCCGGAGCGCGGGAGGCACAGCCGGCGGCCAGGAGGGCGAGGACTGTCAGGGTCGAGAGGGTTGTCAGGCGCATGGTCGTTCCCCCCTTCACGCCGGCACCACGCGGACGGCGCACTTCTTGTAGTCGGTTTCCTTGGAGATGGGGCAGGTGGCGTCCAGGGCCACCTTGTTGATGAGGACGTTCTCGTCGAACCACGGCACGAACACCATCCCCCTGGGCACCCGGTTTCTGCCCACCGTCCGGATGAGGGCGCGGATCCGGCCGCGGCGGGACTCCACCCAGGCCACGGCTGCGTCGGAGATGCCGCGGGAGGAGGCATCCTTGGAATTCATGAAGATGACGGTTTCGGGGAACGCGGCGTTGAGCTCCGGCACCCTGCGGGTCATGGTGCCGCTGTGCCAGTGCTCGAGAACGCGCCCGGTGCAGAGCCAGAGGTCGTAGTGTGCGTCGGGGCTCTCGGCCGGGGCGGCGTAGGGCCGGAAGAAGATCTTGGCCTTGCCGGCCACGGAGACCTTGGGTCCCTTCCCGGGTCCTGCCAGGTTGCCTCGGGGGATCTTCTTCAGCGCGGGTCCGTAGAACTCGAAGTCCGTGCCCTTGGCGACGTAGGGGTCGTACTTCCCGTTGAACCTCCAGCGGGTCTCCTTGCCGTCGACCACGGGCCAGCGCAGACCGCGAACGGCGGGGTCCATGTAGACGTCGAAGTCGGCCAGGTCGTGGCCGTGGCCGCGGCCGAAGATGACGTACTCCTGGAACAGGGCCTTCTCGGGGAACCAGTCGAGACCGGCGGCCTCGGCGGTGCAGTTGTGGTATCCCTTCGCCCTGGGGTCGGGCCACGGGAAGGACCGTGCCCGGGGCGTGGCGAAGAGGACCTCGTAGAGGGTTGTCTCGGGCGTATAACCCATTGCCCTGGCCGACTCGAGCACGTCGGGAAGCCAGCCGTCCTCGAATCCCGCCGCCTTGAGGCCGGGGACCGGCTTCCGGCCCCACACCTCCCGCAGCGTGAACCGCTTGGAGAACTCCAGCATCTGCCAGACATCGGAGCGCGCCTGGCCGGGCGGGTCGGCCATCTGGCGCCAGCCCTGGGTCCGCCGCTCGGTGTTGCCATAGAGCCCCCACTTTTCGAAGTGCATGGCCGCCGGCAGGATCAGGTCCGCCACCCGGCACGAAACCGTTGGGTAGACATCGGAGACGACGATGAAGACGTCCCGCTCACGCGCCGCCTGGAACCAGTGGTTGGCGTTGGCCGTGGACTGGAAGGGGTTGGTGACCTGGACCCAGAGCCAGCGGATCTTCCCGTCCTCGATGTCCCGCATCATCTTGGTGATGTGGCTTCCCACCTTGGGGTTCAGGGTCCCCGAGGGAAGGTGCCAGATGCCCTCGGCCCGTTTGCGGTGCTCGGGATTGGCGACCACCATGTCGGCCGGCAGGCGGTGGGCGAAGGTGCCGACCTCGCGGGCCGTGCCACAGGCCGAGGGTTGGCCCGTCAGGGAGAAGGCCGAGGCGCCGGGGCGGGCGTACTTGCCCGTCAGCAGATGCACCATGTACGCCTGCTCGTTGACCCACGTTCCCCGGGTGTGCTGGTTGAAACCCATGGTCCAGAAGGACACGATGTTGCGTTTGGGATCCACGTAGAGATCCGCCAGCGCCTGGAGCTTCTTCTTGAAGCTCTCCAGTGACTCGTCAGCATCACCCTTGGCCAGTTGCGCCACGAACTCGAGATCGTAGGGCGCCACGGCCTTCTTGAGCTCCTCCAGGGCGATCAGCCAGTGCGCGCCGGCGGTCGTGCGGTGCCGCTGCTCCACCTCGTGGGGCTCGTCGGGATCGAGGCCCTGGGCGATGGCCTCGTCCCGGGTCAGCTTGACCTTCTTCTCGCGCTCCAGGGTGTCGAGCTCGGCGGGGAAGGCGTGCTCCGTGTTGAAGCGCATGCCGTAGCCGATGTCCGTGGGCCCGGTGGCGGTCACGCAGTGCTTTTCGATGAAGTCGTTGTCGACGGCGTTTCGCTCGAAGATCTCCCGCGCGATGTAGTTCCAGATGGCCAGGTCGGTCTGCGGCTTGAAGATGATCTCCACATCTGCGGCGTCGGAGGTCCTGTTGGAGTAGGTGCTTAGGTTGACGACCCTGACGTGGGGTTTGGCCATGCGGTGAGCGACGATCCTGGACCACAGGATGGGGTGCATCTCGGCCATGTTGGCGCCCCAGGTGACCACGGCATCCGTTAGCTCGATGTCGTCGTAGCAGCCGGCGGGCTCGTCGATCCCGAACACCTGGATGAACCCCGCGACGGCCGAGGCCATGCACTGGCGTGCGTTGGGATCGATGTTGTTGGTGCGCCAGCCGGCCTTGCTCAGCTTGACAGCCGCGTAACCCTCGGGAATGGTGTACTGGCCGGAGCCCATGATGGCGACGCCGGTCGGTCCGAGCTCACCGTAGACCTTCTTGAACTGCCGTTCCATCTCGTCGAAAGCCCGTTCCCAGGAGATGGGGAAGAGCTCCCCGTCCTTGCTGTACCGGCCGTCTTTCATGCGGAGCAGCGGCTGGGTGAGGCGGTCGGCACCGTAGTGGATCTGGGGGTTGGCATAGCCCTTGACGCACAACAGGCCGCGGTTGACGGGGCTTTGGGGATCGCCCTTGACGCCGACCAGGCGCCCCTCCTTGACCGCCACCTGGACGCCGCAGCCGACCCCGCAGAACCGGCAGACACCCTTCTCCCAGTGGGCGCCGGCCGCGGGATCGATCACCTCGCCGGCGACGGGGAGGCCGACGGTCGCGGCGGTGGCCGCGGCGACACTGGAAACCACGAACTCTCTTCGGGAAAGGCCATCCTTCATTGCTTCGCTCCTGACTGATGGTCGGAGCCGGGCACCATCGCCTCCGGCTCCTCACGGTGGTAGTACACGAGATCCGCCGCGAGCACCCCTGGCAGACGCTGGAGCCGCAGCAGGCCCTCGGCCTGCTCGGCGTCGGACGAGGCCTCCTGGGTCACGACCAGTCGCCCGGACGTCGCGTCTTCCTGGTGCACGCGGAGGCCGTCGAGCCCTTCGATCATCCGGCGAACCTCCTGGAGCTCCTGGGGCCGTGCCGTGACGACGATTCCCGAGCAGGTGAAGCGATCGGAGGGCGTGACGGATCGGATGCTTGTAGGCTTCAACATCTGGAAGAATGTTCCACAATCAGTATGGTCAATGCCTTGACCCAGGTCAAGGCGCGTGGTGGGCCTGGCGCCTTCCTTCACACGCGGGATCGCCGGTGGGACCATGGCCGCCCGGCCTCCCCCGGGGGAAGCCCAGCAGATCCGCCGCCTCCAAGGACGTCCCGCCGACGAAGAATGGAATCGCGGAACACCCCACCGGGAGAGGGACGCCGCCCCCTCTCCCCGGAATGGTACGAGGCTTCGGGGGCCGCACGACCCTCGAGACCGGGCGGCCGGCCGGGAGCGGCTCAGACCAGGTCGGTCTCCGGGAAGAAGAAGGAAATCTCCCGCGCGGCGTTCTCCGGGGAATCTGAGCCGTGGATCGCGTTGCGCTCGATGGATTCGCCGTACAGGGCGCGGATCGTCTCCTCGTTCGCCTCGGCGGGGTTGGTGGCGCCCATGACCTCACGGAGATGCACCACGGCGTTCTCGCGCTCGAGGCACATGGGCCAGACGGGACCCGAGGTCATGTAGGCGACGAGGTCGTCGTAGAAGGGCCGCTCCCTGTGGACCTCGTAGAAGGCCCGGGCCTGGGCCTCGGTCAGCCGCATCATGCGGGCCGCGACGATGCGGAACCCCTCGCGCTCCAGGTGGGCGATGATGGCGCCCACGTTGTTCTTCTCGACGGAGTCGGGCTTGATGATGGTCAGCGTGCGCTCGGTCATGCGTTGCTCCTTGGAATGGCTCGCCCCCGATGGCGGAGGCGCGGGGAGTATACACGACCGGGATCGCAGCCTCGACACGGTGACCGGGTTCCTCGGCCGGCGCGCCGATGAAACGGCTCGGCGCCGGTGTCGGCTATACTGCGGCCATGGCGAGCCCTCGTAGAATCGGTTGGCTCACGGCCGCGGCGCTGCTCGTGGCGGCCATCGGCGGGGCCGGTGGCGGCCCGGACTTGCGGTATCCAGACGGCACGCCAGTGCCGTGGGATCGCTGGTTGGCCGAGACGGCGCCGGTCGCGGTGGTGGTGTGGTCGTCCTGGCAGCCCAGGGCGCCGGAGGTTCTGAAGAACCGGGCGGCCCTGAAGGCGGCCTGCCGGGCCAAGGGCCTCAATCTGGTTTTCATCGACGTGGTCGAACCTCTGGAGGACGGACGGAAGGCCTTCGCGGGGACGGACGTGACCTGGCTTCACGATCGGCACGGCAGCTTCCTGAAGCGGTGCCGCGTCGTCACCGTTCCGGCCCTGGTCATCCTCAACCGCAAGGGAGAGGTCGTGGCCCGGCTGGAGGCCACGGCCGCGGCGGTCGAGGCATGGAGCGCCCCGTGAGGCCATCGGGCCTGGGCCTGGTGACAGCTCTGGCGATCTCGGCGGCGTGCGGCGGCGGTCCGCGTACAGCGCCGGTACATGCGCCGGATTCGCCGGTCACGGTCCGGCCCCTCAAGCTCAGCGCCACGATCACGCGTTTCGAAGTGAGCCCCGGGGACACTCTGGAGAGTGTCTGCCGGGAATTGGAGCCCGGGCAGTGGAGCCAGTGGTGCTTGAGCCTGGCCTCGGTGCTCGACCCCAGGGCGCTGCGGCCGGGGATGGTGGTGGAGGGACGGCGTGCACCCTCCGGCCAGCTGCAATCGCTGACTATCCGCATGGATGCCCGGAGCACGGTGCGGGCCGAACGTTCCGGGGAAACCATCCGCGCCCGGCGTGTGGACGGGACCGTGCAGCACGAGGTCGTCCGCCTGGAGGGGAGCATCGAGAGCTCCCTGTTCGGGGCCGTGGACGCGGCGGGCGGCGATGCCGAGCTGGCCGTACGGCTGGCGGGGATCTTCCAGTGGGACATCGACTTCTTCCGGGACCTCCGGCAGGGTGACCGCTTCGTGGTCATCGTCGACCGCCGGACGGTGGGCGGGAAGCCGTACGGGTGGGGCACCCTCTTCGCGGCGCGCTTCCTCAACGCGGGCCGTACCCTCAACGCCGTGGCCTTCCCCGACGGGCAGGGGAGGGTCGGGTACTACGATCTCAAGGGGCACCCGCTGCGGAAGGAGTTCCTCCGGGCGCCCCTGAAGTTCTCCCGGATCACCTCCAGGTTCAGCCTCCACCGCTACCATCCGGTGCTCCACCGGCGCATGCCCCACTACGGGGTCGACTACGGCGCTCCGGTGGGAACCCCGGTCCATGTGACGGCCGACGGCGTGGTCCGTTTCGTGGGCCGCAGGGGTGGGGGCGGCAAGATGGTCACCGTTCGCCACAGCAACGGCTACGAAACCAGCTACCTCCACCTGAGCCGCTACGCCAGGGGGATTCACCACGGGGTGCGGGTCCACCAGGGCCAGGTGATCGGTTACGTCGGCCAGACGGGTCTGGCCACGGGCCCCCACCTCGATTACCGCGTCCGGCACAACGGGAAGTGGATCAACCCGCTGCGGATCTCCTCTCCGCCGGCCAAGCCCATCGCCAGGGACCGCCTCCGGCGCTTCCTCTCCTATGCCATCACCGTCCAGACCCTGCTGGACGGCCCGGGAGGCTCCCCGTGGCGCCATGGGCTGAGGCCGCCGCGCCGTGCCGGGCCGACCTGGCCGGGGGAACCCTGGACATCTGGCCGCTGGGGGTTCTGCACCCCGGGGCCCTGACCGTCAACGCCGCGCTGCCCGTCCGGGCGCGCGTCAGGGTGGAGGCGGCCGGAGCGCCGGCCGGAACGGTGCTCCACGTGGTCGGAGGAGGGGCCCCGAGGTCACTGGAGGCGGCCGATTCCGGGAGCGACCTGACGGCGGCGGTCGCATTCTTCTTCCGGCCCGGCGGGGGCCTGGTGATCCGGGTTCTCGAACAGGTACCCGTGGGCTCCGGGCTGGGGGGCTCTTCGGCCTACGCTCTGGCCCTGGCCAGGGCGCTTCTGGTCCTGGATGGCCGGTCCATGGACGGGTCCCGCTTGATCCCGATCCTCCGCGACCTGGAGGCCCGTGTGCTCGGAGCGCCCGCGGGCTGCCAGGACCACTGGGCCGCCGAGGCCGGCGGCGTGCTGGCCCTGCACCTGGGGCCCGGCGGGGAGAGGCTCGAACGGCTACCGGTCGATCTCGACTGGGTGGGGCGGCGCCTGACGGTCTTTTTCACTGGGATCACGCACCACTCGGGCATGGTCAATTGGCAGATCATCCGGCGGCGCTTCGAAGGCGATGCCGGTACGGCGCTGGCCCTCGATGAGATCGCCGCGGCGGCACGGCGGTGCCGTTCGGCCCTGCTGGCTCCGGACGAGGCGGCGGTTGGGGAAGCCGTGGCCGCCGACTGGACGGCGCGGCGGAGGCTGGCTCCCGAGGTATGCCCGCCCGAGCTCGACCGGATCGTCGTGGCGGCCCGGGCTGGCGGGGCGCTCGCGGTCAAGGCCTGTG